>JAJYTW010000267.1 GCA_021792855.1 Actinomycetes bacterium
TGGCGCCGACCGCGACCTGGTCGTGAACGCTGCCGCGCGGGCGGCGGACCGCGCCACCGAGGGCATGCGTGCCGCCGCGGGCCTTGAGCACCTGGTCGCCGCCGAGGCAGCGCTGCCGGCCGCCGAGGAGGCGGCTGCCGAGCTTGATCGGGTCGCGGCCGCCTCCGCCGCCGAGGTCGGCTCGCTCGAGACGGCCCGGCGCGATCTGCCGGCCGAGATCGCCGGGCTGGAAGCGGAGCTGATCGGGGCCAGGGCGGCTGCCGCGGCCCTGGAGGCGGCCAGCCAGCGGCAGCGGGACCTGGCCTCGCTGGAACGATCCGCGGCCCGGCTAGCCGAGATCGGCCCGCTGCTCGCCGCCGCGGACGAACGTCGGCGCGCGGCCGTGGATGCCCACCAGCGGCTGGTCGACGCACACCAGCAGGCGATGGACGCGCGGCTCGCCGGGATGTCTGGCGAGCTTGCCAGCGGCCTGGTGGCCGGTCAGCCCTGCCCGGTCTGCGGGTCAGCCGAGCACCCGGCGCCGGCCCCGGCAGGCGCGGACCCGGTCACCGAGGAGACGGTGGCAGCGGCCCGCGAGCGGCGCGACGAGGCCCAGCGAGCCAGGGAACTGGCCGAGCGCGAGCACGCCAGCCTGGACCGCGAGGCCGCCGAATGCGCGGCCAGGCTGGGCGGCCAGACCATGACGGACCTCGCCGAGCAGACCGCCGCCGCGGCTGCCGCGGTCGCCGCCGGGGAGGAAGCCGTCCTGCTCATCGCCCGGCTGGAGCCGGAACTGGCCGGCCTTCGTGACCGGCTGGACCGGCTGGGTGATGACCTGATGGCGGCGACCGAGCGGCGGTCCGCGGCGCAGCGCGACGCCGAGCTGAAGCGGGCCGAACTCGCCGGGCGCCGCGCCGAGGTCGCCCAGGCGGCGGCCGGGCACCCGTCGGTGACCGCCAGGCAGACGGCCGTCCGGGTCGCTGCGGCAGCCGACCAGGCGCTGGCCGAGGCGCTCGGCAGGCTCGCCGATGCGCTGTCGGCCGAGCGGCAGGCCCGGCAGCGGGCCGAGTCCGAGGCTCTGGCGAGCGGGTTCGGCGGCCAGGACGCGGGACCAGCGGCCGGTCCGGCGGCCCTGGCGCTGGCCAGGTCGGCGGTGCTGGCACCGGATCGGCAGGCGGATCTCGACCTCGCGGTCACCGGGTGGAACACCCGCCTGGACGAGCTCAAGGGCGCCGTTGGAGCGCCCGAGCTTGCCGGGCTTGACCCGGCGGACGCCGGCGCCGCGCACGCGGCCGCCGAGCAGGCGGCGGCCCGCCTCGAGGCGGCCCGCGCCGCCGAGCAGGAGGCACTCGCCGCCTGCTCGGCGCAGCGCGACCGGGTGCACCGGCTGGCCGCCAGGCAGGCCGAGGTGCGCGCGGCCCAGGACGCGGCCGCGGCGCTGATCGCCACGACCAGTCCGGTGATCTACCTGGCCGGACTGGCCAAGGGAATGGAGGGCCGGCACCGGATGGCGCTCACCACCTTCGTGCTGCGGCACTGGTTCGAGCAGGTCGTCGCGGCCGCCAACGTGCGGCTGTCGGTGATGTCGTCCGGTCGGTACGAGCTTCGTCGCAGCGACGAGAGCGAGAACCGTCGGCAGCGGACCGGGCTGACCCTGGCGGTGATCGACCGGCACACCGGCGAGGAACGCAGCCCGAAGTCGCTGTCCGGCGGCGAGACCTTCTACACCTCGCTGGCCCTGGCGCTCGGCCTGGCCGACGTGGTCAAGGCCGAGGCCGGCGGCGTGGACCTGGAGACGCTGTTCATCGACGAGGGCTTCGGGTCGCTGGACGATCAGACCCTGGATCAGGTGCTCGGGGTCATCGACGAACTGCGGGACCGGGGCCGGGCGGTCGGCATCGTGAGCCATGTCGCCGACCTGAAGGACCGGGTGGCCGAGCGGCTTGAGGTACGCAGGCTGCCGGATGGCTCGTCCGCGGCTCGCGTCGTCGCCTGACCAGGTCACCGGTAAGGTTCTGACGTGCTCTCTCTCGTTTTGCCCAAGGGGTCGCTGGAACGCGCGACCCTCGAACTGTTCGACGCGGCCGACCTGACCGTCCGGCGTGCCTCGGATCGCGATTACCACGCCTACGTCGACGACCCGAGGATCGACCGGGTCAGGTTCCTGCGGCCGCAGGAGATCCCAAGCTACGTGGCCGAGGGCCTGTTCGACTTCGGCATCACCGGCCGGGACTGGATCACCGAGACCGGGGCCGATGTCGCGTCGCTGGGCGAACTGACCTACTCCAAGGCGACGTCCGACCCGGTCCGCCTGGTGCTTGCGGTGCCCGCGTCGGCGCCCTGGCAGTCGATCTCCGACCTGCCGGACGGGATCCGGATTTCCACTGAATTCCCCTCCCTGACCCGGCGATTCCTGGCCGATAACGGGATCAAGGCGGTGGTCACGCCGTCCTATGGCGCCACCGAGGCGAAGGTGCCCGACATCGTCGACGCGATCGTGGACCTGACCGAGACCGGTTCGTCGCTGCGCCGCAACGGCCTGCGCATCCTGCACACGCTGCTGACCAGCTACACCGAGTTGATCGCCAACCATGAGGCGTTCGACGACCCGGCGAAGCGCGCCGCGATGGAGGACGTCGCCCTGCTGCTCCGCGGCGCGATCAGGGCCCGCGGCAACGTCCTGCTCAAGCTCAACGTGAGCGCGGCGGAACTGGCGGCGGTGGCCGACATCCTCCCGGCCATGACGTCCCCGACGATTACCTCCCTGGCCCGCGGTGACATGAACGCGGTCGAGGCGGTCGTGCCCAAGCGCGGGGTCAACACGCTGATCCCGGCACTGCGGGCGGCGGGCGCCAGGGACATCCTCGAGATCCCGATTTCCAAGATCATCGAATAGCCGCGCGGCGGGGACGGGCCGGTCGCGGTGACCGGGAACCCGGCCGCGATGACCGGGAATACCACCGTGCCGGCGGCTCCACCGGGGGCAATAGGCTTGCTGGGTGCTCACCAGGGTTGATCTACGCGGAAAGCCGGCCGAGAGCCTGGATGCCAGGACGCTAGCCGGGCAACTGCCGCGCGCCGAGCTTGATGTGGAGGCGGCGACCGCGCTCGTCCGCCCGGTCTGCGAGGACGTGCGGGCACGCGGCGCGGAGGCGGTCCGGGAGCATACCGCAAGGTTCGACGGCGTCGACCTGGCCAGCACGCGGGTGCCGCGGGAGGCGCTGGCAAGCGCGCTCGCGAGCCTTGACCCGGCGGTCCGGGCGGCCCTGACCGAGGCGGCCCGGCGGGCCGCGATCGTGCACCGGGCCCAGGTCCCGGCCGAACCGGTCACGGTGGTCGCCGACGGCGCCGTGGTCACCGAGCGCTACGTGCCGGTCGCCCGGGCCGGCGTCTACGTGCCCGGCGGCCTGGTCGCCTATCCGTCATCGGTAGTCATGAACGTGATCCCGGCCCAGGCCGCGGGGGTCGGCCAGATCGCGGTGGCGTCCCCGCCGCAGCGCGAGCACGGCGGCCTGCCGCACCCGGCCATCCTGGCCGCCTGCGAACTGCTCGGCATCACCGAGGTGCACGCCGCCGGCGGCGCGCAGGCGATCGCGATGCTCGGCTACGGCACCGCCGACTGCGCGCCGGTCGACGTGATCACCGGCCCTGGCAACGTCTACGTGGCCGCCGCGAAGCGCCTGCTGCGCGGCGTGGTCAGCACCGACGGCGAGGCAGGCCCGACCGAGATCGCCATCATCGCCGACGGCGGCGCCGATCCGGAGTTCCTCGCCGCCGACCTGATCGCGCAGGCCGAGCACGATCCGCTGGCCGCGTGCCTGCTGATCACCACCGCCCCCGACCTCGTCGACCAGGTCGAGGCGGCGCTGGCCAGGCAAATCGCGACCGCGCGGCACGCCGCCCGGGTCGGCGAGGCACTGGCAGGCCAGTCCGGCGTGGTCCTGGTCGACGACCTGGACGCGGCGCTGGCGGTGAGCGACGCGTGGGCGCCCGAGCACCTGGAGATCCAGGCCGCGGACGCCGCCGGCCTCGCCCGCCGGGTGCGCAACGCCGGGGCGGTGTTCGTCGGCCCGTACGCGCCGGTGTCCCTGGGCGACTACCTCGCTGGGTCCAACCACGTGCTGCCGACCGGCGGAACCGCGCGGCACTCCGGCGGACTGTCCACGCTGTCCTTCCTGCGCGGCATCCACGTGGTGGAGTACACCGAGCAGGCACTCGGCGCCGTCGCCGGGCACATCGACGCCCTGGGCGGCGCGGAGGATCTGGCCGCCCACGTCAACGCGGTGCGGGTCCGCGTCCCCGACCCGGCCGCTCCGCCCGCCGCGGTCGTCCCGGATGGCGCGGCCGACGCTCTGGCCAGCCTGCCGCTCCGCCCCGACCTGGTCGGCCGCACGCCGTATGGCGCGCCGCAGGTGCCGGCCGACGTGCGGCTGAACACGAACGAGAACCCGTACCCGCCGTCGCCCGCGCTGGTCGTCGAGATCGGTGCGGCGGCCGCAGCCGTCGCGGTCGGCCTGAACCGGTACCCTGACCGGCTGGCGCTTGACTTGCGCGCCGACCTGGCGACCTATCTCGGGCACGGCATGACCAGCGAGAACATCTGGCCGGCCAACGGCTCGAACGAGATCATCCAGCAGGTCTGCCAGGCCTTCGGCGGACCGGGCCGGACCGCGCTCGGGTTCGAGCCGTCGTACTCGATGCACCCGATCATCTGCCGGTCCACCGGCACGGCGTGGGTCGGCGGCAGCCGGGACGACGACTTCGGCCTGGACCCCGCCGCCGTGCTCGCGGCGATCCGCGAAACCCAGCCCGACCTGGTCTTCCTGACCTCGCCGAACAACCCCACCGGCACCGCGATGCCGGTGGAGGTGATCGAGGCGGTGTGCGAGGCGGCGCCGGGCATGGTGGTGGTCGACGAGGCGTACGCGGAGTTCGCCAGGGACCGGTCCGGCACGGCGCTGACCCTGCTGCCCAGGTTCGGCAGGCTGGTGGTCATCCGGACCATGTCCAAGGCGTTCGCGCTGGCCGGCGCCCGGCTCGGCTACCTGGCCGCCGATCCGGCCGTGGTGGCCGCGCTGCAGTTGGTCCGGCTGCCCTATCACCTGTCGGCGCTGACCCAGGCGGCGGCGCGGGCCGCACTGGCGCACTCCGGCGAACTGCTCGGCAGCGTCGAGCAGATCCGGCGCGACCGCGAGGATCTGGTGGCCTGGCTGCGCGGGCGCGGCCTGCGGGTCGCCGACTCCGACGCCAACTTCGTGCTGTTCGGCACCTTCGCCGACGCCGCCGCGGTCTGGCGGGGCCTGCTGGACCACGGTGTGCTGATCCGGCAGGTCGGCCCGGCCGGCTGGCTGCGGGTCACGATCGGCACGCCGGACGAGCTTGAGCGGTTCCGCCGCGCGCTGACGCGGGTGCTGGCATGACCGGGCGGACCGGGCGGGCGC
>JAJYTW010000268.1 GCA_021792855.1 Actinomycetes bacterium
GGGCCCCTCAGGTACATCAGCACCCCGTGACTGAGGACAGCGGCGAACCTCTCGCCGCCGACGGCCTCGGGCGCGCTCGCGCCGTCGGCCTCGATCAGCCGCACCCCGTCCCGCACCGCCGCTGGCTCGGCCCGCAACCGGTGCTCCGCCTTGGCGAGCATGGCCGGCGAGGAGTCCACGATCGTGACCCGGTAGCCCAGCCTGGCCAGCGGCAGCGACTGGTGCCCAGCGCCGCCGCCGACGTCCAGCACGCTGGCGGGCGGCGCCGGCAGGTGCCGTAGCAACTGCTCGTGCAGGACGTAGGTGCGCACCCGGCCCTTGACCGTGGCGTACGCGCCGTCCGCGAAGGCGTCGGCGAGACCGGCCCAGGAGTCCTCAGGCACGGCGCGAGTCTACGCGCCGCGCCCGGCCGGGGCCGGCGGCGGCGCCCAGCCGACGACTGAGCGCCCGGACGTGATCATGACCCGGGCGGGGGTCACCCGCAGCAGGTCGTTCCGGAGTGTCTGACGCCAGCCGCCGGGCAGGTGGGCGCCGAACCGGGCGATGGTCACGGCCTGCCGGGCGATGCGCCGGCAGCGCGGCCGGCGGGCCGCGTCGTAGCCCGCCAGTGCCGCTCCGAGGTCGGCGCCACCGCCGACCGGCGTGGCGATCAGCCGGCCGATCGTCACGGCGTCCTCGACGGCGGTCGAGACGCCCTGGCCGGAGGTCGGCAGCATGGCGTGCGCGGCGTCGCCGGCCAGCGCGACCCGGCCATGCGCGTAGCCGGGCACCCCGTCCGGCAGGTGGAACACGTCGTGCCGGATCAGCTGGTCCGGCATCGTCGCCGCCAGCGCGCCGGTCACCCAGGGCGCCCAGCCGGCGAACCTGGCCCGGGCGGCGGCCAGTTCATCGTCGAAGCTGGTTCCCTCGGCCTGCGTGACGTAGCCGTACCAGTAGACCTGCGTCGCGCTGATCCGCAGCGCGCCGAACTCCGCGCCCGGTCCCCAGGCCGCGACGAAGGTGTCCCCGATCCGGCCGATGTCCTCGATCACCGCCCGCCAGCTTGTCGCGCCGCCGTAGCGCGGCCGGACCCCGGGGAACAGGGCGGCCCGGACCGTGCTGCGCAGACCGTCGGCGGCGACCACCAGATCCGCGTCGACCACGTGGACGTCCGGGCCGGTCCGGTAGCTGACCCTGGCTCGCGGCCCGCCCGGCTCGCCAGGCTCGACGCCGGTCACGGTGGCGCCGGTGATCAGCCGTGCCCGGCCAGCGGCATCCGGCAGCGCGACATCCGGCAGCGCGGCGTCCAGCAGCGCGGCGTGCAGTCGCTGCCGGTGCACGGCCGAGAGCCAGAGCGTCGGCTCCCGCTCGGCCGGGAGGTCGGGCATCCGGACCAGCCATCGGCCGCCGCTGTCCTGGAACCCGGCCGAGCGGATCCGCCGGCCGGCGGCACGCACGGCGTCAGCAACGCCGAGGGCGTCCAGGCCGGCCATGCCGTTGACGGTGATCGCGACCCCGGCGCCGACCTCACCGAACTCCGGCGCCCGTTCCAGCACCACGACCCGCCAGCCGACTCGCAGCAGCGCGACCGCGGTCGCCAGGCCCGCGATCCCGCCTCCGGCCACGACCGCCGTCAGCTTGCTCATCCGCCGCTCCCTCCGGATCGGGGCACGGGCGTCCCGGCCCGGCCTGTGCCGCCTGGGTCGCCGTGTCGTATGCGTTGAAGGTACAACGATCGTTGTAGTTTCGCTACAGTGGGCCGGTGCCACAGCCTCGCAACGAGGAACGACGGCGGGCGCTCGCCGACGCGGCCATCGCCATCCTCGCCGGGCAGGGCAGCCATCACCTGACCCACCGCACCGTCGATCGGCGTGCCGGGGTGCCCGCCGGCACCACGGCGAACTACTTTCCCCAGCGCGACGATCTGCTCGACGCCGCCGCCCGGCGCATCGTCGAACTGTCCGTGACCGACATGACAACCGCCGCGGCGCCAACGCAGACCGGCCCGCCGTCTCGCCCGGACCTGGCGGGCCTGCTCGGCGACTCGCTGTTCGCTGCCGCGACCGTCCTTCGGGAGCGTTACCTGGCGATCTATGAACTGCTGCTAGAGGCCACGCGGCGCCCGCGGCTAGCCGAGACGCTGGCGACGCTGTCCGAGTCAACCGTGCAGTCGACCCTCGCGCTGCACCGCGAACTCGGGCTCGGCACCACGCGCGCCCAGGTCGAGGCGATGGTGACGCTCTACGGCGGGGCGCTCTACGCCCTGGTCACCGGCCCGGGCGCGGAGACGATCACCCGCGACCAGACCCGGGCCCTGGCCCGGGCCATCGTGACCGGCGTCCTCGGCGACTGACGCGCCGGGGATGCTAGCGGCCGGCGCGCCGGCCGGACCGCGGGGCAGCAGCAGCGGGCTGGCCAGGATCGCCAGGCCCGCTACCGCGATGGCGACGCGCGTGCTGGTGAGGTCCGCGAGCAGGCCGCCGAGCGCGGTAAGGACCGCGATCGCGGCGCTGTTGCCGATCGACCAGGCCGACAGGGTCCGGGCGACCCGGTCGGGCGGCGTCTGCTCGAGCCGGTAGGTGGCGAGCACCGGGGTGAACAGGCTCATGAACACGATGACCGCTAGCTCGATGCCGATCACGGTCGCCAGGCCGACGGCGCCGGGCCGCACGAAGGCGAGCCCGATCAGCCAGATCACCCGCAGCACCCCGGCGCCCCGCAGGACCCGGTGCTGGCCGTACCGCGCCACGACCCGGCCGGCCAGCCGCGAGCCGATCAGCCCGCCGACGCATGGCACGGCGAACGCCAGCCCGTACTCCCAGGGCGCGAAGCCAAGCTGGCGGAGCAGCAGCACCGCGAGCAGCGGCTCGGTGGCCATAATCAGTCCGGCGACGAGCAGATTGTTCAGGTACAGCGACCGCAGGCCCGGGTGAGACCAGATGTGCCGCCAGCCGTCGAGCAGGTCACCGGCGCCGATCCGGCTGGTGCCCGTTCGCCGCGGCCGTTCCTCCCGGCCTCCGATCGCCGTGATCCCGAGCGCGGACAGCAGGTAGCTGAGCGCGTCGGCCGTCACGGTGATGACCGGCCCGAACAGGCCGATCGCCGCGCCGCCCAGCGGCGGCCCGATCGCGATCGAGCTCCAGTTCGTGGACTCCAGCCTGGCGTTGGCCACCAGCAGGTCATCCGGCCGGACGATCGCCTTCAGGTAGGCGCCGCTGGCCGACCGGAACGCGATCCTGGCCGCCGCGACCACGGCCGAGACGATCAGCAACTGGACAAAGGTGAGCACCCCGAGCGCGTAACCGACCGGCACGGTCAGCATGACCCCGAACCTGGTCAGGTCCATCGCGATCATCACCGGGCGCTTGCGGCGGAACTCCGCCCACGGGCCGAGCGGCAGCGCGATCAGCGCGCCCACCGCCGGCCCCACCGCCGACAGCGCCGCGACCTGGGCCGGCCCGGCGTGCAGCACCAGCACCGCGATGATCGGGAACGCGCCGAACCCCAGCCCCGACCCGTAGGCGCTGACCGCGTAGGCGGCCCACAGCCAGCCGAACGGCTTGCCGAGAGATCGTCTCGCCACCGGGCGCGCACCTCCCGAGGCCGAGAACTCGCCGCTGGTCGGGTCGATCCAAGCCGATCGGGACTGGCCGATCAACCTGCCGGGCCGGCCGGGCGGGTCTCGGCCGGCTGGCGGGTCCCGGCCGGCCCGTGGCCCGGCTCTGGGCCGCGCGCGGCGATCAGGTGCAGCAGCGCGGCGACGCCCCGGTACGGGTCGGTCCGGCCCGCCCGCTCCTCGGCCCGCAGGATCGCATCTAGCCTCGCCTGGTCCGGAACCGGCTCGTCATCGGCCGCCGTGTCGGTGAACACCCGGACGCCGTACCACCCGCGCACCGCGAGGTGCCGACTGGCCAGGGCGGCGGTCAGGTCGGCGCGGCGGTCGGCCCGGGCGGAAACGCCGATCCGGTTCCGGTACGAACGACCGTCGAAAGCCGCCGCGACCTTGTCCCAGTCGCCCAGCAGCCCGGGCCGCATCGCGAGCGCGTCACCATTGCGGACCAGCAGCGACACGATCCCGCCGGGCGACACCACCCGGGCGATCGCGTCCAGCAGCGGGCCCGGGTCGGCGAAGTACATCAGCACGCCGTGGCACAGCACCACGTCGAAGCTGGCCGGCCCGAACAGGGCGGCCACATCCTGCGCCGCGCCCTCGACCAGCCTTACCCGGTCAGCTACCGCCGGGGGCTCAGCGGCCAGCGCCGCCCGGAAGTCGGCCAGCAGCCGGTCCGAGTTGTCCAGGCCGACGACCAGGTGCCCGCGCCGGGCCAGCGCCAGGGCCTGCGTGCCCTGCCCGCAACCGATGTCGAGCACCCGGCGCGGCGGCAGATCCGGCACGTGCGCGGCAACCTGCCTGGCCACGACCTCCTGCCGGACCACCTGCCGCAGCGTCCCGAGGTGCGCGCGCCATCGTCCCTCGCCATCGGCGAAGTCAGCATTCACGGCACCCTCCCGCGCCCGCCCGACTGGCCGCGAGCCTAACCGCCTTTCGCTTCGTGAGTGACGTTCCCGGTGGGGACGCGGCCGGTGTGGACGCGGCCGCTTCCCGCAGGCGGCCCCGGGCCGCAAATTGCACCATCGGAAACAGTCGATATCGCCGTTCCCTGGTGGTTAGGATTCGCTATTAAGTGGACTGGTCATGCGCTCGCTGGCCCTTTCTGCCGCAACGACGAAGTGAGCCGGCGGGCACGATCCGGCCGGGTGCTTTGACAGCCAACGAAAGGACGCCGGGTTGGCGGTTGAGACTTTCCCGCCCATGCGCCTCGAGGCAGTCACGCTCGATGCCGAGGAAAGCATGGGCGGACCATACGCACTGCGCGGGCCGGGCGGATCGGAACTGCGGGATCGGATCGAGTTCGGCGGGCCCATCGTCACCCCGATAGACAGCAGTTACCGGCCCGGCGACGGGGACCTACAGGCCTTCATTCGAGGCGAGGCCGGACGCAGGCGGTTCGTGCTCGCGCACATGTCGATCAATTTCCCGCCCACTTATCCGCCGCCACTGACTCGCGCGGGTGTCCGCGTTTCGCTCGATGACGACGCCCATACCGGCGAGACGATCGCGTACTCCATCTTCCCGACGCACGCGGGCACGGCTTATGACATCACCCAGGGATTCTCGATCTCACCGACGCTGGCGGTCGGCCCGGTTTCGGTGACACTGGGCTCGGCCGGCCGGAGCACCACGGATCACGGAACCCGCGACTTCGTCGTCGGCGGGCCCGAACTCTCGGCGCGCCCGGTGTGGGCCTTCCAGCGAACTCCCACCCAGGACCTTTTCGGATCTACCCGCCTGGTCATGGTGATCCAGGTACCCGCGGGCCGCACCGGCTCGCTTGCGGTGGATCTGACCGCGGAAGTCGCCCAGGGCAGATTCCG
>JAJYTW010000269.1 GCA_021792855.1 Actinomycetes bacterium
CGGGCCGCGGGGCCGGCGGTCGCGCTCGCGGCGGGCGGCCGGACCGTGCTCGCGGCGGGTGGCCGGACCGTGCTCGAGCCGGTCTGGGCCCCTTACCAGTTGCCGGCCCCGGTCACCGGTGTCACCGCGACACCGCACGGCGCGACGATCCTGATCACCGGCGGCACGGCTGGGCCGGCCGGCCCGCCCGCGAGCGCCCTGCTGCTGAACCCGGTGACCGGGCGAACCCGGCCCGCACCATCCGGCGAGCGCGCCGGGCCGGCCCCGGCCGGCCTGACCGCGTCCGGAGCGGTCGCGGTCACCGCCGGGTCCACGACCTACCTGGTTGGCGGAACCGGCCAGCCAGGCACCGGCCAGCCAGGCAGCGGCCAGCCACGAACCGGCCAGCCAGGCACCGTACGCGCCGTGACGGCTACCGGGAGCATCCGGGTCGTGGCCAGGCTGCCCGTGCCGGTCAGCGACCCGGCCGCGGCCATCGCCGGCGGGCAGATCTGGGTTTTCGGCGGCGAGACGGCACGCGGCCCGGTGAATGTGATCCAGCGAGTCAGCCTGGACGGCCGGGGCGCGTCGATCGTCGGCAGCCTGCCCGGACCGAGTGCGGGCGCGAGCGCGTTCGCGCTGCAGGGTGTGATCTTCGTGGCCGGCGGATACCTGCCATCGCCGGGCCGCCTGAGCGCGCTCTACCCGAGCTTGCTCGCCGGTGGCGGCCGGGCCGACCCACCCGGCGTGCTCACGGCGGCGCCGCGATCCACCAGCGGGCAGGTGCTCAGGTTCGACCCGGCCAGCGGGACCGTCTCGGTCGCAGCCGACCTGCCGATGCCGGTCGCACGCGCCGGGGTCGCCGTGATCGGCTCGACGGCCTACCTGGTCGGCGGGTCCGACGGCCCGGTCCCCATGCCGTCCGTGGTCACACTGCGGATGGTCCCGGCGGCGCGGGCGCTGCCGGGGAGCCTGGCGAACCGCGGCCCGCTGGCCGCGCCCTGGCTCGCGCCGGCGCACGGCCCCGGGCACCTGGCACCCGGGTCGAACCCGGCGGCGCTCCCGGCCGACGTGCTGGTGGCCGATCATCTCAACAACCGGCTGATCATCATCGACCCGCACGGGCGGGTGCGGTGGACGTTCCCGCAGCCGGGTGACCTCGCGCCCGGGCAGACCTTCAAGGTCCCCGACGACGCGTTCTTCTCCCCCGATGGCCGCTACATCGTCGCCACCCAGGAGAACAACCAGGTCATCTCGGTGATCAGCATCGCGGCGCACCGGATCGTGTACCGGTACGGCCGGCCGGGCACGCCGGGCACCGGGCCGAACCGGCTCGATAACCCCGACGACGCCATGCTGCTCCCCGGCGGCGACATTCTCGCCGCCGACATCAAGAACTGCCGGATCCTGCTGCTCGCGCCGCCGGCGCACCGGCCCGCACGGGTGATCGGCCAGACCACGCACGCCTGCCTGCACGCCCCGCCGCAGCGCTTCGGCAGCCCGAACGGCGCGTTCCCGCTGACCGACGGCCGGTATCTGGTGACCGAGATCAACGGCGACTGGGCCAGTTCGATGGGGCTGAACGGCCGCGTCCAGTGGTCCACGCACCCGCCGGGCGTCGCCTACCCGTCGGACACCAACGAGGTGTATCCGGGCCGCTACCTGACCGCCGACTACTCCCCGTCCGGCCAGGTCGTGGAGTTCAGCCGCACCGGCCGACTGCTCTGGCGGTTCGGCGGGCTCAACCAGCCATCGCTGGCCGAGCCGCTGCCGAACGGCGACGTGCTGGTCAACGACGACTTCAACGACCGGATCATCGTGATCGACCCGGCCACGAACCGGATCGTGTGGCAGTACGGCCACACCGGGGTGGCCGGCCGGGCGCCCGGCTACCTGAACGACCCGGACGGGCTGGACCTGGTGCCGCCGTACTCGATGCTGATCCGGCACGCCGCGACCGCGGGCCGTCCGTAGCCGACCCGCGGGCGGTCAGGCCTCCGGCGCTCCGGCCGACCGGGGCGCCCGGACTTCTAGCCGGTCGAGCAGGTCCGACGTGGCCCGGGCGATCACCGCGACGGCGCCGTCGAACGCCTCGGCGTTGTGCGCGGCAGGCGCGCGGAATCCGCTGACCTTGCGGACGTACTGGAGCGCGGCCGCCCGGACGTCATCCTCGGTCACCTGCTCCGCGTACGGCGCCCGCAAGGTTTTGATGCTGCGACACATGCCGTCAACCTACAGCCCGCAGCCGGTCCTGGCACCTCGCGCGGCCCCGGCACAGCCGCCCCGCCGCCCCGACCCGCTAGCGCGAAGACTAGGGGGCATCCGCGGCGCCGAACTCTTCGGCTAACGCCGGCCGGCCCGCGCCGCGTCCCGGCACCAGCGGCGAACTGGCACCATGGGGGGATCATGACTCTCACCGAGCTGATCCCGGAGTCCGCGGATCCCGACGCCCTGTACGCCGCCTTCTCCGAGTGGGCCGGCGAGCAGGGCCTGACCCTGTACCCGCACCAGGATGAGGCGCTGATCGAACTCGTCTCCGGCGCCAACGTGATCCTGTCCACGCCGACCGGCTCCGGTAAGTCGCTGGTGGCGACGGCGGCGCACTTCGCCGCGCTGGCCGCCGGGACCCGCAGTTACTACACCGCGCCGATCAAGGCGCTGGTGTCGGAGAAGTTCTTCGCGCTGTGCGAGGTGTTCGGGCCGGACAACGTCGGCATGATGACCGGTGACGGCAGCGTGAACGGCGGCGCCCCGATCATCTGCTGCACCGCCGAGGTGCTCGCCAACATCGCGCTGCGCGACGGCGCCGACGCGGATGCCGACGTCGTGATCATGGACGAGTTCCATTACTACGCCGATCCGGACCGCGGCTGGGCCTGGCAGGTGCCGCTGATCGAGTTGCCGCGGGCGCAGTTCCTGCTGATGTCGGCCACGCTCGGCGACGTGACCAGGTTCGAGCGGGACCTGACCCGCCGGACGGGCCGGCCGACCTCGGTGATCGCCTCCGCCGAGCGACCGGTCCCGCTGACCTTCCGGTTCGTGCTCGAACCGCTGCACGAGACCATCACCGAACTGCTGCAGACCGGCCAGGCGCCGGTCTACGTGGTGCACTTCACCCAGGCCGCGGCGATCGAGCAGGCGCAGGCGCTGATGAGCATCAACGTGTGCTCGCGCGCCGAGAAGGATGCGATCGCCGAGATGATCGGGCGGTTCCGGTTCGCCGCCGGGTTCGGCAAGACGCTGTCCCGGCTGGTCCGGCACGGCATCGGGGTGCATCACGCGGGCATGCTGCCGAGGTACCGGCGGCTGGTCGAGACGCTCGCGCAGGCCGGGCTGCTGAAGGTGATCTGCGGCACCGACACCCTCGGGGTCGGCATCAACGTGCCGATCAGGACCGTGCTGTTCACCTCGCTGTCCAAATACGACGGAAGCGTGGTGCGGCTGCTCCAGGCCAGGGAGTTCCACCAGATCGCCGGCCGGGCCGGCCGGGCCGGGTTCGACGAGGTCGGGTCGGTTGTCGTGCAGGCGCCCGAGCACGTGATCGCGAACGAGAAGGCGCTGGAGAAGGCCGGCGACGACCCGAAGAAGCGCCGCAAGGTGGTGCGCAAGAAGCCGCCGCCCGGCATGGTGTCCTGGGGCCAGCCGACCTTCGACCGGCTGGTCGCCGCCGATCCGGAGCCGCTGCGGTCCAGCTTCGCGGTCAGCCACGCGATGCTGCTGAACGTGATCTCCCGGCCGGGCAACTGCTTCACCGCGATGAAGCATCTGCTGACCGACAACCACGAGGACCGCCCGGCCCAGCGCAAGCACATCAGCCGGGCGATCGCGATCTACCGGGCGCTGCTGGCCGGCGGGGTGGTCGAGCGGCTGGACGAACCCGACGAGCAGGGCAGGCTAGCCAGGCTCACAGTGGATCTGCAGGAGGACTTCGCGCTCAACCAGCCGCTATCCCCGCTGGCCCTGGCCGCGATCGACCTGCTGGACGCCACCTCGCCGGAGTACCCGCTTGACGTGCTGAGCGTGATCGAGGCGACCCTCGACAACCCGCGCCCGGTGCTGGCCGCGCAGGCGTTCCGCGCCCGCGGCGAGGCGGTCGCGGCGATGAAGGCCGAGGGCCTGGACTACGACGAGCGGATGGAACTGCTTGAGGAAGTCAGCTACCCCAAGCCGCTGGCCGACCTGCTGGACGCCGCCTACCAGATCTACCGGCGCGGCCACCCGTGGGTAGCCGATTACGAGCTAGCACCCAAGTCCGTCGTCAGGGACATGTACGAGCGGGCGATGACCTTCGCGGAGTACGTGAGCTGGTGCGGGCTGGCCCGGGCCGAAGGGCTGCTGCTGCGCTACCTGGCCGACGCCTACAAGGCGCTGCGGCAGACCGTTCCGGAGGAGGCGAAGACCGAGGAGCTTGTCGACCTGACCGAGTGGCTGGGCGAACTGGTCCGGCAGGTCGATTCCAGCCTGCTTGACGAGTGGGAGCGGCTGGCCAACCCGGACGCCGAGGAGGCCCTGCAGCAGCTTGCCGAGCGACCGCCCGCGGTGACCACCAACCTCCGGGCGTTCCGGGTCCTGGTCAGGAACGCCCTGTTCCGCCGGGTCGAACTGGCCGCGCTGCGCCGCTGGGACGAACTCGGCGAACTGGACGCCGAGGCGGGCTGGGACGCCGGCGCGTGGCGCGATGCGCTGGAGCCGTACTTCGCCGAACACGACGAGATCGGAACCGGCGCCGACGCGCGCGGCCCGGCGATGCTGATCATCGAGACCGAGCCCGAGCTATGGCGGGTCAGGCAGATCTTCGACGACCCAGCCGGTGACCACGACTGGGGGTTCAGCGCCGAGGTCGACCTGACCGGCTCGGACGAGGCCGGCGAGGCGGTCATCTGGGTCACCGCGGTCGGCCAGCTCTGACCACCGCGTAGCCCGGCCCGGCCCGGCCCGGCACGCACCGCCCGGATCAGTGGTAGTCGGCGTAGACCGCGGCGGAGTCGGACGGGACGATCCGGACTCCGAGCGGCACCAGCGAGATCGGGATCAGCTTGAAGCTGGCCAGGCCCAGCGGGATGCCGATGATCGTGACGCACAGCGCGATGCCGGACGCCAGGTGCCCGAGCGCCAGCCACCAGCCGAACAGGACGATCCAGATGATGTTCCCGATCAGCGAGGCTACTCCGGCCTCCCGCCGCACCACGGTGGTCCGGCCGAACGGCCAGAGCACGTAGTTCGCGATCCGGAACGAGGCGATCCCGAACGGGATCGTGACAATCAGGATGAACGCGACCAGCCCCGCGACCACGTACGCGATCGCCATCCAGAAGCCGCAGAGCACCAGCCAGATAATGTTCAGGACCACCCGCACTCGAGTTCCCCCCTTGGTGGACCGCCGTCCGGCCCGCGATCCCGGCCGGCGCCGCCCACGTGGCGGGCGGTCCACC
>JAJYTW010000270.1 GCA_021792855.1 Actinomycetes bacterium
ACCGGCGCGACCCTGGTCGGGCTGAGTCCTGGCTACGTGCTCGCCTGCCGGAAGGCCGGGCTCACCCCGGCGCGTTCGTTCGACCTGTCCAGGGTCCGGCAGGTCGGAGTGGCCGGGGCGCCGCTGGCCACCGAGGGCTACCAGTGGCTGGTCGGCGAGCTTGGCCAGGACGTGCTGCTGAACGTCGGCAGCGGCGGCACCGACCTGTGCACGGGCATCATCGCGGCCAGCCCGCTCCAGCCGGTGTACGCCGGGGAGATGTCCGGCCCGGTGATCGGCTGCGCGGTCGCCGCCTACGACGCCGACGGCCGGGCGGTGACCGGCGAGCCAGGCGAACTCGTGATCACCAGGCCGATGCCGTCGATGCCGGTGGGGTTCTGGGGCGACGCCGACGGCAGCCGCTACCGGGAGTCCTACTTCGGCATGTACCCCGGCGTCTGGCGGATGGGCGACTGGCTGCGGATCTCGCCGTCCGGGTCGATGGTCGTCACCGGCCGATCGGACGCCACCCTCAACCGCGGCGGCGTGCGGATCGGGACCGCCGACTTCTACGGCGTCGTGGAGGAGTTCGGTGCGGTCACCGACAGCCTGGTGGTGCACCTGGAGGACGCCGACGGCGGGCCGGGTGAGCTGATCCTGTTCGTGGTGACCGCCGACGGCACGCTGCCCGACGGCCTGCGGGACGAGATCGCGGCGGCGCTGCGCTCCGGGCTGTCGCCGCGGCACGTGCCGGACAGTATCCGCGCGGTGCGGGCGATCCCGCGCAGCCGGACCGGCAAGAAGCTCGAGGTGCCGGTGAAGCGGATCCTGCTCGGCGCCGATCCGGACGAGGTGGCCAGCCGGGACTCGCTGCTCGATCCGGCCTCGCTGGATGAGTTCCTCGGCCGCGGCCCGGGGCCTACGGCTGCCGCCGGACCAGGGGCGGGCCGGTGACCGGGCCGGCTGGCGGGCCGGAACTGGCCGTCGGGCCGACGGCCGGCCTGCCGCGGGTGGCCGTGGTCGGCACGGGCGTGATCGGGGCCGCCTGGGCGGCGCTGTTCCTGAGCCGCGGCTACCCGGTCCGCGCGCACGACCCCGCGCCGGGCGCCCGCCACCGGCTGACCGCCCAGATCGCCGCCGCCTGGCCGGCCCTCGCCGCGCTCGGCGCCGGAACGGAGCCGCCGAGCCTGCTGACCTGGAGCGACGACATCGCCGGGGCCGTCACCGACGCGGACTTCGTGCAGGAGAGCGGCCCGGAGACGCTCGACCTCAAGCAGGCGGTGACGGCCGAGATCGACGCGCACGCCCCGGCCGCGGCCGTGATCGCGAGCAGTTCCTCCGGGCTGCGGCCGAGCCAGATCCAGGCCGCCTGCGCCCGGCACCCGGAGCGGGTGCTGATCGGCCATCCGTTCCACCCGGCGCACCTGATCCCGCTGGTCGAGGTGGTCGGCGGCGAGCGGACCTCGGCCGCGGCGGTCGCGGCGGCGATGGCGTTCTACACCGCGGCGGGCAAGCGGCCGATCCAGGTCCGCCAGGAGCTTCCCGGGCACGTCGTGAACCGGCTTCAGGCGGCCCTGTGGAAGGAGGCCTACAGCCTCGTCCAGCGCGGCGTGGTCACCGTCGCCGAGGTCGACGCCGCGATCACCAGCGGGCCGGGCCTGCGATGGGCCGTGGTCGGGCCGTTCGCCGGGCAGCACCTGTCCGGCGGCGACGGCGGCATCGCGCACACCCTGGAGCACCTCGGCCCGCCGATGGCCGCCTGGTGGGCCGAACTCGGGCAGCCGTCCTGGACGCCGGACCTGGTCGAGCAGGTGGTCGGGCAGATGGCGCAGGAGATGACCGGGACGACCACGCAGCGGCTGGCGGCCGCCAGGGACCGGCTGGTGCTCGGCCTGCTCGCCGCCAAGTCGGCCGAGCCCGACCTGCCCGGATGAGCCGGCCTGCCCGGATTTCCGTACCTGCCCGAGAAGGCGCCCGAGCATGACCGGTCTCGACCTGGACGCGATCGTCGCGATCGACGTGCACACCCACGCCGAGGTGTCCGACGACGGCCGTCATCACAGCCTGCCCCCGGCGCTGATGGAGGCCTCGGCGAAGTACTTCAAGACCGGCGACGGCCGGGCGCCGTCCCTGGACGCCCTCGCCGAGCACTATCGCGAGCGCTCGATGGCCGCGGTCGTGTTCACGGTCGACTCCGAGCACCAGACCGGGCATCCGCCGATCCCGAACGAGGAGGTCATCAGCGCCGCGCGGCGGAACGCCGACGTGCTGATCCCGTTCGCCAGCGTCGATCCGCACCGGCCGGACGCGGCCGGCCGGGCCAGGCGGCTGATCACCGAGCACGGCGCCCAGGGCTTCAAGTTCCACCCCACCTTGCAGGGCTTCGCGCCCAACGACGGCACCGCCTACCCGGTCCTTGAGGTGCTGTCCGAGCTAGCCGTGCCCGCGCTGTTCCACAGCGGCCAGACCGGGATCGGGGCCGGCACCCCGGGCGGATCCGGGCTGCGGCTGCGCTACTCCCAGCCGATGCTGCTCGACGACGTGGCCGCGGAGTTCCCTGACCTGACGATCGTGATCGCGCACCCGTCGTTCCCGTGGCAGGACGAGGCCCTGTCGGTCGCCGTGCACAAGGCGAACGTCTACATCGACCTGTCCGGCTGGGCGCCGAGGTACTTCCCGCCGCAACTGGTCCAGTACGCCAACACGCTGCTGCGGCACAAGGTCCTGTTCGGCACCGACTACCCGCTGATCGGGCCGGATCGCTGGCTCGCCGAGTTCGCCGACCTGCCGATCAGGGACGAGGTGCGGCCGCTGATCCTGAAGCAGAACGCGATCGAGATGCTCCGCCTGCGCGGCTGACCGGCGGTCCGGGCACGAGACGGCTGGCGGCGGCCCGCTCGGCCGGACCGCGCAGCCGTGCCTCAAGGCCGCGGTACAGGTCCTGCGCCGCGAACGCGGGCCAGCCGGGGTCCAGGAACTCCACCGGCAGCCTCGGGTCGGCGCGGATCACCTGGAGCCAGTCCGTGCCGAGCACCACCCGGGCGGCCAGCGGATCCGGGTAGCCGCCCAGGGCGTCCGGCGCCAGGCCGCTCCACCGCCGGATGAAACCGGTGTAGCGGGCGGCGATCGCGGCGAGGTCGAAGGCGCCGGCCACCAGCGAGGCCGGGTCGGTCGGCGGTGTCGCTCGGCCGCGGAACGCGGTGACGTGCGGCAGCACCGCGAGATCGGCCAGCAGGCCGACCACGTCCACGTCCCTCGGCGCTGCCCACAGGCCCGCGTGCACCAGTCCGAAGCCGGCCCAGGCCAGCCGCGAGCGGAGCACGTGCCGCTCTCGCTGGGCCGTCTCCGGCATCGAGAACGACACGATCGTCCACCGGCCGTCCCAGTGCCGGTCCGCGACGTCGGCGTCCTGAGCCCGGGCCCGGCCGTCGAGCACGGTGCGCCGGCCGAATCCGGTCAGGCCGAAACAGGCCTGCCGGCCGAGCGGGGCCCGCTCGAGCAGCCCGCGCTTGACCATCCGGGACAGCGTGGCCCTGGTGGCGGCGGCGCCGATCCCGGCGGACTCGAGCAGTCCGATCACGCCGGCGGCGACGACGCTGGCGCCCGGGTCGCTGGCGTAGTCGCCGAAGAAGGTGAGCAAGACTGACTGCGGCCGCAGGTCGACGGCGGGCAGCCGCTGACCGCGCGGCACGTCATCGGCGGAGGTCACGCACCGAGCGTAACGGCCGCGGCCGGACGCCCGAATCGGCCGGGCCAGATCAGTCGGTGCCGGCCTCCATCGCGGCCCGGTCCAGCAGTTCCTCGTCGGCGACGGCCTCGCCCCGGGACGCGATCGCCTCCGCGCCGCCCTCGGGAAGCTCGCCGACTAGCTGGGTCCGGGCCGGCGGGGCCCCGATCAGCTCGGCGTGCGCGGTGCCGATCATGCCGAGCCCGGCATACTGCTCGAGCTTGGCACGCGAGTCGGCGATGTCCAGGTTCCGCATGGTGAGCTGGCCGATCCGGTCCAGCGGGCCGAACGCCGAGTCCTCGGTGCGCTCCATCGACAGCTTGTCCGGGTGGTAGCTCAGCGCCGGGCCGGTGGTGTCCAGGATCGAGTAGTCCTCGCCCCGGCGCAGCCGGAGCGTTACCTCGCCGGTGACCGCGGAGCCCACCCAGCGCTGCAGCGACTCGCGCAGCATCAGCGACTGCGGGTCCAGCCAGCGGCCCTCGTACATGAGCCGGCCGAGCCTGCGACCCTCGGCGTGGTAGGTCGCGATGGTGTCCTCGTTGTGGATCGCGTTGACCAGTCGCTCGTAGGCGGCGTGCAGCAGCGCCATGCCGGGCGCCTCGTAGATGCCCCGGCTCTTGGCCTCGATGATCCGGTTCTCGATCTGGTCGGACATGCCCAGGCCGTGCCGGCCGCCGATCGCGTTCGCGGCGAGCACCAGGTCCACCGGGGTGGCGAAGCGCTCGCCGTTGATCGTGACTGGGCGGCCGCGCTCGAAGCCGATCGTGACGTCCTCGGGCGCGATCTGCACCGCCGGGTCCCAGAACCGGACCCCCATGATCGGATCGACGGTCTCGATCCCGTTGCCGAGGTGCTCCAGCGACTTGGCCTCGTGCGTGGCGCCCCAGATGTTGGCGTCGGTGGAGTACGCCTTCTCGGTGCTGTCCCGGTACGGCAGGTCGTGCGCGAGCAGCCACTCGCTCATCTCCCGCCGCCCGCCAAGCTCGCCCACGAACGTCGCGTCCAGCCAGGGCTTGTAGATCCGCAGGTTCGGGTTGGCCAGCAGGCCGTATCGGTAGAACCGCTCGATGTCGTTGCCCTTGAAGGTCGATCCGTCGCCCCAGATCTGGACGTCGTCTTCAAGCATGGCCCGGACCAGCAGGGTGCCGGTGACCGCCCGGCCGAGCGGGGTGGTGTTGAAGTAGGCCCGGCCGCCGGACCGGATGTGGAAGGCCCCGCAGGTCAGCGCCGCGAGTCCCTCCTCGACCAGGGCCGAGCGGCAGTCCACCAGGCGGGCGATCTCGGCGCCGTAGGCCTTGGCCCGGCCAGGGACCGAGCCGATGTCGTCCTCGTCGTACTGCCCGATGTCCGCGGTGTAGGTGCACGGCACCGCGCCCTTGTCCCGCATCCAGGCAACGGCGACCGAGGTATCGAGGCCGCCGGAGAACGCGATGCCGACTCGCTCGCCGGCGGGCAGGGACGTGAGCACCTTAGACATACGCAAAAGTATGCCGTCCTATGCACGATTATGCAAACGAACCTATCGGCGCACGTCACCGCCGCTCCCCGGGGGGCCGGCCGACGCCGCCGCCGGCCCGATGATCAGTGTCGTATACAATACTGAGCCTATGCACATGTTGCCCGGAGACTACGACCGCGGGATGGCCGTTATCGCAGGCCAGAAGCGGTCTGCCGGTCACCGCGGGATC
>JAJYTW010000271.1 GCA_021792855.1 Actinomycetes bacterium
GATCTCGGGCGACCCGCCACCTACCACCCGTTAGGCCCATGATCACGCCCGAATTGCCCGCTTCGCGAAGCCACTAGGGGTGGTAAGTGGCCCCGAGCGGGTGCTACCCGCGAGTTACCCGCCAGTAGTGAGGTGCGTCACTTTGACGGGAAAACGGGACGGAGTATTCGTAGCGGCGGCGTTACAGACAGTGATCCCCCGCTGGGGAGCAGAGCCCCCCGGCTCGGTTCTCCCGCTTGCTTAGGCCGGCAGCACCGGCGCACCCCCGCGCTTGTGGTGTTAGCCGCCGCGTGAACCAGCGATTCGCGTGCCCCTGCACGCGCACTGCCGGACGGCGAATGTCCGACGGCGAGAGCACCGGTTCCGGCTCAACCCGGATCCGGGCGGCGGTGGGTCAGCATGGAAGGAAATCCCCCCGATGCCCCGCACCCCCCGCTTGATCAAGCATGCCCGCGGCAGGGTCCTGATCGTCCTCGGCGCCGGCCTGGCCATCGCCGGGACCGGAGCGGCCGCGGTCACCGCCGGCCTTTCCGGCAGCACTGCCGCGGCCACGAGCAGCCTGTCGCACCAGGCCAGGCACGTCACCGGGCCCGCGAGCACGGCCGCCGGAAACTTCACCGGCCACGCGGCCAACACCACTGGCCGGCCGCTCACGGAGCAGGCCCGGGCCGCGCACCGGCACACCGTCCCGGCGGCCAAGCACACGACTGCCCCGGCGAGGCATCCGGCAACCGCCGCGCGGCACGCCACGGCAGCCCGGCAGAATCCCGCGCCCGCACGCAAGCCGGCCCCCGCACGCAAGCCGGCCCCCGCACGCCACACCAGCCCGGCGCGCCATACTAGCCCGGCGCGCCACACCAGCCCGGCGCACCACACGACCGCGGCCGCCGGCCGGGGACCGGCGCCGAAGGCCAGCCGGCATCCCGCCCAGCGCAACCAGGCCCAGCACAACCAGGCCCAGCACAAGGCACTGACCTGGACCGCCATCAGCAGGATCGTCGCGAACCACACCAGCCCGCGGCCCGGCAACGGCCCGCTGCCCGCCGCCGACCGGCTGATGCCCGTTGGCACCAGCGGCCCGCAGACCCAGTTGCCGATCAACGCCGCCCGCTGGCACAACGCGACCGTGATCGTCAGGCAGACGCTGGCCAAGAAGATGGGCATGCGCGCGGCCGTCATCGCCGTCGCGACGTCGATGCAGGAGTCCGGCCTGATCAACGTGAACTACGGCACCTCCGACTCGCTCGGGCTGTTCCAGCAGCGGCCGTCGATGGGCTGGGGTTCTCCGCAGCAGGTCATGCGGCCCGCCTACGCGGCCGACGCCTTCCTGAACGCGCTGCGCGGGTATCAGGCCCGCCAGCCGGGCTGGGCCACCCAGCCGCTCTGGCAGATCGCGCAGGGCGTCCAGGGATCCGCCTTCCCGTACGCCTACGCCAAGTGGGAGGCCCAGGCCGCGCAACTAGTTACGGCCATCGTCAGGCACCTGTACTGACCCAGACGCCGCGTCCGGCCAACCCCCCGGCCGACGCGGACCGCGACATGGTGACCCACCCCTCCGGGCACCTGTCGCGAACCGTGTGCCCCGCCCCCTGCCCCCGTGGGAGGCGGGGCACACCCATGCCGCCGTCCGGCCAGCGGATCCGGCCTCCGGATCCGCCCGGGCGGCCGGCCATCGGTATCGGAATCTTCAGGACTGACTAATTTCGGCCCGGACCGGTCAGGGCACTCACGCCGATGCTGTAGAACATTCGTCATGCAGCACTTTCTGAACAGCGTGATGACGAGCCATGGGTATCTCGCGCTGATCATCTTCGCCTTCATCGAGGCGGCGTGCATCCCGATCTCGTCCGAGGTCACGTTTGGCCTGGCGGGCCTGTTCGTCTACCAGGGCAAGTTCAGTCTGGCCAGCGTGATCATCATCGGCACGCTGGCGGAGGTCGTGGGCGCCACGATCGCCTATGCCATCGGCCGCCGCGGCGGCCGGTACCTGCTGGAGCGGTACGGCCGCTGGGTGCTGATCACACGGTCCGATCTGGACCGGGCGGAACGGTTCTTCGCCGGCCGGGGATCGTGGGCGGTGGCCGTCGGGCGAGCGTTGCCCCTGGTCCGTACCTTCGCCGGGTTCGCGGCTGGTGTGGTCGAGGTTCCGGTCGTGCCGTTCAGCATCTTCAACTTCGTCGGCACGCTGGTCTATGTGATCACGGTGACCGAACTCGGCTACCACCTCGGCCCGACGGTCACCAAGTTGTTCAACTCGTTCACCGTTGTCGGGATCGTCCTGGTCGTGCTGTTCCTGGCCGCGCTGATCGCGCACCGGGTGCACGCGCTCCGCAAGGACACCGAGGCCCGGGCGGTCGCGGCAACTGGCGACACCGGCGGCCAGAAGTACGGCCGGAGCGGCGGCGCTCACCGCGGCGGCCGCTAGCCCGATTTACCTGACGAACCGGACCGGTCCGCGGGAGCGATCCGGTCCCAGGGAGCGACAGCCGACCTGAGCGAGCGACGGTCGGCCGGGCATCAGCCCGGCCGGCCGTCGCTCGCTCCCGGCACCGGTCAGTCGGTCAGCGCCTGGTAGACAAGCTGGCGAAGCTGCGAGCGGATCGGATGCGTGCTCGACGGCATCAACTGGGTGAAGAACGAGACCGTCAGGCCGGTCGCCTGATCGATGAAGAACGCGGTGCTCGCCGCTCCGCCCCAGGAGCACTCGCCCTCGCTGGTCAGCGTGCGCCCGGGGACCGGGTCGATCACGACCGCGAACCCGAGGCCGAATCCGACTCCGCGGAACGGCGCCTCGGCGTGCAAGGGCCGGCCGAATGCCTCCAGGTCGGCGTCCCGGGGCAGGTGGTTGCGCAGCATGTAGCCGACCGTGCGCGGGCTGAGTAGCCGCTCGCCGTCAAGCTCTCCGGCCGGGCTATCCGGCGTCGCCAGCAGCATCGAGGTGAACCGGTGGTAGTCGGCCGCCGTGGAGACCAGGCCGCCGCCGCCGCCGAGGAAGACCGGCCGACTGGTCGCCACCTTGCCGAGTGCGTCCAGTCGGGTCGCCGTCCCGCCGGGTCCCGCTGAGTACAGCGCCGCGAGCCTGGACCGGTGCGATTCGGGCAGCCAGAAGCCGGTGTCGGTCATGCCAAGCGGGCCGAACACCCGGGCGGCGAGGAACTCGTCCAGGCTGGCACCCGAGGCGACCTCGATCACCCGGCCGAGCACGTCGGTCGCTACCGAGTAGTTCCACTCCGAGCCGGGCTGGAACAGCAGTGGCAGCGCCGCCCAGCGGTCGCAGCACTCGGCCAGGTCCGCGTTGCGCGGCGAGCCCCACTCGAAGCCGCCTGCCCGGTACTGCGCATCGACCGGGTGGGCGCGGTGGAACCCGTAGGTCAGTCCCGCGGTGTGCGTGAGCAGGTGCCAGATCCGGACCGGCTCGGTGGCCGGGACCGTGACCGGCCGCAGGTCGGACCCGCCGGTGTAGACCCGTACGTCGGCAAAGGACGGGATGAACGTGGCGACCGGATCGGTCAGCTCGAACGCGCCCTCCTCATACAGCATCATCGCCGCGACCGAGGTGATCGGCTTGCTCATCGAGTAGATCCGCCAGATCGTGTCCGGCTCGACCGCGAGCCCGGCCTCCATGTCCATCCGCCCGTAGCCCGAGACGTGCGCCAGCTTGCGGTGCCTGGCCACCGTGATCAGCCAGCCGGGCAGTCTGCCGTCGTCCACGTACCGCCGGAAGTTCGCGTCCAGCCTGGCCAGCCGGGCCGGATCGAGTCCCAGCTCGCCTGGTTCTACCTCGACACTCAGTTCGCCCATCAGTGCCATTCCTCCGATCGATGTTGACGCCAAGCCTCGTACAGCACGACTCCGGCCGCTACCGCCAGGTTCAGCGACTCGGCCGTGCCGGTCATCGGGATCCGCAGCCGGATGTCACCGGCCGCGAGCAGGTCGGCGGGCAGGCCGGCGCCCTCGCTGCCGAGCAGGATCGCGGCCGGCCGTGGCAGCGCGGTGTCCCACAGCGTGCCGGAGCCCTTGCCGGAGGTCACCGCGAGCGCGACGCCATGCTCGCCACACCAGGTCAGCAGGCCCGTGGTGCTGGCCGTGGCGACCGGAACCCCGAAGATGGCGCCCATCGAGGCCTTCACGGCGGCCGGGTCGAACGGGTCGGTGCAGGCATCCACCAGGATCACGCCGGCCGCGCCCGCCGCGTCGGCGGTCCTGATGATGGTGCCGAGGTTGCCCGGGTTGCCCACCTCGTGCAGGGCGACGAACACCGAGCGCGGGCCAACCGCCAGATCGGCCAGGAGGGCCAGGCGGCCCCGGACGATCGCGGCCAGCCCGGACGGGCCATCCCGGTCGGCGATCCTGGCGAACAGGTCGGCCGACAGCCGGGCCACCCGGACGCCGCTGGCCTCCTGCTCGGCGACCATCGCGGCCGCGGGCTCGCGCAGCAGGTCCGGGGCGACGAGCAGCACCTCGATCTCGGCGCCCGCCTCGACGGCCTGCCAGACCGGCTGGCTGCCGCGCACCACGAACGCGCCCTCGCGCCGGCGGTGCCGCCGGTCGGCGAGCAGCCGGACCCGCTTGATCAGCGGGTTCGAGGCACTGGTGATCACCTCGGGCATGCGTCTCCTTCCTGCGGTCGCCGGCCGGAGCCGGCCGGCCGCCCTCCCCTATAGTTACGGCGGTGGGCGCGGAACGCGAACGGGTGGCCGGTTTCGGCGCCCTGGAGTATGGCCTTCGGCAGGCCGGTGACTGGTATCGCTGGGGTCCGTATGTCAGCGAGCGGCAGTGGGGCACGGTCCGCGAGGACTACAGCGCCGACGGCGACGCGTGGAACTATCTCACCCATGATCAGGCCCGGTCCCGGGCGTACCGGTGGGGCGAGGACGGACTGGCTGGATTCTGCGACATCGAGCAGCGGCTGTGCCTGGGCCTGGCGCTGTGGAACGGCCGGGACCCGATCCTGAAGGAGCGGCTGTTCGGCCTCACCAGCGCCCAGGGCAACCACGGCGAGGACGTCAAGGAGTACTGGTGGTACTCCGACGCGGTGCCCTCGCACGCCTGGAACCGCTGGCGCTACCACTATCCGCAGGCCGAGTACCCGTACGCCAGGCTGGTGACCGAGAACGCCGCGCGGGACCGGACCGAGCCCGAGTACGAACTGATCGACACCGGGGTGTTCGACGACCACCGGTACTGGATCGTCGAGGTCGACTACGCCAAGGACGGCCCGGATGACGTGCTGATCCGGATCCGGGTGACCAACGCCGGGCCGGACCGGGCCGGCCTGCACGTGCTGCCGACGGCGTGGTTCAGGAACACCTGGTCCTGGGACGGCGGCGCGGACCGGCCCGTGCTGTCCGCCGCCGCGGATCCGCCGGGCCCGCCGGGCCCG
>JAJYTW010000272.1 GCA_021792855.1 Actinomycetes bacterium
CGCCGGTTCGTCGGGCCGACCCTCGGTCCCGCGTTGTCCAGTGTGGTGGTGATCGCCGCCTGCCTGGCGTTCGTGCCCCTGGACCGAGGGCGCCCGCTGGCCAGCGCGCCGCAGGCAGCCGAGCTTGTGCTCGCCGCCGGGACCACGCTCGGCATCGCCGCCCTGGTAGTGGCCGGAGCGTTCCCGGCCCGCCGGCTGCGGCTGCGACTCCGGCCCGCCTGGCGGTTCCCGCCCGGCGTCGCCCGGCGGACCGGCGGCCTCGCCCTAGTCGGCCTGATCGAGATCGCGGTCAACGAGCTATCCGCAGTGGTCTCGATCGCGCTGGCGAACGGCCATGGCACGACCGGTGCGATCGTCATCTTCAACTACGCATCCGAGATGTTCGGCTCGGTCTCGGCGGTCCTGGCCATCTCAATCGTGATCAGCGCCTTTCCGGTGCTGTCCGCGCGTGACGCCGACGAGTTCGACCGGACCTGCGCCGGATCGACCCGCGCGGTCATGCTGGCGTCCTGGCTGGGCACCGGCGTGATAGCGGCGGTGACCATCGCGGCCGCCCGCGTGCTGGCGTTCCGGCCCGATCAGGTAACGCAACTGATCGAGACCTGCGCCCTATTCGCGCCGGGCATCGCGGGGACCGCGCTGATCGCGAACCTGTCGCGGGTCATGTTCGCCCTCGGCCGGCTGAAGGTCGCGGCTGCCGGGGTCGGCGGAAGCTGGCTCCTGGTCATCGTGGCCGACCTGGCGCTGGTCCAGATCGTGCCCGCGCACCTGGTGGCACCCGCGCTCGCGCTCGGCAACACGATCGGCCAGACCGCCGCCGCGATCCCGATGCTGTTCGCCGCCCGCCGGATCCGCGGACCTGCCGCGACGGCAGGCGTGGTCCGGGCAACGGCGGCGGCGCTCGCGGCGGGCGCGGCCAGCGCGGCCGTCGGGGTGGGCGTCTGCCTGATCCTGCCGGCCGCTGGCAAGCTGGCGTCGGTTGGCGTCGCGGTGGTCGCCGCTACCGCTGCCGTGCTGGTCTTCGCCGCGGTCGGCTTCGCGCTCGATCGCGCCGATCTGGCGCCGATCGCCAGGCAGCTAGCCCGGCTGATCCGGCGGCCCGCCGCGTCAGGAAGTTCTTGACGACATGGTCCGTCAGGGCTAGCTTGACGGCATGGCAACGACCCGATCCGCCGTCCCCGGCGCGCGGCTGCTACCGACCCTTTCCTGCTCGTTCTGCCACAAGGACAAGGACTCGGTGGACAAGCTGATCGCCGGCCCCGGCGTGTACATCTGCAACGAGTGCGTGCGGCTCTGCGACCTGATCCTGGCCGAGCAGCCGGCCGGGGAGTTCGGCGACTGGCGCGAGCAGTCGGACGAGGACATGCTGACCGGCCTGGCCCGGATCCAGTCGGTGGTCGCCCAGGCCGACGCGGCGGTGCACGACTACGTGACCGCGCTCCGCGGCCGGGAGATCAGCTGGACCAGGATCGGCGAGGCGCTCGGCGTCTCCAAGCAGGCGGCCTGGGAGCGGTTCTCCGGGGAGGACTGAGTCGCCCGCCAGGCGGCCCGGCCCGGCCCGCGTCCGGGCTGGCATCCTGGGATGGGAGGCCAGATGACGCAGACCACCGTGACCCGGCTCGGGCCCGAGGACTGGGCAGTGCTGCGCGCGCTCCGGCTGGCGGCCCTGGCCGATTCCCCTGAGGCGTTCGGCACGACAGCCGAGCGCGAGCAGGCGCGGGACGAGGCCGAGTGGCGCCGGCGGCTCAGCCCGGACTCGCTGTATGTCGCCGGGTACCTGGAGGATGCCCCGGTCGGCCTGGCTGGCGCGGTGAACCGGGCCGCCATCCCCAGCCGGGACGCGGACCGGGACTGGGAGCTCGTCTCGATGTGGGTCGCCCCGGCGGCGCGCGGGAGCGGGGCGGCCGACGCGCTGGCGAAGGCTGTGACCGGCGCGGTCCGGGCCGTCGGCGGCAACCGGATCACGCTCTGGATCGCCGATGGCCAGCCTCGTGCCCGTGCGTTCTACCTGCGGTTCGGATTCACGCCTACCGGGCGGCGGGGCACATTCCGGCGCGGTGACGGCTCGGAATTCGGCGAGGCCGAGCTGGCCCTGGAGGTGCCGTGCCCGAGGTGACGGTGCGGCGAATCGACTTCGGCTACTTCGTGCGGCCGGCGGCCGAGACCGGGACGGGCCGGCCCCGGGTCGAGCCATGCCTGGGCTACCTGGTCCGGCATGCCGGGGGAGTGCTGCTGTTCGACACCGGCATGGGCGCTCACCCCGACCTCGACGCGCACTACCGGCCGCGCCGGACCGGCCTAGCCGAGGCACTGGCCGCGGTCGGCGCCGAGATTGCCGAGGTCACCGTCGCCGCCAACTGCCACCTGCACTTCGACCACTGCGGCGGGAACCCGCTGCTCGGCCAGATCCCGGTCATCGCCCAGGCCACCGAACTGGATGCCGCGCGCAGCACCCCCGACTACACGCTGCCCGACCTGATCGATGGCTACCGGTTCGAGCCGATCCGCGGCCAGGCCGAGGTGCTGCCCGGGGTTTTCCTGCTGCCTACCCCCGGTCACACCGCCGGGCACCAGTCGCTGATCGTCCGCCGGGACGACGGAGTCGTCGTCGTGGCCGGCCAGAGCCACGACACCGCGACCGAGTACGGCGCCGACCAACTCGCACTGCGGGCCAGGCGGGACCGTCATGGCGGGACCCTCCCCGATGTCCCGGTGTGGCTGGAAGAGATCGAGCGACTCGATCCCAGGCTGGTCTACTTCGCCCACGACCGCTCGGTCTGGACCCCGTGACCTGGACCTGGACCCGGACCTGGACCCTGTGACTGGTCGCCGTGGCCAGGTCAGAAGCGTCCGCCGCCGAGACCGATCACCACGAATGTCCCGACCGTCACGACCGCTGCCGCAGCGACGGCGACCCGGTCGCCGGTCGTCCACCGCACCTGACGGTAGGTGGTCCGCCGCTTGCTGACCCCGAACGCCCGTGCGTCGGCGACCAGCGCCATCTGACCGCAGCCCCGCAGCGAGCCGACCAGGATCGGCACGGTCAACAGTGGTAGCGCGCTGATCATCCGCCGCGCGTAGTCGATGTTCTGGCGAAGGTGCCACCACTTCTCGGGCCGGGTGAAGTCATAGCCGCGCACCTCGGCCGCCCGCAGCACCGTGTTCAGCCGCTCGAACACCTGCGGCAGGAAGCGCACGCCGACCGAGATCGCCAGGCCGATCCGCTGCGGAGCGAGCAGCCGCGTGGTGGCCCAGACCACGTCCGACGGGCCGGTGGTGAACACCAGCACGAGCGCCGCGGACGCGGTGACCAGGACGCGGGCGGCCTCGTGCGCGCCGTACACCAGACCAGCCGTGGACAGGCCAGCCGTGCCCACCCAGGCCATCGTGATCGGGAACGCGAAGATCAGGTGGTCCCTCGGCGTGGTGTAGTACAGGCCCTGGGACCAGATGGACAGCACCGCGGGGGAGACCACGATCACGATGAGCACCCGGATGCGCTGCGCCGACGGGCGCAGCAGCACCCAGGGCACCAGCGTGAGGCCGAACAGCAGGTAGGTCCACTGCCACGACAGCAGCACGGACAGCACCCCGATCAGCACCGGGTACAACAGCTTCAGCCGCGGGTCAAGCCGGTGAATCGGGGTGTCCGCGGCTTCGTACGACAGGACGTTGCGCAGGCCCTTCAATCCGACGAAGCGCAGGAACAGCACCGGTCCCGCGAGCGGCACCAGGAACGTGATCGCATACGCGACCGCGGTCTGACCGGCGAGGGTGTGAAAGACCAGGTGGTCAAGCTCGTGCCACATGATCGCCTCCGTCGGACGCGCCGGGCCTGAGCAGCGCGAGCAACTCCGCGGCGTTCAGCGCTACCTCACGGGTCCCGGCGTCCAGCAGGGTGTGCAGCACCGACACCGGCGGGGGCAGCACGCCGCAGCTCAGCAGCAGTTCAGGCCGGGCGAACGCCCGGCGCGGCGTGTCGTCGAGCACCACCGCACCGTCCCGCAGCGCGATCACCCGATCAGCGAACCTGGCCACCAGGCGCATGTCGTGCGTGATCAGCAGGCAGGTCAGTTCGCCCAGCGTGGTTCGGACGCTGGCCAGCAGGTCGAACAGGGCGGTCGCGTGCGCCTCGTCCAGACCGGTGGTCGGCTCGTCCAGGATCAGCCCCCTCGGCGCCCTGGTGAGCAGCGCGCCGAGGGCGAGTCGCTGCCGCTCGCCGCCGCTGATCGCATACGGGTGCGCGTCCATCCGGTACGCCAGGCCGATGAGCGCCGCGATCTCATCCGGGCCCGGCGCTCCGCTGGCGGCCGGCAGCCGGTGCTTCCCGGTGAACCGGAGTTCCGCCGCGACCGTCTCGCTGAAGAGCATGTCGTCCACGTTCTGGAACAGGTATCCGGTCAGTTCGGCCTGCTGCGGGATCCGGCCGGGCCGGACCGGACGGCCGAAGCAGCACGCCGATCCGGCATCGGGGGTCACGAAGCCCATCAGCGCGGCCGCGAGAGTGGACTTACCGGATCCGTTTGCGCCGACGACCGCGACCCACTCGCCCTCGGCGACCCGGATCGAGACCTCCCGCAGGGCAGGCCGCCCCTTGAAGGACACGCTGAGGCCGGCCGTCTCGAAGGCCGCGACGGGGGCGGTCGGCTGGCCGGGCGCCGGTGACGGCCGCGGCCGTCCGATGTGGTGCCGCTCCAGGCGCGCCGCGGCCTCCTGAACCGTGAGCGGCACATCGGAGCCGAACTGCCCGGGAAGCTCCTCCGCGATGCTGACAAGTTCCGGCGGGCGCACCCCGGCGCGCCGCCACCGGGCGGTCGGTGTGAAGGCCCGCCTGGGATGGTCGTCGATCACCACCCGCCCGTCAACGAGCAGCAGTACCCGGTCCGCGTACATTGCGGCCTCGTCCAGCTTGTGCTCGACCACGACGACACCGCGTCCGCTCTGGTGACTGAGCCGGTGCAGCACCGCAAGCACCTCGCCGGTGCCGACCGGATCCAGGTCGGACGTCGGCTCGTCCAGCACGAGCATCGGCGGCGCCATCGCCAGGGCGGCCGCGATCGCGACCCGCTGCTTCTGGCCGCCGGACAAGGTGGCGATCCCAGCGGACGCGAGCGAGCGGATACCAGCGAGATCTAGCGCCTGGTGTACCCGCGCGACGACCTGATCGTGCGGCAGGCCCAGATTCTCCGGCCCGAACGCCACCTCCGCATCGACCTGATACTGGATCAGCTGGTACTCCGGATTCTGGAACGTGATACCGACATGCTGTGCGGCCTCGTGCAGCGGCAGGGCCGTCAGATCCACCGGCGCGGCGCCGCCGTCCTGCCAGGTGACACTGCCGCGGAAGTCCCCG
>JAJYTW010000027.1 GCA_021792855.1 Actinomycetes bacterium
AGGCAGACCAGCAGCGCCCGGGCGAGCCCGTCCTCGGTCACCGTCAGCACGTCCCGCACGAGCTCGCTGACCAGCCGGAACGTCAGCTCTCCCGGCCGGTCCACGGCGATCCCGTCGGCCATGGTCGGATCGGGCCGGACGGCGACGGGATGGCCAGCCGCCAGCGACGCCGGAAACGGCGCGACGGCTCCGGCCTGCACTCCGAGCACCACGGGCCCCTCGCCTGCCGCCTGGGCCGTGCCAGCACGCAGCGCGATGGCCACGCCGGCCGCCAGGCCGCCGCCGCCGACCGGCACGAGCACCGTCCTGGCCTGCGGGCACTGCTCGGCGATCTCCAGGCCGACGGTGCCCTGCCCGGCGACCACGTCGGGATGGTCGAACGGGTGGATGAAGATCGCGCCGGTCTGCTCGGCGATCTGGCTGGCCCTGGCCAGCGCGTCGGCGATGGTCGCGCCGTGCAGCACGACCTGGGCGCCATAGCCCCTGGTCGCGGCCAGCTTGGGCAGCGGGGCGGTCTCCGGCATCACGACCGTGGCCGGAAGGTTCAGGATCGACGCGGCCAGCGCCACCCCCTGGGCGTGGTTACCCGCGCTTGCGGCCACGACTCCCCTGGCCCGTTCGGACGGGGTCAGCCGGGACATCCGCCAGTAGGCGCCGCGGATCTTGAAGGAGCCGGCTCGCTGGAGGTTCTCGCACTTCAGCCAGACCTCGCCGCCGGCCAGGTCGGACAGCACCGTGGAGTAGAGCAGCGGTGTCCGCCGGACCACGCCGCCGCTGGCGGCGCGCGCCCGCTGGATGTCCTCCAGCCCGACCGGCCCGGACGGCGACGTGCTCATACCAGCAGTGTGTCCGCCGCCGGCGCCGTTAGTCCCCGCTCCCTCCTAGTCCCCGGTCCAGTACCGCTGCGGCGCGCTGATCAGCGCCGCGGCGCCGACCAGGCCGGCGCTCTGGCCGAGCGCGGCGGGCACCACCCGGACATGCCGGGCGAAGTCCAGCCTGGCGTGCGCCGCCAGCGTCTCCTGGAGCGGGTCGAAGATCAGCGCCCCGGCCTGCGAAAGCCCGCCGCCGACCGCGACGACCTCCAGGTCGCACAGGTTGGTGGCCGAGGCGATCGCGATGCCGAGGGCGCGCCCGGCCCGCCGCATCGCGGACAGCGCCACCGGGTGCCCCTGCGCGGCATCCGCGGCCAGATCCCTGGCGGTGGCCCCGTCCTGCCCGGGTCGCCAGCCGGCGGCCTGCGCCCAGGCCGCGAGCGCCGGTCCCCGGGCGATCGCCTCCAGGCAGCCGCGGGCGCCGCAGCCGCACACCGGCCCGGTCTCCGGGTCAACGACCACGTGGCCGATGTGCCCCGCGTTGCCGGAGGAGCCCTCGATCAGCCGGTCGTCCAGGATCAGCCCGCCGCCAACGCCGGTCGACACCACCATGCCCAGCACGTTGCGCCAGCCGCGCCCGGCGCCCCGCCAGTGCTCGCCCGCCGCCTCGCAGACCGCGTCGTTGTGCACCCGGACCGGCAGGTCGCCGGCCCCGAACCGGTCGGCAAGCCGGTCCCGGAGCGGGAAGTCGCGCCAGATCGGGATGTTCAGCGGGGAGACCAGCCCGGCCGGCCACTCCATCGGGCCGCCGCAGCCAACCCCGACGCCGGATAGCTCGCTCAGATCGGTGATCTTGGCGGTGTCGAGCACCTGGAGCAGCAGCGTCTCGACCGTCCGCCAGAGTTGCTCGGCGTCCAGGTCACGAGGCGTCGCCACCTGCGTCCAGGTGATCAGCCGACCGCCGGGCTCGGCCACCCCCGTAGCGATCTTGGTGCCGCCGATGTCGGCGACCAGCACCGGCCCGCGCTCCGCCATGATGGCCCTCCCAAGATGCGGACCACACCGCCAGGGACATAGTGTCGAATGGTGCAGTCACAAAGCCAGTCAGCAGCGGCCCCCAGTTCGGCAGCCGCCCCAGCAGTCAAGACGCTTCGCGAACTACGCGCAAGCGGACACCAGTTCCGCACGGTGAAGGATGAGATCCGGCAGAACCTGATCGCCCGGTTGCGGGCCGGCGAGGACCCGTTCCCTGGGATCCTCGGCTTCGAGGGCACCGTCCGGCCGCATCTGGAGCGGGCGCTGATCGCCGGGCACGACGTGATCCTGCTGGGCGAGCGCGGCCAGGGCAAGACCAGGCTGATCCGGACCCTGACCGGCCTGCTTGACGAATGGTCGCCGGTGGTCTCCGGATGCGAGATTAACGACCACCCGTACGAACCCGTCTGCGTCAGGTGCCGCCGCCTGGCCGCGGAACTCGGTGACGATCTGCCGGTGGCCTGGCGGTACCGGGACGAGCGGTACGGGGAGAAGCTCGCCACGCCGGACACCAGCGTGGGCGACCTGATCGGCGACATCGACCCGGTGAAGGTGGCCGAGGGCCGCACGCTCGGCGACCCGGAGACGATCCACTACGGCCTGGTGCCGCGGACCAACCGGGGCATTTTCTGCCTGAACGAGCTTCCCGACCTCGCCGAGCGGATCCAGGTCTCGCTGCTGAACGTGCTGGAGGAACGGGACATCGCGGTTCGCGGCTACGCGCTCCGGCTGCCGCTCGACCTGGTGCTGGTGGCCAGCGCGAACCCGGAGGACTACACCAACCGGGGCCGGATCATCACCCCGCTGAAGGACCGCTTCGGCGCCGAGATCCGCACCCACTACCCGCTGACCCTGGACGACGAGCTTGCGGTGATCCGGCAGGAGGCCGAGGTGTCCTGGGGCGGCGGGACCCCGGACGCGGTGCTGCCGGACCACCTGATCGAGGTGATCGCCAGGTTCACCAGGCTGGTGCGCTCCTCCCCGGCCGTCGATTCCCGGTCCGGCGTGTCCGCGCGGTTCGCGATCGCCGCCGCCGAGGCGGTCGTCGCCGCGGCCGTGCGCCGGGCCGCGATCGCCGGCGAGGACCAGCCGGTAGCCAGGATCTGCGACCTGCCTCCGGTGGTCGGCACGCTGCGCGGCAAGGTCGAGTTCGAGGTCAGCGAGGAGGGCAGGGAGTCCGAGGTGCTTGAGCACCTGCTGCGCCGGGCGACCGCGGACACCTTCCGGGCCCACCTCGGCAGCGCGGACCTGTCCGGGCTGGTGGCCCGGTTCACCGACGGGGCGAGCGTGGCCTCCTCTGACCTGCTGCCGGCGGCTGAGCTGCTGCGCCGGGTCGGCGAGGTGCCCGGACTGGCCAAGATCATGGAGCGGCTGGACGGCGACGGCGGTGAGTCGCCCGGCCAGGCCGCCGCGGCGCTGGAGTTCGCGCTGGAGGGGCTGTACCTGATGCGCCGGCTGTCCAAGGACGTCACCGATGGCGGCGCGGTCTACCGCGGCTGAACCGGTCCGGGCGGGCGGAGGAAGATGACGGCGCGGAGGGACACGAGCGAGTGAGCGGCTACCGCTACGGCGCCTACCACGGCGGCCCGGATCCGCTGGAGCCGCCGTACGACGTGCGCGGTGTCGTGGACGCGCTCGGGGACCAGATCCTGGACGGCGAGGACACCGCGAGCGCGCTGCGCGACCTGCTCCGCCGCGGTCACGGCGACCATCAGGGCCTGGATGACCTGCTCCGGCAGGTCCGGGAGCGGCAGCGCGAACTGCGGCGCAGCGGCCGGCTGGACGGGATCCTGGAGCAGGCACGGGCACTGCTGGACACCGCGATCGGCCAGGAGCGGGCCGAACTGTTCCCCGACCCCAGCGACGACGCGCGGCTGCGCGAGGCAGAACTGGACGCCCTGCCCGCCGACACGGCGGGGGCGATCCGGGATCTCGCCGACTACGAGTGGCGCAGCCCGGACGCCGCACAGACCTTCGGCAAGCTCAAGGACCTGCTGCGGCGCGAGATGCTGGACAGTCAGTTCCGCGGCATCAAGCAGTCGATGTCCGACTCCGACGCCGCCGCGATGGAGCGGGTCAGGGACATGATGTCGGCGCTGACCGACATGATCGAGGCCGATGCCCGCGGCGAGCACACCCAGGCGGACTTCGAGGACTTCATGCGCCGGTTCGGCGAGTTCTTCCCCGAGTCGCCCGGCAACCTCGACGAGCTTGTCGACGCGCTGGTCCGCCGGATGTCGGCGGCACAGCGACTGCTAAACTCGCTCAGCGACGATCAGCGCGAGGAACTGTCCGACCTGATGTCGGAGGCGATGCAGGACGCCGGCCTGGCCCAGGAGATGGCCAGGCTGGCCGAGGCACTCCGGGCCCGCAGGCCGGACATCGACTGGGATTCGACCGCGAGCGAGCGGGTCAGCGGCCGGGATCCGCTCGGACTAGGCGACGCGACCACCGCCGTCGCCGAACTGGCCGACCTGTCGTCCCTGGAGGAGGCGCTCCGCCAGGACTATCCGGGCGCGATGCTCGACGACATCGACGAGGACGCGGTGCGCCGGGCCCTCGGCCGTCAGGCCGTCGACGACATGAACGCGCTGCGGCAGATCGAGCGCGAGCTTGAGCGCCAGGGCTATCTGGTCAGCAACGAGGGCAAGCTGGAACTCACGCCGAAGGCCGTGCGCAGGCTCGGCGACACGGCGCTGCGCAAGGTGTTCGCCAAGCTCGCCCAGGGCGGGCACGGCGACCACGACCAGCACGACGTCGGCCCGGCCGGCGAACTGACCGGCTCTACCCGGCCCTGGCGGTTCGGGGATGAGCAGCCGATCGACACCGCCGCCACGGTCCGCAACGCGCTACTCCGCGGCGGCCCGGTGGCCGGCCTGGCGGACAGCGGCGCGGCGGACAGCGGACGGCGCCGGTCCGCGGTGCGGCTGTCGGTCAGCGACTTCGAGGTGGGCGAGACCGAGCGCCGGGCGTCGGCCGCGGTCTGCCTGCTCGTCGACCTGTCTTACTCGATGGCGCTGCGCGGCACCTGGGGCGCGGCGAAACAGACCGCGCTGGCCCTGTACTCCCTGGTCCGGACCCGCTTCCCGCAGGACTCGCTGCAGGTGATCGGGTTCTCCAACTACGCCAGGGAACTGAAGGAGACCGACCTGGCCGACCTGGGCTGGGACATGGTCCAGGGCACCAACCTGCATCACGCCCTGGTGCTGGCCGGACGTTTCCTTGACCGCCGTCCCGAGCACAATCCGGTTGTACTGATCATCACCGACGGTGAGCCGACCGCCCACCTGCGCAGGGATGGCAGGTCCTGGTTCGACTGGCCGCCGTCGCCGGAAACCCTCGAGCTGACCATGGCCGAGGTAGATAAAATGACCCGACGGCAGGCGACGCTGAACATCTTCATGCTCGCCGATGACGAACGGCTCACCACATTTGTCGATGAGGTCGCCCGGCGTAATGGCGGCCGCGTCTTCCGTGCCATGCCGGACAGCCTCGGTGAGTACGTTGTCAGCGACTTCCTGCGGTCCCGCCGAGAGCGCAGCAGGTAGCAGCGCGGCGTCTCGGACTGTTATCTGACACTTTACGAAGTGCATGGGCGGGCCGGGCCAGTCCGTAGTACGGTGCCGCACGTGGCCTTCGCCGGGGCGCCGGGCGGGCCCAGTTGGCCGGTTCGCGGCCAGACAGAAATTCCCTGAGGAGGACGAGAGTGAGCACTTCAAGCACGGCTTCGGACACCAGCAAGAAGCCGCTGGTCATCGTACTGGCCGTGATCGGAGTCGTGGCCATTATCGTCGGCGTTCTGTACTTCGCCGGTGTCTCGCCGGCCTTCCTGAACATTGGCAGCCACGTCAAGCACGGCAACCACCTGTACCGCGGTGTGGTGGCCGTCGTGGTCGGCCTCGTGGCCCTGGGCTACGCCTGGTTCAAGAGCAAGAAGCCGACGAGCAACTGACCAGTCGCTCCTAAGCCACCGCGCTCTCGCGCAGCGGACGCCGGAATGCCGGTGCGCCAGGCCGAACTCGGCCCTGGCCCCGGCATCCCCCCGGCGTGCTGGTGACCCACGGCCGGCGCCCGGCCGCACCATCCGTCCCCTCGGCCACCCGCCGAACACCCGGCGGGACCGGGCGCTGGCAACCGCCCGGTCCTAGACTCGCCCCATGTCCTTCGCCAGTTTCGCGTCCTCCGCCGCCACCAGCACGCTCGCCAGTGCCTCATCGGGCACGATGACCTTCCCGCAGCACCTCGTCCTCTGGCTGCACGTCGCCTTCGCGATCTTCGCGATCGGCCCGGTCACGCTGGCGATCTCGTCTACGCCGCGATACATCAGGCAGCGGGACGTCCGGGTCGTCCGCTATCTGTCCCGGATGACGCTCGTCTTCACCATCATCTGCCTCGGCGTGCTGATCGCCGGGATGTTCCTGGCCCAGATGCTCTCCGAGTCGGCCAAGCCGTGGGTGATCATCTCCGCCACGCTGTTCCTGGTGGCCATCTTGCTGCTCGTCCTGATCATCAGGGACCAGCGCAAGGCCATCAGGGCGATGGAAGCCGAGGAGTCGGCCACTGGCCCGGCCGGAACCGGCCCTGCCGTCGCCGGTCCGGCACCGGTCACCGGGGCAGCAACGACGGCCGCGGGCCCGGCAGACGCCGCCGGACAACCCGCCCCAGCCGCTCAGGGTTCCGGTGCTCAGGGTTCCGGTGCTCAGGGTTCCGATGCTCAGAGTCCCGCCGCCCAGAGTCCCGCCGCCCAGGGCCCCGCCGCCCAGGGCCCCGCCGCCCAGGGCCCGGCCAGGCCCAAGCGGTCCCCGAGCGCGATCGCGACCGTCGAACGCGGCCGGATCGCGATGGCCGGCGGCGTGGTAAGCCTGATCTGGCTGGTCATTCTGGTCCTGATGATCTGGAACGGCTCCTGAGCCGTCCGGCCGATCTGGGGTATACCAATCCGCAGCGCGCCTGCCGGGCGCGCTTGGCTGAGCGGAGCCAATTTCCGGGCGAAGGGGGACGCACGGGGTGGCGAGCATCAACGCACCGGAGGAGTTCTCGCCCTATCCGCTGATCGCGGATTACGGCTTTCTCTCCGACTGCGAGGTCACCGCGCTGATCGCGCCGAGCGGGTCGGTGGAATGGATGTGCCTGCCCCGGATGGACGGCCCGAGCGTGTTCGGATCGCTGCTCGACCGGGACGCGGGCTGGTTCAGGTTCGGCCCGGCCGACATGTCGGTGCCATCCGACCGGCGGTACGTGCCGGGCACGATGGTGCTCGAGACAAGCTGGGACTGCGGCGAGGGCTGGATCACCGTCCGGGACTGCCTGGTGGTCGGGCCGTGGCGGCACGAGCACCCGGAGCGCGGCTCGCACCACCGGCCGCCCACCGATTACGACGCCGAGCACATCCTGCTGCGCACCGTCCGCTGCACCAACGGCTCGGTACAGCTCACGATGGACTGCGAGCCGGTCTTCGACTATGGCCGTCGGCGCGGCCAGTGGAATCACACCGACCGCGGCTTCAACCAGGTGGTGACCGAACCCGATGGGATGGACCTGACCCTCACCCTGACCTCCGACATGCGGATCGGCATCGAGGGACCGAGCGCCCAGGCCAGAACGCTGCTCAGGGAGGGCGACACCAGGTTCTGCGCGCTGTCCTGGGGACGGCACGTGCCGCCGTCCAGCTACGCCGAGGCGAACCAGCGGATGCGGTGGACCGAGAACCACTGGCGGCACTGGCTGGCCCGCGGCAATCTGCCCGACCATCGCTGGCGCAGCTACCTGACCCGGAGCGCGCTCACCCTGAAGGGCCTGGCGTACGCGCCCACCGGGGCAATCGCGGCCGCCGCCACGACCTCGCTGCCCGAGGAGCCCCGCGGGCAGCGGAACTGGGACTACCGCTATAGCTGGATCAGGGACGCCACATTCGCCCTGTGGGGCCTGTTCATCCTGGGTTTCGAATGGGAGGCCAACGACTACTTCGCGTTCATCGCCGACCTGGTCGAACGCGACCGGGACGACCTCCAGATCGTCTACCGGATCGACGGATCGCGGGACATCGACGAGCGCGTCCTGGACCATCTGAACGGCTACCAGGGGGCCCGGCCGGTCCGGGTCGGCAACGCCGCCTACGCGCAGCGGCAGAACGACGTGTGGGGCGCCGTGCTCGACTCGCTCTACCTGCACACCAAGTCGCGGGACTGGCTGGACGAGCGGGTCTGGCAGATGGCCAGGCACCAGGTCGAGCAGGCACTCGCGCACTGGCGCGAACCCGACCACGGCATCTGGGAGGTGCGCGGCAAGCCGCGGCACTTCACCTCGTCCAAGCTGATGTGCTGGGTGGCGGCCGACCGGGGCGCCAAGCTGGCCAGGATCCGGGAGGACGAGGAGACGGCCAGGCAGTGGCAGCAGGCGGCCGACGAGATCCGGGCCGACATCTGCGCGAACGCCGTCGACGAGCGTGGCGTGTTCTGCCAGCACTACGAGACCACGGCCCTGGACGCGTCGCTGCTGCTGATCCCGCTGCTGCGGTTCCTGCCGCCGGAGGATCCCCGGGTGCGGGCCACGGTGCTGGCCATCGCCGACGAGCTGACCGCCGACGGACTGGTGCCGCGGTACCGGATCGAGGAAACCGACGATGGCCTCGACGGCGGCGAGGCCACCTTCACGATCTGCTCGTTCTGGCTGGTCTCCGCGCTGACCGAGATCGGCGAGCACACCAGGGCCCGCGACCTGTGCGAGAAGATCCTGTCCTACGCGAGCCCACTGCTGCTGTACGCCGAGCAGATCGACCCGCGGTCGGGCCGGCACCTGGGCAACTTCCCGCAGGCCTTCACCCACCTGGCGCTGATTAACGCGGTCATGCACGTGATCAGGCACGAGCAGCAGATCACCCGGCACGCGTTCGAGACCGACGGTACCGTCGCCCCGCGGCTATGACCCGAGCGCGCGGCGCAGGTCCTCGACCAGGTCGTCGCCGTTCTCGATGCCGACCGACAGCCGCACCAGGTCGGACGGCACCTCAAGCGGCGACCCGGCGGCCGAGGCGTGCGTCATCCGGCCGGGGTGCTCGATCAGCGACTCCACCCCGCCCAGCGACTCGCCGAGGGTGAACAGCCTGGTCCGGCCGCACATCTCGACGGCCGCCTGCTCGCCGCCGGCGTGCCGGAACGACACCATGCCGCCGAAGCCGCGCATCTGCTTGGCCGCCACCTCGTGGTTCGGATGGGAGGGCAGGCCGGGGTAGTACACCTGGGCGACCCTGGGGTGGCTGGCGAGCATGGCCGCGACCTGAGCGCCGTTGTCGCAGTGCCGGTCCATCCGGACGGCCAGGGTCTTGATCCCGCGCAGGGTCAGCCAGGAGTCGAACGGCCCGGCCACGGCACCGGTGGTGTTCTGGTTGAACGCCAGCCTGGCGCCGAGTTCGGCGTCGGCCACCACGACCGCGCCGCCGACCACGTCGGAGTGGCCGCCGAGGTACTTGGTGGTCGAGTGCACCACCACGTCGGCGCCGAGCGCCAGTGGCTGCTGCAGATACGGCGAGGCGAAGGTGTTGTCCACCGCTAGCAGGGCGCCGCCGGAATGGGCGATCTCGGCTAGCAGGGCGATGTCGGCCACCGACAGCAGCGGGTTGGTGGGCGTCTCCACCCAGACGAGCTTGGCGTGGTGCTCGGCGAGGGCCGCGCGCACCGCGGCGGGGTCGGAGACCGGCACCGGGTGGTAGCTGACGCCCCAGCCGGTCAGCACCTTGTCGAACAGCCGGAAGGTGCCGCCGTAGGCATCGTGCGGGATCAGCACGTGGTCACCGGGCCGCAGCACGGTCCGGAGCAGGCAGTCCTCGGCCGCCATGCCCGAGGCGAAGGCAAGTGCCCGGACACCGCCCTCCAGCGCCGCCAGGCACTCCTCCAGCGCGCCCCTGGTGGGGTTCGCGGTCCTGGAGTACTCATAGCCCTCGATCCAGCGCCCCGGGCCATCCTGTGCGCCCGCGAGGCGCCCGCCGCGCATCTGCCCCACCCCGTCCTGCTTATAGGTGGAGACCTGATAGATCGGCGGCACGACGGCCCCGGTCCGGGGATCGGGCTCCGAGCCGGCGTGGATCGCGATGGTCTCGATGGCGTCGGTCGGGTCAGTCTGCGACATCACGGGCTCCTTACTAGCCGGCCAGGAAGGTGAGCACGTCCTGGCGGGTGATCATGCCAGACGGCTTGCCGTCCACCAGGACCACGGCGGCGCCGGACTTCTCCAGTGCCGCCACCGCGGCGCTGACTGGCTCGCCGGAGCCGATCATCGGCAGCGGCGGCGACATGTGCGCGGAGACCGGCTCGCCCGGGGCGGCCCGGCCGCTGATCAGCGCGTCGAGCAGGTCGCGCTCGGTGATCGAGCCGACGACCTCGGCCGCCATCACCGGCGGTTCCTCCTTCAGCACCGGAAGCTGGGAGACGTCATACTCCCGCAGCGTCTCGATGACCGCGCGCACGGTCTCGGTCGGGTGCGCGTGCACGAACAGCGGAAGCTGATGTCGCTTGCGCTCCAGCACGTCGGCGATCTTGGGCTCGGCCGTCTCGCTGGCCAGGAAGCCGTAGTCGGCCATCCACTCGTCGTTGAAGATCTTCGACAGGTAGCCGCGGCCGCCGTCCGGCAGCAGCACGACGATAACGTCGTCCGGCCCGGCGTGCTCGGCCACCCGGAGCGCGGCGACCACGGCCATCCCGCAGGATCCGCCGACCAGCAGGGCCTCTTCCCTCGCCAGCCGCCTGGTCATCTGGAACGACTCGGCGTCGCTGACTGCGATCACCTGGTCGCAGACGGTCTTGTCGTAGGTGTCCGGCCAGAAATCCTCGCCGACGCCCTCCACCAGATACGGCCTGCCGGTCCCGCCGGAATAGACCGATCCCTCCGGGTCCGCGCCGATCACCTTGACCCGGCCGCCAGAGATCTCCTTGAGGTACTTGCCGGTGCCCGAGATCGTGCCGCCGGTGCCGATGCCGGCCACGAAGTGGGTGATCCTGCCGTCGGTCTGCGCCCAGATCTCCGGGCCGGTCGCGCAATAGTGCGACTCGGGGTTGGCCGGGTTGGCGTACTGGTTCGGCTTCCAGCCGCCGGGGATCTCCCTGGCCAGTCGGTCCGAGACGCTGTAATAGGAGTCCGGGGACTCCGGTGAGACCGTGGTCGGGCAGACCACCACCTCGGCGCCGTACGCGCGCAGCACGCTGATCTTGTCCGGGGCGACCTTGTCCGGGCAGACGAAGACGCATCGGTAGCCCTTCTCGGCGGCGACGATCGCCAGGCCCACGCCGGTGTTGCCGGAGGTCGGCTCCACGATCGTGCCGCCCGGCCGCAGTTCGCCGGACCGCTCGGCCGCCTCGACCATCCGGAGGGCGATCCGGTCCTTGACCGATCCGCCGGGGTTGACGTACTCGACCTTGGCGAGCACCGTCGGCGCCGCGCCGTGATCGCTGCCGTGCCCGCTGCCCAGGTGCCGGGTCACCTTGCGGAGCCGCACGAGCGGCGTGTTACCGATGAGATCGATCAGCGACTCGTGCACCTGCATGACTGAACCACCTTGTTCCCCGGCGCGCTTGGCTGGCCGGTGCCTCCCCTGTTCGACCCGGAAGCGCTCAGGCCCAGGCTGTGCCCAGCCTAGCGATGATCACGCCGGATCGCCCGCGCGGGTAGCCGGCCGGACCGCCCGGCGCGCGGGTCCGGCAATGGTATGCGAGCACGCCCTCCGGGCAATACCGAAAGGTAACGGCAGACAAGGGACGAAGATCGAAGTCGCACTACGGTTCGCAGTCGTCTTGTTACACTCTGTGCGCTGAACCGTATTGGCGTGACGACGCGAAAGACCGAGGGGGGCCTCGTGACACTGTGGCTGGTCGACCAGCGTGCCAAGCGGAGCCGACCGCCCATCAAGCACTTCCCGCCGCAGGCGCCCAACCTGGACCCGTACCGCAACGCGGCCCTGGACGTGGCCGCCGAGGTGGGCCGGAGCGCCGGAACGGACGTCGGCTACGCGGAGCGCATCGTCACCAGGCGCCTGGCGGAAGATGACTTTGACATCGTGCTCTCGGCCACGCCCGGCGGGCGGAACGCGGCTATCGCCAGGATCGCCTTCGAGGTGCGCAACCACATGCCGACCGAGGACGACAGCCGCAGCCTGGCCACGCTGGTGCGGATCGCGCTGCTCGCGCAGATCGAGGCCGTCTGGTGGGGCCGGTGGCCCGGTTACCTGACCGACGCGGACGTCTGCGACTCGGCGGACCTGGTCGACCTGGACGCGATGGAGCAGGCCGGGCAACTTCGGTTCCGGTACCGGCACCAGGCGACCACGTTCCTGGCCCGGGCGGCACGCTCGGCGGAACGGCGCACCCTGCCAGGGCGCACGCCCCGGACCGCCGGGCTGTCCGTCGCCCGATCGCGGCCGCAGACAGTGGCCTGGCTGAATCAGCTTGCCGAGGAGTTCGCCCTGCGTGCGCCCTACGGGACGCCGCCGCTCTGGGTGACCAGCCTGACCAGGAGCATCGCCCACCAGAAGCACCTGAAGTCGCTCGGCTACATCGCCGTGCTGCCAAGCTCGCACTGCATCGGCTACGCCGCGGACATCGAGATGGCCTGGTACCGGCGGTTCCACGCGCACCGCCTGCTGCGCGGCCTGCTGCTGGACCGGCAGCGGGCCAACGAGGTCAACGTCATCGACGAGGGCCAGGTCTGGCACGTCTGCCTGCGGCCGGAGATCGTGCACGGCCCGCGTCCGCTGCCCAGGGCGCAGGCCAGCCAGCCGAACGATTCCGAGCCGGAGCGCTAGCCGGGACATGTGCGGAATCGCGTACATCGCCGGGCCCGGCGCGAGCCAGGCGACCTTCCGGGCCATGCTGGACGCCGTCCGGCCGCGCGGCGAGGTGGAAGAGGTACTTGTCGGCGACGACCTGATGGCCGGTACCCAGCGGCTGCGGATCGTGGACAGCGCGCGCGCCGTGCAGCCATGGGTGTCCGGCGACGGACGGTGGCTGCTGTGCTACAACGGGGAGCTGTATAACTACCGGGCGCTCCGGGACGAGCTGCGCGCCGCGGGACGGACCTTCCGGAGCGACAGCGACACCGAGGTCGTCCTCGAGGCGTTCCTGCACTGGGGCGAGCGCGCGGTGGGCCGGATGCGCGGCGAGTTCGCGTTCGTCATCGCGGACCGCTCCACCGGACGCAGCTACCTGGCCAGGGACCCGATCGGGGTCAAGCCGCTGTACTGGTCGGTACGCGGCGGCCATCTGCATGTCGCGTCCGAGATCAAGGCGCTGACCAGCCTCGGCGCACCGGTCAGCAGCGTTCCCGGCGGGCAGCATGGCTGGGCGGAGCCGGGCGAGCAGCCCGGCCTGGTGCCGTACACCGACCTGCTGACCGGTCCTGCCGGGCCGGTCATCACCGACCCGAACGAGGCCGCCGTCCTGGTCAGGACGGCGTTGCGGGACAGCATCCGGGTCCGGGTGGAGACCGAGCACACCGTCGGCGTGATCCTGTCCGGTGGCCTGGACAGCTCGCTCACTCTGGCGCACGCGCGGGCGATGCACCCGGACTGCGTGGCGTTCACGATCGGCAGTCCGGACAGCCCGGACATCGGGTACGCCCGGCGGCTCGCCGCCGACCTGGGCGTGCCGCACGAGGTGATCGAGATGTCGCCGCGGGACATCCGGCTGAGCGAGATCAGGGCCGCCATCGAGATCTCCGAGCTCACCGAGTATGGCGACATCATCAACGCCGTGGTCTCGGTCCCGCTGTTCCGCCGGATCGCCGAGCGCGGCGTCCGGGTCGTGCTCACCGGCGACGGATCCGACGAGCTGTTCGGCGGCTACCCGATGTACGCCCAGGTGAGCCGGGCCCAGGAGGAGCGCCTGTTCCTGCACAAGGTCACCAATCTGGGGCGCACCGAACTGCAGCGGGTGGACCGCACGTCGATGGCGCACGGCGTGGAGGCCCGGGTCCCGTTCCTCGACCCGGCCATGGTCGCACTGGCCAGGAGGCTGCCGACGGACCTGAAGGTGCGGGACGGCAGCGAGAAGTGGATCCTCCGGCAGGCCTTCGCCGACCTGCTGCCCGGCTACATCCTGCGGCGGCCGAAGAACCCGATGTCGTACTCCTCCGGGCTGCACGAGCGGGCCAGGATGTACAAGCCGCTGTTCGCCAGGATCCACCGCGCGTTCGGCTATCACCTGCACGAGCCGGTCCGCAGGGACTTCTCGATCGTGCTTGAGCAGTGCGGCAACGACCTGGACGAGGCGCTCGCGCGGGCCGGTGAGCGCCCGGACTACAGCACCAGGGAGCACGCCAGGGACCTGGCCGGGGCCGCGCGCTGGAACGCCGCGTCCCTGGTGGGCGGGCTGACCGGGGCGGGCCGGGCCCGGTAGGCCGGCCCGGCGAGGTCGCGCCCACGCCGGTCCCGGCAGGCCGATCCCGGTCGCCGACGGCGGGTGGGCAACCCCGGATCCGTAAGCTACTGTGCGGTAGATAAGCCCGATCGCGAGGGAGTCAGTCATGCCCGAGGCAGTCATCGTCGCTACCGCCCGCTCGCCGATCGGCCGGGCGTTCAAGGGCAGCCTGACCGGCATCCGCCCGGATGACCTGACGGCGCAGATGATCCGGGCCGCGCTCGCCAAGGTCCCCGAGCTTGACCCGGCCGACATCGAGGACCTGATCCTCGGCTGCGGTCTGCCGGGCGGCGAGCAGGGCTACAACATGGCACGGGTGGTGGCCGTGATGCTCGGCTACGACTCGCTGCCGGGCACCACGATCACCCGGTACTGCTCGTCCTCGCTGCAGTCGACCCGGATGGCCTACCACGCGATCAAGGCCGGCGAGGGCGACGTCTTCATCTCGGCCGGCGTGGAATGCGTCAGCAGGTTCGGCAAGGGCAGCAGCGATGGCGCGCCGGACACCATGAACCCGGTGTTCGCCCCGGCCGCCGAGCGCGGCGCGACCCGCGCGGCCGGCGGCGCCGACACCTGGCACGATCCACGGTCAGACGGCGAGATCCCTGACGTGTACATCGCGATGGGCCAGACCGCCGAGAACGTCGCCCAGATCCGCGGGATCAGCCGGGCCGAGCAGGACGAGTTCGGGGTGCGCTCGCAGAACCTGGCCGAGCAGGCCATCGCCAGCGGCTTCTGGCAGCGCGATATTACCCCGGTGACGCTGCCGGACGGCACGACCGTGGCGGCCGATGACGGTCCGCGGGCCGGCACCACCCTGGAGAAGGTGGCGTCGCTCCAGCCAGTGTTCCGGCCGGACGGCACGGTCACGGCCGGCAACTGCTGCCCGCTCAACGACGGCGCGGCCGCGGTGATCGTGATGAGCGACCGGAAGGCCGCCGAACTAGGCCTGACGCCGATCGCCAGGATCGTCTCCACCGGACTGACCGCGCTGTCGCCGGAGATCATGGGCCTCGGCCCGGTCGAGGCCTCCAGGCAGGCGCTGGCCAGGGCCGGGATGACGATGGAGGACATCGACCTGGTCGAGATCAACGAGGCGTTCGCCGCCCAGGTCATCCCCTCCTACCGGGATCTCGGCATCGATCTGGACAAGCTGAACGTCAACGGTGGCGCGATCGCGGTCGGCCACCCGTTCGGCATGACCGGCGCGCGGATCACCTCCACGCTGCTGAACAGCCTGCAGTTCCACGACAAGACCTTCGGACTGGAGACCATGTGCGTGGGCGGCGGCCAGGGGATGGCGATGATCTTCGAGCGGCTCTCCTAGCTCCGGTCGCGCGCCGGGGCCCCGACGACCGGCGGCAGCGGGTCCCGGCCCGCGGCCGCCGGAGGTTACTGCACGGGATACATCACGCCACGGCGGGCCCAAAGTCACATAACAGAAGGGTCACGCTCAGGTCTTGCCAGCGGCCCTCCGGTAGTGCAGGCTCGCTATAGGAGAAGCACGGCCCTGGAGGTGCGCCTTGTCCCTGATCCACTCTCCGGAGATGCACAAGAACCTCATCGCCCGCATCCCGCGGGTCACCGGCAGCGATCTTCGAGAGTGGTTCCACCGCCTGGAATCCGGCCCCTCCTTCATGCGACATGCCGAACGCGCGCAGTGGCTTGCCGACGAGCATGACCTGCCGCACGCCTACGCCACGGCGATCGTGCACGAGTATGAACTCCAGCGGCGACTGCGGCTGAACAGCGCCTGACCGGCCGCATGGACCTCGAGAGCGCTCGCGAGTTCATGCGCATCCACCATCGGGCCGTGCTCGCCACGACACGGTCCGACGGGCGGCCCCAGCTTTCCCCGGTCACGGTGGGAGTGGATGACGGCGGCCGCGTGCTGATCAGCACGCGGGAGACCGCGATCAAGACGCGGAATCTGGCCAGGGACCCGCGTGCCTCGCTGTGCGTGATGACCGACCGGTTCTTCGGCGAATGGATCCAGGCCGAGGGAACGGCCGAGATCGTGCATCTGCCGGAGGCGATGGACCTGCTGGTCGATTACTACCGGCGGGTCTCCGGCGAGCACCCGGACTGGGATGACTACCGCTCGGCCATGGTGCGTGACCTGCGGGTCATCGTCGCGATCACGCTGACGCGGGCGGGCCCGGATCATAGCGGCTAGCCGCCGGTAGCGCGAATTCAGAATTACGGGAATAACGCATCCCGCATGGCTCACGAACAGCACAACTCGCCCACTGACGTTTCATGATGCGCAACGTGTGATTCGTATTTCTTGCCAGCGAAGAGCGGCCCATGGCCGGAGTAGCGATTCACACATATGAACACTAGGGCTTTGCGAGGCTCCCTGACCATCTGGGATTCCGCATATTTTCGCAGGTCACAGTACCCCCGGTCGGGCTCGAACCGACACCTAGGACCCTTTTAGGGGGTGTGCCTCTTCCTTTGGGCTACGGGGGCGCGGAAATCGTACCCCATGAAGGACGAGATATTCAAAGGGCCCATCAGAAGCGGCCGTGAAGACTATTCACTGCGCGTTAGCCCATGTTCCGTCGCACTTAGTCGATGATCCCGGCGACTTTACGGCGAGCCATTATTACGTATTGTAAACGCGACGTCACGCATTCTCCGCGCCGCTGAGACCCGGCAACTCGGCGTGCTTCCTGGCCCTGGCGAAGACGGCGTCCAGCATCGCCGGGGTGACCCGGCCCGTGAAGGTGTTCTGCTGACTTGGGTGGTAGCAGCCGATGACCAGCAGGCCAGCGGTGATCACCTCGGCGCCGTGGCCGAAGGCCGGCCGGGGGACCGGGACCGGGTACCCGGCCTGGCCGAGCACCCGCCAGGCGGCGCGCCAGGCAAAATGACCGAGGCATACCACGGCCCGCAGGGACCGGCCAATCAGCCCGAACTCGGCGGTCAGCCACGGCTCGCAGGAATCGCGTTCGGCCACGGTGGGCTTGTTGTTGGGCGGCGCGCACCGGACGGCCGCGACCATCCTGGTCCCGATCAGTCGCTGGCCGTCCCCGGCCGCTGTGCTGACGGGCACCGCGGCCAGACCGCACCGCCAGAGCGAGGCGAACAGCACGTCGCCGCTCCGGTCCCCGGTGAAGATTCGGCCGGTCCGGTTCCCGCCGTGGGCAGCGGGCGCGAGACCGACGATCAGGATCGACGGCCGGGCCGCGCCCCAGCCTGGCACCGGGCGTCCCCAGTAGCGCTGGTCGGCGAAGGCACGCCGGCGCTCCCTGGCGGTCTGCTCGCGCCAGTCCACCAGTCGCGGGCAGGCCCGGCAGACCGACTGCCTGGCCGTGAGTTCCGCCAGGGTCGGGGCGCCGGCCGCCAGTGACCGCACCCCGGCCGGATCGGCGGCCACCGGGGTCGATGCCGTGGCCGGATCCCCGGGCCAGCCGGTGCCGGGCGCGACCGGTTCCCGGTCCGACTCCGGCACGGTCACGCCTCGTGTGGCGCGGCGGCCTGGCCGGGAACCATCGACCAGGCGATGCCATCCAGGATGTCGTGCTCGCTCACCACGACCTCGGCGAAGCCGAACCGGCGCATGATCTGATCCAGGATCAGCGCACCGGCGCCGATCACGTCGACCCGGCCCGGGTGGATGACGGTGATCGCGGCCCGCTGGGCATGGCCGATGCGCAGGAGATGCTCGGTCACCTCGTGGATCCGGGCGGCCGGAAGCCGGGCATGGTGGATCCGCCGGGAGTCGTAGGCGGTCAGGCCGAGCGCGACCCCGGCGACCGTGGTCACCGAGCCGGCCAGGCCGACCAGCGTGCGCGCCCCGGACACCGGCATGGCGGCGGCCACGGCATCCAGTGCCACGCCGACGTCGGCGGCGGCCGCCTGGATCTGGACCGCGGTCGGCGGGTCATCGTGCAGATGCCGCTCCGTCAGCCGAACGCTGCCGACATTCATCGACATCGCCGCCAGGCCGGCGCCGGGCGCGGCGCCGGCCTCGCCGAGGACGAACTCAGTCGACCCGCCGCCGATGTCGACCACCAGGAACGGAGGTTCCAGCCGAGCCCCGGCCGCCGGGCCGAGTTCCGCGGTCGCGCCCGAAAACGAGAGCCTGGCCTCCTCCGAGCCGGTCACCACCTCCGGGGCAATCCGCAGGATCGCGGTGACTCCCGCGGCGAACTCCGCCGCGTTCGACGCGTCCCTGGTCGCGCTGGTAGCGACCATCCGCACCGTCTCGGCGCCAAGCTCGTCGATCGTCTCGGCGTACCGCCGGAGCACGGCGAAGGCCCGGTCGAGCGCCTCGGGAGCGAGCCGGCCGGTCGCGTCCACGCCCTGGCCGAGTCGGACGATCTCCATGGACCTGTGCAGGTCGGTCAGCCGGCCAGCCTCTGGGTCGACATCGGCCACCAGCAGCCGCAGCGAGTTCGTTCCGCAGTCGATCGCCGCGACCCGCCGGGCGTTACCTCCAGGCATGCGTCCTCCGTGCGCTCACTCACCGGTCCCCGGCACATCGACGCAGGGACCGGCCAGCCACCACTGGCCCATGGCCAGTATGGCCTCGCGGCCGAACGGGTTCGCTCCGGGCACCGCAAGCTCGTGGGCGACGAGGGCGTGCAGGCACTTGACCCGGCGCGGCATCCCCCCGGCCGTCGCCGCATCGGCCGGCAACGGCTCGACGCCCGCCGCCCGGGCCGAGGCCAGCCGCCGGTCCGCGTAGTCCCGGTGCGCCGCGAGGTAGGCCTCGCGCAGGTCGGAATCGGCGTCCAGTCGCGCGGTCATCTCGCGCATCAGCCCGCTCGCCTCCAGGCGGCCGACCGCGGCGCAGGCCCGGACGCAGGTTAGGTAGTACAGCGTCGGGAATGGGGTGCCGTCGGCCAGTCGCGGGGCGGTCTCGACCACGTCCGGCAGCCCGCACGGGCACCGGTGCGCCACCGCCCGCATCGCCCGTGGCGGCCGGCCAAGCTGAAGCCGGACGGCAGCCAGATCGGTGCTGGTGAGTTCCTCGCTCATCCGCGGGCCGGCCCGGACCGGCCGGATCCGCCGTGGTGACCCGCGCCCGTGTGACCAGGTCCCGTGTGACCAGGTCCCGTGTGGCGGGCACCCGGATGCGGCCCGCCCGGGCGGGCCGCCCGCTCGGCGGCGTTCGCCTGCCGGACCGATGACCAGAGCCGGGAATACCAGGCCGTGGTGGCCTGGCTCCGGCTGGCCCGCCTGGCCGCCGACCTGCTACCACCGATAACGACGTAGCAGGTCTGGGACGGCAGGCACATGTGCAGCTGATCTCGGGCGATCCGCTCGACGTAGGCCGGGTCGGTCAGCGCACGCCGCTGTGTCTGCAGGCTCTTGAGCTGAGCGGCGATCTGGGTCTGCTGCAGCTGAAGCTGATCGATCTGCCTGCGCTGGGAGATGTACTCGCGCACCGGGTAGGCCAGGCTCAGCGCGATGGCACAGAGCGCCAGGGCCAGAATCGCCGACCGGCCGGTCAGTCGCGGTCGGCCAGCCGGCGGCCGCTCCGGGCCGGGCCGGCCGGAACGGTCGGGGCCGGTCCCGCGATCGTCAGGCCGACCGGCCCGCCCGCTCACCGGTCGCCCGCCGCGAACCGCCGGAACGCGGCCTTTCCGGCGTAGACCGCCGCGTCGTCGAGCCGTTCCTCGATCCGGAGCAGCTGGTTGTACTTGGCGACCCGCTCGGACCGGGCCGGGGCACCGGTCTTCAGCTGGCCGCAGTTGATCGCCACGGCCAGGTCCGCGATCGTCGTGTCCTCGGTCTCCCCGGAGCGGTGGCTCAGCATGCAGGTGAAACCGCTCCGGTGCGCCAGGTCCACGGCCTCCAGCGTCTCGGTCAGCGTGCCGATCTGGTTCACCTTCACCAGCAGCGAGTTGGCGGTCCGCTCGGCGATGCCGCGGCGCAGCCGCCCGACGTTGGTGACGAAGATGTCATCGCCCACGATCTGAACCCGCTCTCCGAGCACGGCCGTCAGCTCCTGCCAGCCAGCCCAGTCCTCCTCGGCCAGCGGGTCTTCCAGGGAGACGATCGGATAAGCGTCCAGCCAGCCCGCGTAGATCTCGGTGAGCTCGCTCGCGGTCCTGGCCCGGCCCTCGAAGATGTAGCCGTCCTGGCCGGAGAACTCGCTCGCCGCGGCGTCGACGGCAAGCGCGACGTCCCGGCCCGGGGTCAGCCCGGCTTTGCCAATCGCCTCGGTGATCAGGTCGAGCGCGGCCTGGTTGTGCTCAAGGCTCGGCGCGAACCCGCCCTCGTCCCCCACCCCGGTAGCGAGGCCATGCTCCTTCAGCACCGACTTCAGGGCGTGGTAGGTCTCGGCGCCCCACCGGATCGCCTCGGAGAACGTGCTCGCCCCGATCGGCGCGATCATGAACTCCTGCACGTCCACGTTGGTGTCCGCGTGCGCCCCGCCGTTCAGGATGTTCATCATCGGGACCGGCAGCAGGTGCGCGTTCGGCCCGCCCAGGTAGCGGAACAGCGGAAGCTGGGCCGACTCGGCGGCAGCCTTGGCGACGGCCAGGCTGACGCCGAGAATGGCGTTCGCGCCCAGCCTGGACTTGTCCGGGGTACCGTCCAGGTCGATCATGGCGAAGTCGACCAGTCGCTGCTCGTCGGCGTCCTGGCCGAGCAATTCCGGCTGGATCTCGTCGATCACGGCGGTCACCGCCTGCTCGACGCCCTTGCCGCCGTACTCGGCCCCGCCATCGCGACGCTCGACCGCCTCGAACGCACCCGTTGACGCTCCGCTTGGCACCGCCGCCCGACTGTGCGTCCCGTCATCGAGAACGACTTCGACCTCGACGGTCGGGTTGCCACGCGAATCCAGAATCTGCCTGGCGTGAATGGCTTCGATGGACGACACGTCAACTCCCGGGGCGCGGCGAACATACCTCGTCGGAGCCTAGCCGACCCGGTTGGCGCTGGCCCGGCGGGCACGCCGGTACGACCCTGCGGCGTCAGTCGCCCGCCGCGCGCCGCTCCCAGGCCCGGACCCGGTCCCGATAGACCCGCGCGGCCGCCCGGAGCTCAAGTTCGGGCTCAATGCCAGCCTGCGCCGCCCGGGCGGCCAGCGCGAACAGTTCCGCGCCGATCGCGCTCACCGCTAGCTCCGGCGCCTGCCCGCGATCGGCCAGATCCGCCGGTCCGGTCAGATCCGCCGGTCCGGTCAGATCCGCCAGGTCCGCCGGGGCGCCCGCCCGGCCGGCCCGCCGGGCAAGCTGCGCAGCGAGCGCGAGGGCCGGCTGCCCAAGCGGAACGCCATCCAGGGCGGACACCTGCTCGCGGCCCGAGGCGGCGCGCTCCGCGGCCTTGATCGCATCCCAGTTGCGGGTGACCTCGTCGGCGCCGTCGACGCTCACGTCGGCGAACACGTGCGGATGCCGCCGGACTAGCTTCGCCGCGATCTGCTCGGCGACGTCGTCGATGTCGAAGCCGGTCCCGTCCGCCCGTTCGGCGGCGATCCTGGCGTGGAACATCACCTGCAGCAGGACGTCACCGAGTTCCTCGCGGAGCGCCGAGCGGTCGTGCTGCTCGATCGCCTCAAGCGCCTCGTAGGTCTCCTCCAGCAGGTACGGCGCCAGCGACTCGTGCGTCTGCCGCGCGTCCCAGGGGCACTCCCGCCGCAGCCGGTCCATGATCGCGACCAGCCGGAGCAGCGCCGAGCCCCGGCTCGGGCCCGCGGACCCGACTCCCTCGCCGGACCCGTCTAGCACGCGGGGGTGAGCTGGGGCGCCGGGGTCGGCTTGACGGCACCCGGCGCGGCCGACAGCGTGCTGGCCAGCGGCACGACCGCGAACTGACCATAGTCAAAGCCGCCGTACTGCGGATTGACCTTGATGTTCAGGCTCTTCGCCGCCAGGCACTGCAGATGGCCGACCTGCTTGGTAAGCGCCTGGCTGCCCGCGGTCGTGGTGGGCGGCGTGCCGCCATCAAGCTGATTTTGCAGGGCAAGCTCGATCGCGAACCAGCGGCCGAGTTCGGGCAGCAGGTCCGGCGGAAGGCCGTTCGCCACGGCGGCCTCGGTCAGCGTGTTTCCGCTCTGCCTGATCCTGGCCGCCTCGATGGCCAGTTCCCGCTGCGCCTGCGCCGGGGTGACCACGATCCCGCGCTGCCTGGCGATCTGCTCCGCGGTCGCGAACCTGAGCATCCAGCTCAGCACCTGCCGCGGCATCGCCGACTTCGGGTAGGTGAGCTGAAGCTTGGTCTTGTACTGCTGGTAGCCGCCGTTCAGGTTGGCGACCTCATCGGCCAGCTTGGTGCTGGTGATCCGCTGGTTCCCGTAGATCGCGGCGGCGCCGACCTGCACCTGGCCGCACCCGGCGACCAGCGCGGCTCCAGCTACCGCGACCGCCACCCACCGCAGCCCCGCCCGTCTTCCGATGGTCCGCAGCACCACGTCACTCCTTCGCACGCCGCCAGTCTGCCCACGCCGGGCAGCCTGGCCCGCTAGCAACCACGTCTCCGGCCGACCCGCGGCCGCCGGGCCGTCTGTCTATGCTCCGGTGCCCGGCGACTCGCCGGCCGCCGGGGCGGCACCGGCCGCCTGCCCCGATGGCTGGTCACCGAATACCGCCTCGATCAGGTCCTCACACCAGGCCAGCAGGTCACCGTCGCGCAGGGGCGGGGCGCCAAGCGAGACCGACCCGCTGCTCGCGGCTGACCGGCCCGAACCGCCGCTGCCCGCGGCGGGACGACTGCCGGCCTTCGGCACCGGTACGAGCATGGTACGCACTGCCGGCTTCAGCAGGGTTCGCGGGTACAGGCGCTGGACCCTGACCTCCCGCGACTCCGGCAGTTCGACCGGGGCGAACCTGATGTGGTTGCCCTGCTGGGTGATGTCGGTCAGCCCGGCCCGGCGCGCCCTGGCCCGCAGCCTGGCGACCTCGAGCAGGTTGACCACCGGCCTGGGCAGCGCCCCGTATCGGTCGGTCAGTTCCTCGGCGACGGCGGTGACGTCGGCGTCGGAGTCGATCGCCGCGATCGAGGTGTACGCCTCGAGCCGCAGCCGCTCCCCCGGCACGTAGTCGTGCGGGATGTGCGCGTCGACCGGCAGTTCCACCCGGACCTCGGGCCGCTCGGCTGGCCCGCTGCCGCGCATCTCGCTGACCGCTTCGCCGATCATCCGCACGTACAGATCGAAGCCCACCCCGGCGATGTGCCCGGACTGCTCGCCGCCGAGTAGGTTGCCGGCGCCGCGGATCTCCAGGTCCTTCATCGCCACGAACATCCCGGCGCCGATCTCAGTGTGCTGAGCCACCGTGGCCAGCCGCTCGTGCGCGGTCTCGGTCAGCGGCTTCTCCGGCGGGTAGAGGAAGTATGCGTAGCCGCGCTCTCGTCCCCGGCCGACCCGGCCGCGAAGCTGGTGCAGCTGAGACAGTCCGTACGCGTCGGCGCGGTCCACGATCAGCGTGTTGGCGTTCGCGATGTCCAGCCCGGACTCCACGATCGTGGTGCAGACCAGGACGTCGAACTCCTTGTTCCAGAAGTCGACCATGATCTTCTCGAGCGTGTGCTCGTTCATCTGTCCATGTGCTACCGCGAACCTGGCCTCGGGGACTATCTCCGCCAGCCGGGCCGCGACCTTGCCGATCGAGGCCACCCGGTTGTGCACGAAGAACACCTGGCCGTCGCGGAGCAGTTCGCGCCGGATGGCCGCCCCGATCTGCCTCTCGTCGTACGCCCCGACGAAGGTCAGCACCGGGTGGCGTTCCTCCGGCGGAGTCAGGATCGTGGACATCTCCCTGATCCCGGCGACGCCCATCTCCAGCGTCCGCGGGATCGGGGTGGCCGACATCGACAGCACGTCGACCTGCGTGCGCATCGACTTGAGGTACTCCTTGTGCTCGACGCCGAACCGCTGTTCCTCGTCGATGACGATCAGACCGAGGTCCTTGAACCGGACCTCGGGCGACAGCAGCCGGTGGGTGCCGATCACCACATCGACGGTGCCGTCGGCGAGCCCGGCGCGGGTCTGTGCCACCTCCGCCTCGCTCTGGAATCTGGACAGCGCCCGCAGCACCACGGGGAACTGCGCGTACCGCTCGCCGAACGTCGCCATATGCTGCTGGACCAGCAGCGTGGTCGGCACCAGGACCGCCACCTGCTTGCCGTCCTGCACCGCCTTGAACACCGCCCGGACCGCTAGCTCGGTCTTGCCGTAGCCGACATCGCCGCAGATCAGTCGGTCCATCGGGACCGGCTTCTCCATGTCGCGCTTGATCTCGTCGAGCGCGGCAAGCTGGTCCGGCGTCTCGGCGTACGGGAAGGCGTCCTCAAGCTCGCGCTGCCACGGCGTGTCCGCGCCGAACGCGTGCCCCGGCGAGGCAACCCGCGCCGAGTACAGCCGGATCAGCTGAGCGGCGATCTCCCTGACCGCCTTACGGGCCCGGCTCTTGGTCTTCGCCCAGTCGGCGCCGCCAAGCCGGTGCAGGCTGGGCGCCTCGCCGCCGGAGTACCTGGTGACCTCGTCAAGCTGGTCGGTGGGCAGGTACAGCCGGTCCGGCGGCTGACCGCGCTTGCTCGGGGCGTACTCGATGACCAGGTACTCCCTGGTGGCCCCGGCGATGGTCCGGCTGGTCATCTCCAGGTACCGGCCGACGCCGTGCTGGCTGTGCACCACGTAGTCGCCCGGGGTGAGCTGCAGCGGGTCGATGCCGCCGCGGCGCCTGGTCGGCATCCTGCCGCGCTCCCGGCCGCCGCCCGGCCGCTGGCCGGACAGGTCGGACTCGCTGACCACGGCGAGCCGCAGGCCAGGCCAGACGAAGCCGGCGTCAAGCTCGCCGGTGGCGACGACGGCGACCCCGGGTTCGGGCGGTGCGGTCAGGTCGGCCGCCCTGGCTCCGAGGTTCTCGCCGCGGAGCAGTTCGGCGAGCCGCTGGGCCGGGCCGTGCCCCTCGGTGACCAGCACGACGCGCCAGCCGTCGGCCAGCCAGCCACGCACGTCGCGGACCGCGTGCGCGGTGTCGCCGTGATAGGCAGACGCCGGGTTCACCGCGAGCCTGACCGGCTCACCCGCGGCGTAGTCATCCGCCGGCGCGGCCGGACTCGCCGGGCCGGCGCCCGCGGTGTGCTCGGCGTCATCGGCGCCGGCCGGGCCACCGAACGGCGTGATCGACCACCACCGGATGCCGAGCCTGCGAGCCGCGGCCCGGACCTCGGTGATCGGCTGGAACGCAGCGCCGCCCAGGTCGATCGGCAGCTGCCCGCCAGCCGCCGCGGTGGCCCACGAGGCCTCGAGGAACTCCTGGCTGGTCCTGACCAGGTCGGCGGCGCGGGTGCGGATCCGCTCCGGGTCGCAGGTGACCACCGCGGCGTCCGGCGGCAGCGCGTCGAGCAGCAACTCCATCCGGTCGGCGAGCAGCGGCGCGAACGCCTCCATGCCCTCCACCGTGATGCCGTCCGCCATCTTGCCAAGAACATCCCCGAGACCCGGGTACTCGGCGGCGAGCTGCTTGGCCCGGTGCCGCACGCCAGGTGTCAGCAGCAGCTCACGGCACGGCGGCGCCCATACGGCAGGCACCGTGCTGCCGAGCGAGCGCTGGTCGGCTGCCTTGAACGGGCGGATCTCCTCGATCTCTGAGCCGAAGAACTCGATCCGCAGCGGGTGCTCCTCGGTCGGCGGGAACACGTCCAGGATGCCGCCGCGAACCGCGATCTCGCCGCGGGCGGCCACCAGGTCCACCCGGGAATAGCCGATCTCCACCAGCCTGGTGAGCACCTCGTCGAGGTCCGCCTCGGCCCCGGCCTCCAGCCGGACCGGCTCAAGCTGACCGAGACCGCCTACCAGCGGCTGGAGCAGGCTGCGAACCGGCGCGGCGACCACCTGAAGCGGCCCGGACCGCGGGTCGGACGAGTCCGGCATGGCCAGTCGTCGCAGCACCGCGAGCCGCCGCCCAGAGGTGTCCGAGCGCGGCGACAGCCGCTCGTGCGGCAGCGTCTCCCAGGCCGGGAACTCTGCCGCGGCATGCGGGCTGGGCAGCAGCGAGGCGACCGCGGCGGTCAGGTCCTCGGCCTCGCGCGCGGTGGCGGTGACCGCGAGCACCGTCCGGCCCGTCCGGGCCATGGCGCTGACCAGAACCGGGCGCAACGCGGCCGGGGCGATCAGCTCGATTCCGCCCGAGCCGGGCTGGCTCGCGTACTCCAGGGCCTCTCGCAGCCGCGGGTCCTCGGCGACGACGTCAAGCAGACCGGTGAGGCTCATCGCTTCCTTGCTTGCTCGCTAGCTGATGCGTGCTGGTCGGCCGGTCCCGCCACGTCCTGCCCGGTACCGCAGCGTCGGCCGGTCCGCCCCGGCGCCACCCGGGCCTGCCCGGGCAGCACGACGTGCCCGCGTTCAGCGCGAAGCGGGCTATCTCTAGCTTACGGGCGAGCCACGCGGCCCGGCGCACGGTGACCACCGGTAATCTCAGGGAGGCAATGAGCGAGCGGGCCAGATCCGCAGGGCAGCCGATGGAGGAACGGTGACTGCTACGGCACCAACGGACCCGGTCATCGACCACTCTTCGCTCCCGTCGGTCGCGCTGACCGATCGCCAGCTTGGCGACCTCGAACTGCTGCTGTCCGGCGCGTTCGCGCCGCTGGTCGGCTTCATGACCAGTGCGGACGCGGCCAACGTCACCGAGCGGGCCACACTGGCCGACGGCGCAAGCTTCCCGGTGCCGGTCGTGCTCGAGGTATTCGCCGACGCCGTCGACGGCGACGCGGACCACGTCCTCCTCGCCGACCCTGAGGGCACGCCGATCGCCGTGCTCGCCGTCACCGAGCGGTCCGAGGGCGCCCGGCCGGGCACGATCCGGCTCGCCGGGCCGGTGACCGGGCACCGTGCGCCCGAACACGGCTCGTTCCGCCGGCTGATGCTCACTCCCGAGCAGGCCAGGGCCGCGCTCGGTGACGGGCCAGTGCTCGCCTTCGCTACCAGGGGACCGCTCGGCCGCAGGCAGATCGGGCAGCTCAGGCGGCAGGCCGAGCAGCTCAGGGCCAGGCTGCTGATCCTGCCGCTGGTGTGCGGGCCGGCCGAGGTGGTGCGCCGTCCCGAGTCGCTGATCCGGGCCGTGCTGGCCGCGGCCGCCAGCCTGCCGGCCGACACGCTGGTCGTGCCGGTGCCGCTGGCCCGCCGCGACGAGATGCCCGGCCCGTCCGGGGCCGGGTCACCGAACGAGCGCGAGCTAGCGGTGACCGCGATGGTCGCCGCCGCCTACGGGGCCAGCCACCTGATGGTCGATGCCGCCGGGCCGGGCGCGGGGACCACGCTGCCCGCGCCGATCCCGGTGATCCCCGCCGGGGACTGGGCCTATGATCCGCGCGCTGAGGTGTGGCGGCCGCTGTCCCTGATCGAGGCCGGGACCGAGATCGGCGACCTGTCCGCCGACCAACTCGGCGACATGCTGGACACCGGCGCACCGATCCCGCCGTGGTTCGCGCCCGAGGCGGTCGCCGCCGAGCTTCGGCACGCCAGGCCGCCGCGCTCGTCACGTGGGTTCGTGCTGTTCCTGACCGGCCTCTCCGGATCAGGGAAATCCACGATCGCCAGGGACCTGCGCGACCTGCTCGCAGAGCGCAGCGATCGGCGCGTCTCGCTGCTCGACGGCGACCTAGTCCGCTCGCTGCTGTCGGCCGGCCTGTCGTTCTCCCGTGCCGACCGCGACCTCAATGTGGCCCGGATCGGATTCGTGGCGGCGGAGATCGCCAAGCACGGCGGGATCGCCATCTGCGCGCCGATCGCACCGTACGCACAGGCCAGGGCTCGGGTCAGGGAGATGGTCTCGGAGGTGGGCGACTTCCTGCTGATTCATGTCGCCACCCCGATCGAGGTCTGCGAGCAGCGGGACCGCAAGGGCCTGTACGCCAAGGCGAGGGCCGGGCTGATCGAGCAGTTCACCGGCGTCTCTGATCCTTACGAGGAGCCTGACGACGCCATGCTGGTGCTCGATACCTCGGTGCTCAGCAGGGAACAGGCGACCGAGTCCGTGCTGCGCATGCTGGTGACCGGAGGGTGGCTGGGCGAGCGGTGAGGCCCGGTCCCGGCCGGGGCCGCCGTCGCCGGTCCCGCCGGTTACTCGTCGTCTTCCCGGCTGGCGCCGGCGTCGAGACGGCGGCCTAGCGTCGAGATCTGCCCCTTCATCCCGCCAAGGCGCCTGCCGATCGCCCCGGACATCGCCGTGCGCTGCGCGGTCAGCAGGAAGTAGCTGAGGATGCCGCTGATCAGGATGGCCAGGCCGAGCAGCAGGAAGCTTCGCGCTCCAGCCACGTAGAGCACGACGAAGACCACGATAAACAGCAAGAACCGCAGCATGGTGTACATGAGTGTCGCGCGCATAGCGAGTTCAGCCTAGCCGCCCGCGGCAGTGCCCCGGCCCGTCGGCCCGGGTGCTCCGGATTGCAGATCGCTGAACCGACATCTAGTCATGCAGGTGGTCAGCCTACGTGATCAGGTTGCAGATGGCCGACACGGCTCAAAGCACCATGACAGGTTTGTGAAGAAACTTTTACGGAATCTAAGGAGAATAGCGATGTTTTGGCATAAGACTATGAGGTGGGGGGTCGAGAAGGCCTAGAGGAGCATCGATGGATAGCCAGAGTGATCGCCTGCTCACTCCCGGAGAAGTCGCGGCACTGTTCCGCGTGGATCCCAAGACAGTCACGCGGTGGGCTGCGTCCGGGCGGATAAGCAGCATCCGAACCCCCGGCGGACACCGCCGATACCGCGAGGTGGAGATCCGGGCACTGCTCGGGATCGACGCCGACTCCGTCGGACATAACTCGGACTCAGCCGACTAGCCGCTAGACGGTGCCGCGACGTCCGCGCCGCGGCACCGGCGACTCGCCTGGCTCACGGCAGGCAGGCGAGTCGGCTGCGGCCTAGTTCCGCGCGTGCCGGATCCGGGGTAGGCCACGGGTCCGGCGGGTGCCGGTGACCTTTTGTGGTGACCGGCACCCGCCCGGTCCCGCCGCCGCCGGTACTGACGTCGGCTTCATTCAGTTGCTGAGTGTTACAGCAGATGACTCTCCGCTGATCCACTGACTCCGACCGCCGCGTTATCGAAGTCACCGAGGCCTGAGCACGGGTGGTTGTCAGAGCGTGGCCGATTCTCGGTAGCTACGACTGAGAGTTAGCCATGATCATGCGGACGGGACTCATGGCGCGTCCGGCAAGTTGCCGCCGCGAGCCAGGAAGTCCAGGAACTGACGCCGCAGCGGTTCATCGCCCTCGCGCCAGCGGGCCGCTCGCTCGTCCACTTCCTCCTGTGTCATCGCCCCCGCGGCGAACCGGTCGTAGTCGGCATCCGCCGGGCCGATCTCCACGTAGGCGTCACCCACCAGGCGGCCCTCCTGCGCCAGCGCCGACTCCGGGACCAGCAGATTGCCATTGGGCAGCCGGATCACCTGCATCGTCGCACCCCCCTAGATGCCGTATCGCACATTGAAGTACAGCATCACAGTCAGCGCCGCACGAGTGTTTCCGCCAACCATCTCGACCAGTGCCGGGCGCTGGCCGCTGGCGATCGCCGCGAACGCGTCCGCGAAGAACTCGCGCCGGCCGAGCGGACCGGTGTGGGTGTGGAAGTCGCTGCGCATCAGGGGCAGGCAGGTCTGATAGAGACGGACGAATTCCGGTGTGTCCGACTGCCAGCCACCATCCGGCCCGTCGATGTCGTCGAGGGCGTGCCCGATCTCGTGGCACATCACGTCCGGGGTCGGGGACGGTCGCGACCCCACGACCACCTTGCGCTCGCCGTAGGCACCTGCGCAAGCATCCCAGGTCGCGCGGCCAGAGGGCAGCGGGACTCCGCTCAGGGCACCCATGTCATCCAGGTCGGGCACCCCGCCCGGGCCGAGGTAGATGGCGTCGAGGCCGGCCGCCAGTCGCTCCTTGATCAGTTGCGGAAGTTCGGCGAGGCGGTCAACGGCCTGCAGAATCTGCCGGGGCGGCAGTTCCCCTGGCGCCCACTGCCGGTGCACGATGGGTTCAAGATGCCCGCAGTGCCGGTAGCCGGGGGCAGCCTGGCCGGTTCTGGCTCGCTCGTACCACGGCACCTCGGCAGTGCGCGCTTGACCCGCCGCCAGACCGGCCGCCGCCTGACCCGCCGACGCCGCTTCCCGGCCGACTGCGGCCGGCCCCGCCGCTGCCCGGCCAGCCGTGCCATGGCCGGGAGCAGCGGTATTGGCCGCACTGGTGCCGGGCGT
>JAJYTW010000028.1 GCA_021792855.1 Actinomycetes bacterium
CAAGTACCCGGACGCAGGCCGCGTCCCGGCCCGGCCCGGCCGGCCACAGCGCGATGTCCGCGGTCCGGCACCGGTCCGCCACCTCCGGGCAGCGCGGCGCGAACGGGCAGCCGGTGATGTCCTCGCTCAGATCCGGTGGCTCGCCCGGCAGGCCGGCCGGCGCGAACCGCGAGGTCGGGTCGCCGGCCTGCGGGAACGCCCGGGACAGGATGCGGGTGTACGGGTGCCTGGCGTCGTGCAGCAGTTCCCTGGACGGCCCGATCTCGGCGATCTGTCCCGCGTACATCACGGCCAGCCGCTGGCAGGTCTCGCCGAGCACGTTCAGGTCGTGGCTGATCATCAGCAGGCCGATCCGGCGCTCGGCGACCAGGTCGCTGAGCAGCGCCAGGATCTGGGCCTGCACGATCACGTCCAGCGCGGTGGTCGGCTCGTCGGCGATGATCAGGTCCGGCCGGCAGGCCAGCGCCATCGCGATCATCACCCGCTGGCGCTGGCCGCCGGATAGCTCGTGCGGATAGCTCTCCCGCCGGGCGGCCGAGACGCCGACGCTGTCCAGCAAGCCTGCGGTGCGCTGGTCAGCCTCGCGCCTGGTCACCTTCTCGTGCAGCAGGATCGGCTCGGCGATCTGATCGCCGATGGTCCGGACCGGGTTCAGCGCGCTCATCGCGCCCTGGAAGACCACCGACGCGCCGGCCCACCGGACCGCGCGCAGCCGCTGCCAGCCCAGGCCGAGAACGTCCTCGCCGCGGAACAGCACCTTGCCGGTGACCTCGGCGGCGGGCGGCAGCAGCCGGAGCAGGCTGAGCGCCACCGTGGTCTTGCCCGAGCCGGACTCCCCGGCCATGCCGAGGGTCTGGCCGGGTGCCAGGCTGAAGCTGACGCCCCGCACCGCGCGCACCCGCTGGCCGCCGGTGCGGTAGGTCACCGCGAGATCGCGGACCTCCAGCAGATCGGTTTCGGCGGTGTCCATCATTTCCTCGTCATCCGGGGGTTCAGGATGTTCTCGGTGGCCCGGCCGACCAGGGTGAAGCCGAGCACCACGATCAGGATGGCGACGCCGGGCGGGATCAGGTACCACCAGGCGCCGCTCGTGATCGCGCCCTGGCCCATCGCCTGGTTGATCATCGATCCCCAGGACACGTCGGTCGGGTTGCCGAGGCCAAGGAAGGTCAGGGTGGCCTCGGACAGGATCGCGCTGGCGACGGTGAGCGTGCTGGACACCAGGATCAGCGGGGCCACGTTCGGCAGCACCTGGCGGAGCATGATCTGCCGGTGGCCGGCCCCGAGTGCCTTCGCGCGCTCGATGAACGGCCGGGCCTCCACGGCCAGGGTCTGCGCCCGGATCAGCCGGGCCGTGCCGGGCCACGAGGTCACCGCGATCGCGATCGTGATCGACGTGCTGCCCTGGCCGAGCACCGCCGCGAGCGCGATCGCCAGCGGCAGGCTTGGCAGGGCGAGGAACCAGTCGGTCAGCGCCATCAGCAGCCGGGAGGCCGCGCCGCCGTAGTGCCCGGCGAATAGCCCGATCGTGCTGCCGAGGATCATGGTCAGCCCGGTCGCGATCACGCCGATCGCGAGCGATGGCCGGGTGCCCCAGATCAGCAGCAGCAGCACCGACCGGCCTGGCTGGTCGGTGCCGAGCGGATAGTGCGCGCTCGGCGGGGCGAGCGACGGCCCGGTCGCGTTGATGACGTTCAGATCGCTCGGGTGGATGAACAGCGGCGCGGCCAGGGCCAGGACCGTGAACGCGACCAGGATGCCCAGGCCGGCCAGGCCGGACGGCGATCCGGCGTAGGCCCGGGCGAACCGGCGCAGCGCGGCGGCCCGCGGCGCGCTGACCGGCGCTGCGGTGGCGGTGGCGGTCACTGGCGCCTCACTCGCGGGTCGAGGTAGCGGTACAGCAGGTCGGCCAGCAGGTTCATCACGATCACCGACGCGCTGAAGATGATGAAGGTGCCCTGAAGCAGCGGCAGGTCGGGGATCTGCAGCGCCTGGTAGGTCAGGTAGCCCAGGCCGGGCCAGGAGTAGACGGTCTCCACCGTGATCGCGCCGCCGACCAGGCCGCCGAGTTGCAGGAAGATCACCGTCACCGAGGGCAGCATCGCGTTCGGCACCACGTGCCTGCGGCGGACCAGGTCGTCGCGCAGGCCCTTGGCCCGCGCGGTGAGCAGGTACGGGCTGCCAAGCTCGTCGATCACCGAGGACCGCATGATCGTCACGTACTGGGCGAAGACGACAAGGACCAGGGTCAGGCAGGGCAGCACCAGATGCCTGGCGACGTCCAGGATGTGCGGCAGGTTGAAGCCGCCCGGACTGCCCGGGGTGGACATGCCGCCCGCCGGGAAGAGCGGCGGGATCGGCCCGAAGCCCACGCTGAACAGCACAAGCAGGATGATCCCGAGCCAGAAGGTGGGCACCGACCACAGCGCCAGCGAGGATCCCGAGGAGACCCGGTCCAGCGTGCTGCCCGGCCGCCACCCGCTCCGGATGCCCAGCCAGATCCCGAGCACGATCGAGATGATCGTGGACGTGCCCATCAGCAGGATGGTCGGCCACAGTCGCTGCCCGATCAGCGCGGACACCGGCTGCTGGAACTGCCAGGAGTAGCCCAGCCTGCCTTGCAGGGTGTCGGTGACGTAGTGCCAGAACTGCTGGGCCAGGGACTGGTTGAGGCCGAGTTCCTTGCGCAGGAAGGCCTGCTGCGCCGCGCTGATCGGGCGGCCCCTGGTCAGCGCGGCCACCGGGTTGGACGGGATCAGGTGGAAGATCACGAACCCCACGACCAGCAGCACGGCGAAGCTGATCAGGGCGGTGCCGACCTTCCTGGCCAGGTAGGACAGAAAGTCGCCGCGGGCCGGCCCGGCGGCCGGCCGGGCCGAGGCCCGAGCCGGGCGCGCCCCGGTGCCCGGGACCTGGGTCCCGGGCACCGAGCCGACGCCTGCGGCTCCAGCGGCAGGTGCGTCGCTGGTCATGAGCCTCCTACTCGCGCTCGCCGGCGGTGGCCCGGCGGCGCAGCGCGAAGCCGCCGCCCGCCAGCAACAGCACGACCACGATCGCGATCACGATGTACACACCGGAACCCGACGAGGCGCTGGTCGCGCTGCCCACCGGGGTCGCGGTGCGCCAGTTGATGAACAAGTTCTGCTGCGGCGAGAAGCCCTGGGAGTTGGCCTTGCCGTAGAAGAAGTTGTGCACCAGGTCGCTGCGCACCGCGCTCAGGTTGTCGGCGTAGTAGAGCATCACGTCGACGTTGGCGGTGTAGAGGATCTGCTGCATCTTGGCGATGGTCGCGGCCCGCTGCGTGGTGTTGAACTGCTGAACCTGCTGGCTGAACAGGTTGTCGAAGGTCTTGTTGCAGAAGAACGCGTCGGTGTTGCCCGCGGTCCCGTTGTTCAGCGGCAGCGTCCCGCAGGTCTGGATGCTCAGCAGGTAGGTCGGGTCAGGGCCGGTGGTCCAGGAGTCCGAGAGCATGTCCCAGTTGCCCTTCGGCAGCACGGTGTTGAGCTGGTTGAAGCTCATCGACTGCACCACGACCTTGATGCCGATCGCCTTCAGCCACTCCTGGATGTACGGGGCCATCTGGGCGTCGGTGATCTCGTCGGAGTGGATCCCCAGCCGGAGCACCAGCGGCTTGTGCGTCTTCGGGTCGATCCGCACCCCGCCCGGGCCCATCTTGTAGCCGGCCGTGGTGAGGATCTGGTTGGCCCTGGCCGGGTCGTAGTTGAACGTCGCGTTGGCCGGCGGGGTCCACCACCACTGCGGGTAGCCGGGCGGCAGGTACCCGGCGCCGGGCACGCCCAGGCCGTCCAGGATCTTGGTGACCAGTTCCTTGCGGTTGATCGCCAGGGCGATGGCCTGCCGGACCCGCGGGTCGGTCAGGGCCGGGTTGCCGTTGCCGAAGTGCTTGCCGGACCGCGTCTGGGCGCCCGGGTTCAGCTCGATGCCGGTCCAGCCGTTGCTCGCCTGGGCCGACAACTGGATGTTCTTGACCGACTTCAGCGACTGGTACTCGGTCGCGGTCAGGGTGTCGATCTGGTCAAGCTGTCCGCTGCGGAGCGCGGCGACGGCCGCGTCGGTATTGGTGAAGTACTGGATGATCAGCTTGCTGAACTTGGGCGCTCCCATGAAGAAGCTCTTGTTGGCGGTCAGCGTCGTGTACTGGTTCGGCACGTAGCCGGTCAGCACCCACGGGCCGTAGCCGACCACCGGGAAGCTCATGTTCTTGAAGCTGGACAGGCTGGAGACCTTGCTCGCCCAGATGTGCTCAGGCACGATCGGGATGCCGGTGATCGGCACGCTGATGTACAGCATGTTCGACTCCGGCGTCTTGGTCTTGATCACCAGTGTGGTCGCGTTCGGCGCCGTGACGCTGGCGAAGTTAGCCACCAGCGAGCCGTTCGCGGTAGCCGCGACCTTGTTCTTCATGATCAGGTTGAACGTCCAGGCCGCGTCGGCCGCCGTGAGCGGCGTGCCGTCGGACCACTTCAGGCCGGACCGGATCTTGAAGGTCCAGGTCAGCTTGTCCGGCGAGACGCTCCACGAGGTCGCGAGGTAGGGGGCGGGCTTGCCCTGCTGGTCAATCGTGGTCAGGGTCGGGTAGATGTTCCCGAGCACGTTCAGTTCGCCGTTGAAGTAGGCGAGGAACGGGTTGAACGTGGAGATCGAGGTATCCGCCTCGACCCGCAGCGTGGTCGGAGCGGACGCGGCGACCGACGGCGGCGCGGCGGCGACCGCCAGGCCACCCGCCGCGCCCATCGCGAGTGCCGCGGCGATCAGGGCCCGGCCCGCTCGCGCGGCGGGGCCGAGCGGGAATCGTCGTGGTTTGGTCATCAGAACGTGCCTCCTTCAATAACCGCCGGAAGGGCGGCAAGCCCCTCCGGGCGGGCGCCCGGCGAGCGGAACCCGGACCTGCCGTCCGGGACGCCGGGAACGGTGCTGCCCGCGGGATACGGCCGCCGGGCGAGTTCGAGTGAGCCGTCCGACATCAGCAGCACCTCGGGTGGCTGCGGGCGGCCGTTGTACCGCGAGGTGAACGAGGCGGCGTAGGCGCCGGCCTGAGCGAGCGCCACCAGGTCACCTCGGCCAAGCGGCGGCAACTGGTGCACCCCGAGCGAGTCGGTCGACTCGCAGACCGGGCCCTCCACCAGCGTCGCGGTGAGCGCCCGGACGGACCTCGGCCCGGCGGGCAGGGCGTGTACGGCATGCCTGCTGCCGTACAGCGCGGGGCGGATCAGTTCGGTCATCCCCGCGTCGAGCACCACCTGCGGGTCGTCCCGGCCAGGGCCCGGTCGGGGCGCCCTGGCATGCAGCACGCTCGCCACCAGCCAGCCGGCCGCCCCGACCAGGTACCGGCCGGGCTCGATGGCCGGCCGGGCCGGCAGCGCCAGGCCGGCCTGTGCCAGGGCGGCGGTCAGGGCCTGCCGGAACCTGTCCGGCCCAGGTGCGCCGTCGGACGGCAGCGGGAAGCCGCCGCCGAAGTCGACCGTGTCGGCGGCGTCGCTGAACCGGCGGAGCAGGCCGAGCAGGCGCACTGCCCGCACGCCCGCGGTAGCCCACGCGGCGACGTCGCGCAGGTCCGACCCGGCATGCACGTGCACGCCGCGTAGCCGCAGGCCGGGGCTGTCCAGCAGGCCGCTGGCCGCCAGGGCCAGGATCTCCTCGCCGGTCATCCCGAACTTGCTGGCCCGGGCGCCGACCGCGAACTGCGCCGTGGTCTCCGGCACGACCTCGGGATTCAGCCGGACCAGCAGGTCCAGGCCGGGCCGGCCGTCCCGGCCCAGCCGGTGGCTGGCGGCCAGGTCGGCCAGCCGGCCGGCCTCGTCGGCGGACTCCACCGCGAGCCAGCGCGGGGGACGCCCGCTGGCCGCTTCGGTCACCGCGAATGCCAGGTCAGCGTCGGTCTTGCCGATTCCCTCGAAGGACACCGCGGCGTTGCCGACCTGGCCGGCCCGCGCGCTGCGCCACTCGCCGGCCGAGACCACGTTCGCGCCCAGGCCGCGGTCACGCAGGAACGCCACCAGGGCGGGCAGGTCGTTGGCCTTCAGCGAGTACTGCAGGATCCAGGGCGGGCCGAACGCGGCCGCCACTTGCCGGGCGGCCGCGTCGACGGACACCATGTCCAGCACGTAGACCGGTGTGCCGAACCGCTCGGCCGCCCGCACCAGGGCGGGGCTCAGCTCCCCGACTCCGCGATCGAGATGGGCGGTTCCGGTCGGCATGCCGCGAGTACAGCATGTTTCAGAAAATGGTGTCAAGATGGCAAATTGAACCGACTCGTTCAGGGAGCTGCCGGTGAACGATGAACCTGTGCTGCGGGTGTCCGAGCGGATACGCCAGCGTCTGGGCGACTTCTCGCCCGCCGAGCGTCGGGTTGCCCGGGTGCTGCTCTCCGGCCCGCCGACGGCTGGCCTGGAGTCCTCCGCCAGGCTGGCTCAGCAGGCCGGCGTGAGCGGGCCGACGATCAGCCGATTCGTGATCAACCAGCTTGGCTTCGACAACTACGCCGCGTTCCAGCAGGCGCTGCGCGAGGAGATCAGCGCGCGGGTGCTCACCCCGGTGGAGATCTACCGGCAGTACCGGGTGGACCGGCCGTCCACCGACCTGCTCGCCAACTGCGGCGCCAGGCTGGCCGAGGCGGTCACCGCCAGCGTCCGGGCGATCGACCCCGGCGAGTTCCGGCGGGTGGTGGCGCTGCTCGCCGACCCCGCCCACCCGGTGCTCGCGACCGGCGGATGGTTCAGCCAGCTAGCCGCCGACTACCTGGTGAACGTGCTGCGCGAGGTGCGGTCCAAGGTTCGCCTGGTACAGGCCACCGCCGCGGACCGGGCCGGCACCCTGGCCGACATCGCCAGGAAGGACGTCGTGTGCGTGTTCGACTTCCGGCGCTACGAGCGGGACACCCAGGAGTTCGCGCAGGCCGCGCACGACAGCGGGGCCCGGATCGTGCTGTTCACCGACCCGTGGCTGTCGCCGGTGGCCGACGTGGCCGACGCGGTGCTGACCGCCGAGGTGCGCGGGCCGTCGCCGTTCGAGAGCCTGACCCCGACGATGGCCGTGGTCGAGACCGTGCTGACCGCTGTCGCCGACGAACTAGGCGAGGCGGCCAGGGTCCGGTTCGAGCGATTCGGCCAGATCACCGACAACTGGATCCGCCCCTGGCCGCCCGCCGACGGCGCGCCGAAGTCGACGCCCGCACCGATGCCCTGATCGGCGGGGTCGCCTGGGGTACCTTTGGGCTCGGGCGTGAGCGGGCCGGCCGACCGGCCGGCCGCGGCAGGCACCGGGCGGATCAGGCGGATCGGGTGGCGGGGGACCGGTTGAGCGCGGGACAGCGGGCGGGCGCGCTGCTGCCGCCGGGCGCGCCGCTGGCGTTTCACCTGCTGGCCAAGCCGACCGGGGCGATCTGCAACCTGGACTGCGAGTACTGCTTCTTTCTGAGCAAGGAGTCGCTGTACCCGGGCAGCGACTTCCGGATGACCGACGACGTCCTGGCCGAGTACCTGCGGCAACTACTCGCCGCCCAGCCGCGGGCGCCCGAGGTCACGGTGGCCTGGCAGGGCGGCGAGCCGACCCTGATGGGGCTGGACTTCTTCCGCCGCGCGGTGGCCCTGGCCGAGCAGGTCAGGCGGCCCGGCCAGCGGATCGTGCACACCATCCAGACCAACGGGACGCTGCTGGACGATGACTGGGCCGGCTTCTTCGCCGAGCACGGGTTCCTGGTCGGCCTGTCCATCGACGGCCCGCGCGCGCTGCACGACGCCTACCGGGTGGACAAGGGCGGCAAGCCCACCTTCGACCGGGTGCTGCGCGGTCTCGCCGCGCTGCGCGCGCACGGCGTCGACTGGAACGCGCTGACCACCGTGCACGCGGCCAGCGCCGACCACGGCCGGGAGGTGTACCGGTTCCTGCGCGACGACTGCGGCGCGCGGTACATCCAGTTCATCCCGATCGTCGAGCGGCAGGCCGGGCCCGTCCCGGTGACCGGCCGGTCGGTCACCCCGCACGGATACGGCCGGTTCCTGATCGACGTCTTCGAGGACTGGGTCCGGTCCGACGTCGGCGATGTCTACGTGCAGATGTTCGACGTGACGCTGGCGAACTTCTACGGCGAGCCACCCGGCCTGTGCGTGCACTCCGAGACCTGCGGGCTCGCCCTGGCCCTGGAGCACACCGGCGACCTGTACTCCTGCGACCACTTCGTGGACCAGGCCCACCTGCTCGGCAACATCCGCGAGCGGTCCATCGCCGACCTGGTCGGCTCGCCGGAGCAGGTCAGTTTCGGCCTGGCCAAACGCGACACGCTGCCGGACTACTGCCGCCGCTGCGACGTGCGGTTCGCCTGCCACGGCGGCTGCCCGAAGGACCGGTTCGAGGTAACCCCGGACGGCGAGGCCGGCCTGCACTACCTGTGCCCGAGCTATCAGGCGTTCTTCCGGCACGTCCGGCCCGCCATGACCGAGATGTGCGACCTGCTCAGGGCCGGCCGGCCGCCGGCCGCGATCCGGGATTCCTACGCCCGGTCCGACGCCCGGCGCGGGCGCAACGACCTGTGCGGATGCGGTTCTGGACGGAAGTGGAAGCGCTGCCACGGGATCGAGACGGCCGGCGGCTGACCCCTGGGCGCGGGCGGCGCAGGCTGTGCAGTACCTGAGACTGTGCTGAGTATTACCGGCATCGGAGCGTACGTTCGCCTGGCTTGCCCTATTCTTCGCTGGGACTCATGTGTGCCAGATGAACAGCGGGGATACGTGCAAGGCAGTCAGCTTCAGGCGGACCTGGCCACCGAGGTGGCCCCCACCGCCACCGAACTCGAACTCGAACTCGGCACCGAGCAGCCATCGGGCGGTATCGGCGAGTGGCGGGTCAGGCTCGCCAGCGCGCTTACCCAGGCCCGCTGGCCGATCGCCGTCTACTCGCTGACCAGGCTGGCGCTGGCGGTCCTCGCAATCGTGGCGGCGGGCTTCGGCCGGCGCTCGGTGGTGTACGGGTTCTTCCGCTATGACGGCCAGTGGTACCTGCGGCTCGCCGAGCACGGCTATCCGACCACCGTGCCGCACACCCCGTCCACGCTGGGCTTCCTGCCGCTCTACCCGATGATCATCCGGGCCGTCTCGGCGGTCTCGTTCACCTCGCTGGCCCGGGCCGCGCTGGTCGTCTCGCTGGCCGGCGGCCTGGTCGCGGCGATCCTGGCGTACCGGCTGGCCGACGCCTGGTGGGGCGAGCGGGTCGCGCGCCGCGCCACGCTGGTGTTCTGCCTGTTCCCCGGGACGATCGTGTTCTCGATGGCCTACTCCGAGGGCCTGACCATCCCGCTGGCCCTTGGCACCCTGCTGGCGCTGCGCTCGAAGCGGTGGCTGGTGGCCGGGCTGCTGGCCGGACTCGCCACCGCGGTCGAACCGGTCGCGCTGGTGCTGATCGTGGTGTGCCTTGCCGCCGCCGGGGCCGAAATCCGCCGCCGGGGCTGGCGTGACCGCGCCGCCTGGCGCAGCCTGGCCGCCCCGGTGCTGTCCACCGTCGGCATCGGTGGCTTCGCGGTGTTCCTGTGGATCTGGACCGGCACCCCGATGGCGACCTACCAGGCGCAGCACTATGGCTGGCACGAGCAGGGCCAGCCACTGGCGCTGCTCGCGCTCCCGGTGGTCCGGCACGTGTTCGGTCACCCGGCCCAGGTCGCCGCGCACATCCTGGCCTGGAACCTGTGGAACGGCATTCTCGGCGGGGTGTTCCTGCTGCTATCCATCCGGCTGCTGGTCAAGCTCAGGTCCGAGCTCAGCGTCGGCACCCTGGTGCTGACCATCGGAGTGGCCGCGATCACGCTCTGGTCGGTGATGACCCCGCCGAACGCCAGGATGACGCTGGTCGCGTTCCCCGCCGTGCTGGTCTGGGGCCGGCGGCTGTCCGGCCGCAGGTTCGCGCTGTTCGTCGTGGCCGAGGCGGCCCTGTTCGTGCTGGCCAGCGTGCTCACGTATTCGGGCCATATGCTGCCCTGAGCCAGGACCTGGCCGCTACCGGGCCGTAGGTCCCTGTACGGGCCGGGCCGGACATCATTACAGTTCGCTCATGACCATCGGCGCCCGGATCGAGCCGGACCTGGCCCCGCGCATCGAGGTGCGCCCGGCCGGGCCTGCCGATATCCCGGCGATCCGGCGGCTGTTCGCCGGGCTCTCCGCCGACTCCGCGCGGCGCAGATTCCAGACCGGCCAGCCCACCCCCGGCCTGCTGGCGGCGGCGGCCGGATTCGGCCCGGGCACCCGCTGCCTGGTGGCCCTGGATCCCGAGGCGCCTGGCCGGGTGGTCGGCGAGGCCAGATACGTCCTGCTCGAGCCGGACCTCGCCGAGCTCGCGATCACGGTCGCCGACCGGTACCAGGGCCGCGGCCTGGGCCGGGTTCTGCTGGCCGGCCTGGTGGATCAGGCCAGGGCGGCGGGCATCGGCTACCTGCGCTCGGTGGTGCTGATGTCGAACACGGCGATGCTGAGGCTGCTGGCGCACTACGGCTGCGCGCAGGTGACCACGGCGGACGAGATCTCGGTGGTGACGGTGGACATCGCCGCCCGCGGCGGGATGCCCGGCTGGCCTGGCGCGGCACGCGGCCGCCGGGTGCTGGTGGAGCAGCGCGGCTGGTTCGCCGACGAGCAGACCATCAGGCTGGCCGCCGACGGCGCCGACGTCCGGCGCTGCCAGGGCCCGAACCAGCGGGCCGGGCGGACCTGCCCGCTGCTCACTACGGGTCAGTGCGCGCTGGCCGAGCAGGCGCAGGAGATCATCTGCCTGCTGCCCGACGGCGACGCCGAGTCCGCGGCGGTGGCCGCCGCGCACCGCAGGCTGTGGCCGGAGCGGCTGGCCCGGTGACGACTCCCACCGTCTCGCGCAGGCACGCCGCCGGGGCGCCCAGCGCGCGCGGCCTGCTGCTCACCGTGCTCGGCGAGTTGGTGCTGGCCGGTGACGGCACCGCCTGGACCTCGGCCGTGCTCGACCTGCTCGGACGGCTCGGGGTGGAGCAGAAGGCGACCAGGCAGGCGCTGATGCGCACCTCGGCGGCCGGCTGGCTGGCGCCGGTGAAGGTCGGCCGCCGGACCCGGTGGGAGCTGACCGACAGCGCCCGGCGACTGCTGACCGACGGCGCCGAGCGGATCTACTCCTTCACCGGCTCGGCTCGGCACTGGGACGGCCGCTGGCTGCTGGTCTACGTCCGGATCCCGGACCGGGACCGGCGCGCCAGGCACCTGGTGCGCGCCCAGCTCAGCTGGGCGGGCTTCGGCGCGCTGGGCAGTGGCTGGTGGATCAGCCCGCACCCGGAGCGCGAGCCCGAGGTCGCGACCGTGCTGCGGGAGGCCGGCGTGGACCGGGACGCGCACGTGTTCGTGGCCACCCGGCCCGGGCTGGCCGATGTCCGGACGATGGTCGGAACCGCGTGGGACCTGGCCGGGATCGACCGGCAGTATGAGGAGTTCATCGCCGAGTTCGGCGACCGGCAGCCCGCCGACGTGCTGGCCAGGCAGGTGGAACTGGTGCACGCCTGGCGGCGGTTCCCGTTCATCGACCCGGCACTGCCCAGGGAACTGCTGCCGGATGCGTGGAGCGGGCTGGCGGCGGCCGCGGTCTTCGCCGACCGGCATGAGCGCTGGTCGGCGGATTCCCGGCTGGAGTGGAAGCGGCTGAACGAGCTGGGCTGACCGGGCCCGGACCGGACCAGCGGATCGGACCAGCGCCGGAAACTGCTACAAAATCTTGACGCCCCGAGCGTGCGCCGTCGACTATGGAGCGGTGGCAGACACCACCGAACCAGGGTCCGCGCTGGTCGACTTCCGGGTCAGCCCGGATCGCTACCGGCACTGGCGGCTGACCGTCGACGGGCCGATCGCGACCCTGGCGATGGACGTGGACGAGCAGGCCGGGCTCGCCCCCGGCTACCGGCTCAAGCTGAACTCCTACGACCTCGGCGTGGACATCGAACTGTACGACGCCGTCCAGCGGCTCAGGTTCTGCCACCCGGAGGTCCGCGTGGTCGTGCTGACCAGCGCCAGGGACCGGGTGTTCTGTGCCGGGGCGAACATCGGCATGCTGGCCACCGCCTCGCATAGCCAGAAGGTCAACTTCTGCAAGTTCACGAACGAGACCAGAAACGGGATCGAGGACGCTACCGCCTGCTCCGGCCAGGTCTATCTGGCGGCGGTCAACGGCACCGCCTCGGGCGGCGGTTATGAGCTCGCGCTGGCGTGCGAGCACATCATGCTGGTGGACGACCGCTCGTCGACGGTCGCCCTGCCGGAGCTTCCGCTGCTCGGCGTGCTGCCCGGGACCGGCGGGCTGACCAGGATCACCGACAAGCGGCACGTCCGCCGGGACCTGGCGGACAGCTTCGCGACCCGGGCGGAGGGGATCGGCGGCGAGCGCGCGGTGGCCTGGCGACTGGTGGACGAGGTGGTGCCGCGGGACCGGTGGGCGCAGACCGTCCGGGCCCGGGCCGCCGAGCTTGCCGAGCGGTCCGCCCGGCCGGCCGGCGCGACCGGGATCACGCTGCCCGAGCTTGCCAAGTCCCGCTCCGGCGACGCGCTCGGCTACCGGTACGTGCGAGCCGGGATCGACCGGCGGCGCGGCCTCGCCGAGATCACCGTTGCCGGACCGGCCGACGATCCGCCCGCCGGCCTGGCCGAACTGCATGCCCGCGGCGCGGAGCTATGGACCCTGGCGATGACCCGCGAACTGGACGACCTGATCCTGGATCTGCGCACCAACGAGCCCGAGGTGGGGACCTGGGTGCTGCGTACCGCGGGCAGCGCCGAGCGGGTGCTCGGCTACGACGATCTGCTGGCACGGAATTCCGGCGACTGGCTGGCCGCCGAGATCATCCATTACCTGAAGCGCACCCTGAAGCGGCTGGACGTGACCAGCCGGAGCATCCTGGCGCTGATCGAGCCCGGCAGTTGCTTCGCCGGATCGCTGCTCGAACTCGCGCTGGCCGCGGACCGCTCCTATCAGCTTGCCGGGGTGTTCACCGAGATCGACCCGGCCGCCGTCCCGGCCGCGATCACGGTCGGGCCGATGAACCTCGGGCCGCTGCCGATGGCCAACGGCCTGACCAGGCTCGGCACCAGGTTCCTCGGCGACGACAAGGCCCTGGCGGCGGCGCGGGACGCGGCCGGCCAGCCGCTGACCGGCGCGGACGCTGCCCGGCTTGGCCTGGTCACGGTCGCGCCGGATGACCTCGACTGGGACGACGAGGTCCGGATCATGCTCGAGGAGCGGGCCGGCTTCAGCCCGGACGCGCTGACCGGCCTGGAGGCGAACTACCGGTTCGCCGGCCCGGAGACCATGGAAACCAAGATCTTCGGTCGGCTGACCGCATGGCAGAACTGGATCTTCACCCGGCCGAACGCGTCCGGCCCGGACGGCGCGCTGCGCCGGTACGGGACCGGCCTGCGGCCCAGGTTCGACCGAAAGCGAGTGTGAACCGTGATGACCGCCGCACCCGACTACGCCGAGAAGATCCCCAACAACGTGGACCTGCGCGACGACCGGCGACTGCAGCGCGCGCTGGAGTCCTGGCAGCCCAACTTCCTGCGCTGGTGGGAGTCGATGGGCCCGGCGCTGCCGACCAGGGACGTGTACCTGCGCACCGCGGTGAACGTGGGCCGGGCCGGCTGGGCGCACTTCGCGCACGTGCCGATGCGGGACTACCGGTGGGGCATCTTCCTGGCCGAGCGGGACCCGGACCGGCGGATCGGCTTCGGCGAGCACAAGGGCGAACCGGCCTGGCAGCAGGTGCCCGGGGAGTACCGGGCCGACCTGCGCAGGCTGCTCGTGATCCAGGGAGACACCGAGCCCGCCTCGGTCGAGCAGCAGCGAAACCTCGGCGCCACCGCCCCGAGCCTGTACGACCTGCGGAACCTGTTCCAGGTGAACGTGGAGGAGGGCAGGCATCTGTGGGCGATGGTCTACCTGCTGCACGCCCACTTCGGCCGGGAGGGCCGGGAGGAGGCCGAGCAGTTGCTGCTCCGCAACTCCGGCAGCGCGGAGTCGCCGCGGATCCTCGGCGCGTTCAACGAGGAGACCCCGGACTGGCTGTCGTTCTTCATGTTCACCTACTTCACCGACCGGGATGGCAAGTACCAGCTAGGCACGCTGAAGGAGTCCGCCTTCGACCCGCTCTCGCGGACGTGCGAGTTCATGCTCAAGGAGGAGGCGCACCACATGATGGTCGGCACCACCGGCGTGGACCGGGTGGTGGAGCGGACCGCGCAATTGATGGTCGAGCACGACACCGACGACGCCGGGCCGTGCGGGGCGGTGCCGCTCGCGGTGATCCAGAAGTACCTGAACTTCCACTACAGCGTCTCGCTGGACCTGTTCGGCGGGGAGACCTCCACGAACGTCGCGAACTACTACACGGCCGGGCTCAAGGGCCGCTGGGCCGAGGATCGGCGGCCCGACGACCACCGCCTCACCGACGACCCGATGGACGTCGACGCACTGGTCGACGGACGGCCCGGCCAGATCGAGGTGCCCGCGCTGACCGGCCTGAACACCGACCTGCGCAGGCAGTACATCGCAGACTGTCAGACCGGCGTGAACCGGTGGAACAAGATCCTCGCCGACGCCGGGTTGCCGCACCGGCTGAGGCTCCCGCACGTCGCGTTCAACCGCCGGGTCGGCGCGTTCGCCGCGGTCAACGTGAGCCCGGACGGCGAACTGCTGGACGACGCCGAGTGGCAGCGGCGGCGCGGCGGGTGGCTGCCCACCGAGGTGGACAAGACCCACGTCCGGTCCCTGATGCGGCCGGTGCACGAGCGGGGCAGGATCGCTGCCTGGCTGGCCCCGCCGCGCAGCGGCATCAACGGCAAGCCCTTCGACTACGAGTACGTGCACCTGACCTGACCGGACCTGACCGTCCGGGATGGTATCCCGCCCAGACGGCCAGGCCCGGCGGCTACTTGTCGTAGGTGTAGGTGTAGGGGTTGTCGAGCACCCGGACCTCGGGGATCTCCGGCTGCATGCCCTCGGCCCACGCCTGCGGGCCAAGCACGCCCTTGAGGTAGTCGACGGTCTCGCCGACCACCCGCCTGGCCTTGGCCAGGTCGACGCCGACCAGGCTGTGGTCGTACTTGACCACCCGGCCGTTGACCACGACGCTGTGCACGTCACCGCGCTGCGCCTGGAACACCACGTGCCCGAACGGGTTGAGCAGCGGGAACATCACCGGCGAGGCGTCGTTCTTGATCAGCACCAGGTCTGCCTTCTTGCCGGCCTCGACGCTGCCGGTCACCGAGTCCAGGCCGAGCGCGCGGGCGCCGCCCATGGTGGCCCACTCCACCACCTGCTCGGCCCGCAGCTTGTGATGGGTCACGGTCTCGTCCCGGTGGTGCGCCTCCAGGTGCTCGCGGGCCCGGTCGGCGCTGAGCGTGGCTCGCATGGCCGAGAACAGGTCGGCGCTCCACCACACGCTGGTGTCCATCGACAGCGAGACGCCGATGCCGTACTCGCGCAGCTTGAAGGTGGGCGGGTAGCCCTGCCCGGCGCTCTGCTCGCTCTCGGTCGACAGCGACGCGGTGCCGCCGGTCGCCGCGATCCGGTGGTAGGAGTCCGGCGACAGGCTGGACGCGTGCACGTAGATCGTCCGGTCGGTCATGAACCCGTGCTCGTGCATCAGCCTGATGCCCTCGTCGGTGGTGACCTTCCAGACCCCCGCGTGCGTGGTGACCGGGACGTTCAGTTCCCGCGCGACCTCGAACGCGGCCTTCTCCGGGAAATCCGGGCTGGCCGGCGGCACGTCGAAGGCAAGCTGGAAGCCCAGCATGTCGTTGCTCTCGGAGAATCGCCTGGTGTAGAAGTCCCGGAACTCGGGCGTGGTCGCCCACTCCCACGGAGCGGCCTGGATGTTGCCGTAGCCGAGCACGAACCGGCCGGGGATCTCGGTCAGCGCGTCGACGGCCGCCTCGGCGTGGTCGATAGTCTGCAGGTTGTGCGACCAGTCCACGGTGGTGGTCACGCCGGCGTCGATCGCCTCGATCGCGCTGAGCAGGTTGCCGGCGTAGATGTCCTCCGGCCGGAAGCTCTTGCCCCACTGCAGATAGTTCCAGACGAAGTACTGGGTGAGCGTCCAGTCCGCGCCGTAGCCCCGGGTCGCGGTCTGCCACATGTGCCGGTGCGTGTCGATCATGCCCGGCATCACGATGCCGCCGGAGGCGTCGATCTCCGCGGTGCCGTCGGGGACCGCCAGGCCGGGACCGACCGCGGCGATCCGCTCGCCGGTCACCAGGACGTCGGCGTCGGTCAGCACGCGATGCGCCGGGTCCATCGTGAGCACGGTCGCGTGCCGGAAGACCACCGGCCGACCCGGCGTCAGATCGCTGGCGGAGGAAACGGCTGTCACGGAAAACCTCCATGAGACTGGGCTGAAGGCAAAATCGCGGACTAGTGTCCGGATGGCGGCTACTTTTGACCTGACCGGAAGCGTTGCCGGTTTACGCTCGGCTGTCAAGAGGGTGTCACGGCCGTACAGTTCGAGCATGACGATCGCGAGCGGCAACGCTCCGCAGCCAGGGAGAGCGCAGATGGCACGCCGCGAGAGCAGCCCGGATTTCATTGAGGCCATCGCCCGCGGCCTGGACGTGATCCGGGCGTTCCAGCCGCGGCAGCCGGTGCTGTCCCTGGCGGCGGTGGCCGCCGCCACCGGCCTGGCCCGGCCGACCGCCCGGCGGATCCTGCTCACCCTGTCCGAACTCGGCTACGTTCGCCCGGCGGACGGCGGATTCGAGCTCACCCCCCGGGTGCTCGACCTCGGGATGAGCTACGTGCTGTCGTCGAGTCTGTGGGACATCGCCAGGCCGCACCTGGAGTGGCTGGTCGGCCGGACACACGAGTCAAGCTCGATCGCCCAGCTTGACGGCTCGGACATCGTGTACGTGGCCCGGGTGGCGGTGCCCAAGATCATCGCCTTGGCCGTGACGATCGGCACCAGGTTCCCGGCCATGCCGACCTCGCTCGGCAAGGTGCTGCTCGCCGCGCTGCCGCCGGCCGAGGCCGAGCGGGTGCTCACCGAGCCGAGCAGGTCCGGGATCACCCCGCGCTGGGATCCGGACGCCGCGCAGCGGGCCGCCGAACTGCGGGACGTGCGGGCCAGGGGGTGGTCGCTGACCGACGAGCAGCTAGCACCGGGGATCCGGTCGGTCGCCGCGCCGCTGCGGGACGGCGACGGCCGGGTGATCGCCGCGCTGAACGTGACCGTGCACGCGGCCGAGACCTCGCTGGACACGCTGACCGGCGAGTACCTGCCGCTGCTGCTGCGCACGGCGGGCGCGATCAGTGCCGACTGGGCCAGCTACCAGGCGGCCCCGCAGCGGATCATCGAGGCCGGCGGCGGCGCGGCCGTGGTGGCCGCGATACCTTGACACTCCGATGGTCACGACCCAGACCGCGTAGGACCGGACACCTGTCCGGCCAACGGACAGAGGAACAGATTGCCACCCATGACTCAGCCCAACCCAGGTGCCGGTGCCACCCCGGAACCTAACCAGACCGGCGCCCGCCGGACCGGTCCGCTGGCCGGACTGCTGGTCGCGGACTTCTCCCGGGTGCTCGCCGGGCCGTACGCCACGATGCTGCTCGCGGACCTGGGTGCGGACGTGATCAAGGTGGAGAGCCCGGCGGGCGACGACACCCGGCAGTGGGTGCCGCCGGTGAACGCCGACGGAATCTCCACCTATTACATGGCGATCAACCGGAACAAGCGGTCGGTCGCTCTCGACCTGCGCGACCCTGGCGATCTGGCCGCCGCCCGCGAACTGGCCCGGCGGGCAGACGTCTTCGTGCAGAACTTCAAGCCAGGCGGCCTGGCCAAGTTCGGCCTGGACTACGAGTCGGTACGGGCACTGAACGAGCGGGTCATCTACGCCTCGATCAGCGGCTTCGGCTCCGGCGGCGGCCGGGACCTGCCTGGCTACGACCTGATGGTGCAGGCGATGTCCGGCCTGATGAGCCTGACTGGTGACCCGGATGGCCCGCCGTACCGGGCCGGGATCTCGATGTTCGACGTGATGGCCGGCCTGCACACCACAGTCGGCATCCTGGCGGCGCTGAACTACCGGGCGGCGACCGGGATCGGCCAGCACGTCGAGGCCAGCCTGATGGCCTCCGCGCTGTCCGGCATGGTGAACCAGACCAGCGCGTACGTGGCCGGCGGCGTGGTGCCGTTCCGGATGGGCAACTCGCATCCGAGCCTGTTCCCGTACGAGCCGTTCCCGACCGGTGACGGCGACCTGATCGTGACCGCGGGCAACGACGCTCAGTTCCGCAAGGTGTGCACGGTGCTCGGGGTGCCCGAACTCGCCGACGACCCGAGGTTCGCCACCAACGAGGGCCGGACCGCGAACCGGGACGAACTCCGGCCACTGCTCACCGAGCGACTGGCCGCCAGATCGGCCAGCGAGTGGTTCGCCGACCTGATCGGGCTTGGCGTGCCGTGCGGCCCGATCAACACCGTCGATCAGGGCGTCGCGTTCGCCGACAGCATCGGTCTCGATCCGGTGGTGATCGCCGGCCAGGGCGACCGGGCGGTGCGTGCCGTCCGGCACCCGCTCACCTTCTCGGCCACCGCGCCGAGCTATTACCTTCCGCCGCCGGAACTCGACGAGCACGGCGAGGCGATCCGGGCCTGGCTCGAGACGCCGGCCGACGACCCGACCCAGGGAGCCGACTCATGACCAGCGAGCCCGTGCCGTCGTTCCCGACCTCGCTCGGCGCCTCCGATCCGGACACGATCACCCTGCTCGGCAAGGATCTGGCCGCCGACCTGATGGGCCAGGTCGGCTTCGGCGAGCTTGCCCTGTGGCTGGTCACCCAGCGCCGGCCAACCCAAGCCCAGGTGCGGGTCTTCGAGGCGGTGCTAGTCGCGCTGGCCGACCACGGGTTCACCCCGACGGCGATCGCGGCCAGGCTGACCTACCTGAGCGCACCGGACTCGGTGCAGGGCGCGATCGCGGCCGGCCTGCTCGGCGGCGGATCTCGGTTCCTCGGGGTGACCGAGGACACCGGCAGGTTCCTGGCCGACGTGCTCGCCGGGGTGACCGGGCCACTGCCGGAGGACGACGCCGGCTGGGACGCGCTCGCCCTGACCGCGGTGCGAGCGGCCCGGGCGGACAAGCGGTTGATCCCGGGTCTGGGCCACCCGATCCACAAGGTCACCGACCCGCGCACACCGGTGCTGTTCGCGATCGCCGCGCAGGAGGGCCTGCTCGGCCCGCACCTGAAACTGTTCGCCGCGATCGGCCGGGTGCACACCGAGGTGCTCGGCCGGACCCTGCCGCTGAACGGCGCCGGGGTCTGCGGCGCCGCGCTCGCCGACCTCGGCCTGCCGCCGGACCTGCTGCGCGGGTTCGCGCTGCTGGCCAGGACCGCCGGCCTGCTCGGGCACATCGCCGAGGAGCAGCGCCGGGCGATCGGCATGGACATCTACCTGACCGTCGAGCAGCACACCGACTACCAGCCCCCGAACGTTAGCCCCGAGAGCGCCTGAGGGAGCCGCCATGGCAACCATCACCGCGGTGATCGCGTCCACCCATCACCCGTTCTACTACCGAGCCAGCACCGCGACCGGCGCGGACCGCCCGCCGTTCGCCGACGAGTGGGTGGCCAAGATCGAGGCCTTCAGGGAGACCCTCACCAGGGCCGACCCCGACGTGCTCGTGATGGTCGGCAGCGACCACTTCCACCAGCTATGGCTGGACAACATGCCGCAGTTCCTGATCGGCAAGGCGCCGTTCTACGACGCCAACTACTACAACGAGGAACGCGAGTTCGGCCTGCCCCGGATGTTCGTGCGCGGGGACGAGGACCTGTCGGCGTACCTGCTGCGCGAGGGCATGGACGCCGGCTTCGACCTGGCGTTCTCCAACGAGCTTCGGATCGACCACAGCATCACCTGCCCGCTGATCACCCTGCGGCCGGAGGCTGACCTGCCGATCGTCCCGGTCTACACCAACATCTTCGCCCCGCCGCTGCCGCAGCCGAAACGGTTCGTCCAGCTTGGCAAGACGATCAGGGACCTGGTCGAGTCCTGGCCGAGCGATAAGAAGGTCGCGATCATCGGCACCGGGCACCTGTCGCTGGAACTCGGCGGCCCGCGGCAGTTCGGCCCGCACGGGCCAGACCCGGAGTTCGACCGCAAGGCGGTGGAGTGGATCGCCTCCGGTGACCTGGAGCGCGCCCTGGCCGAGGTCAGCCTGGAGAGCCTGTGGCTGCCCGGCAACGCCACCCACGGGTTCATGGACTTCATGCTGATGATGGGGGTCGCGGGGGAGGGCGTGCGGGCCGACTACACCGACTCGCTCGATCTCTTCCACACCATGGAGGCGTACTTCACCTGGTATCCCGGCGGCGCCGGCGGCCCGGCCACCGGAGCGGAGGGCGCGCGATGAGCAAGTACCTGCTGAACAAGTTCCTGTTCACCGTGGACCGCGACCCGGACCTGGTCGAGCGGTACCGCGCCGACCCGCGCGGAACGGTCACCTGGTGGGAGGCCGAGCGGGCGAACCAGATCCTGAACCTGCCCGCGATCGAGGCGAGCACCTGGCTGAAATTCACCGCCGACGAGCGCGAGGCCCTGGCCACGCACGACTACGTGCAGCTGTTCGAGCTAGGCGCCCACCACTTCCTCACCCTCACGCTCTTCATCGCGCTGTTCGAGCGCGACTACGACGAGCCGCTGGGGTTCCAGAAGGAGTACGCGGCGCGGCTGAGCCACTGGCGACTGCCCTACCCGGACATCTCGACCTGACCAGCCCGATGGGGTAAAACCCCGCCCGAGTGGGCAGCACCACGGGCATGCGGACGAACGCTGATCAGGCGGCATCGGGGCGGCACGGCGGGGCGGACCCGGCCGGGCCGCTGAGCCGTCGGCAGGTGCTGGTCATCATGGCCGGGCTGCTGCTCGGCATGCTGCTCGCCGCACTGGACCAGACCATCGTGGCGACGGCGCTGCCAACGATCGCGGGCGACCTGCACAGCCTGTCCCGGCTGTCCTGGGTGGTCACCGCATACCTGCTGGCCTCGACCGTCTCGACGCCGCTGTGGGGCAAGCTCGGCGACCTGTACGGCCGGAAGGCGTTCTTCCAGGCGTCGATCGTGATCTTCCTGATCGGCTCGGCGCTGTCCGGGCTGTCCGGCACGATGACCCAGCTGATCATCTTCCGGGCGCTGCAGGGGATCGGCGGCGGCGGCCTGATGGTCGGCGCCCAGACCATCGTCGGCGACGTGGTCCCGCCCCGGGAACGCGGCCGCTACCAGGGCTTCTTCGGCGCGGTCTTCGGCGTCACCAGCGTCATCGGACCGCTGATCGGCGGGTTCTTCGTGGACACGCTGTCCTGGCGCTGGGTGTTCTACGTGAACCTGCCGATCGGGATCATCGCCCTGATCGTGGTCGCCGCGGTGCTGCCCGGCCGCCGGACCCGCCAGCAGCGCAGCGTGGACTACCTGGGCACGGTGATGATCGGCGGGGCCGCGACCAGCCTGGTGCTGCTCACCTCGCTGGGCGGGGTGACCTTCGGCTGGGGCTCCGGGCCGATCATCACGCTCGGCGTGCTCGCGGTCGCGTTCACCGCCGGGTTCGTGCTGGCCGAGCGCCGGGCCGCGGAACCGGTGCTCCCGCTGCACCTGTTCCGCCAGCGGGTGTTCTCCGCGGCCGGCGCGATCGGGTTCGTGGTCGGCTTCGCCATGTTCGGGGCGCTGACCTACCTGCCGCAGTACATGCAGATCGTCAAGGGGGTCAGCCCGACCGGCTCCGGCCTGCGGCTGCTGCCGATGATGGCCGGCCTGCTGCTGACCTCGATCGGCACCGGGCAGCTGATCAGCCGCTGGGGCCGGTACAAGATCTTCCCGGTGCTCGGCACCGCGGTCATGACGGTTGGCCTGTACCTGCTCTCGCACCTCGGACCGACCACCTCGGTGCTGGCCTCCTCGGTCTACATGTTCGTGCTCGGCGTCGGCATCGGCGCGACCATGCAGGTCCTGGTCATCGCGGTGCAGAACGCGGTGGACTACGCCGACCTGGGCGCGGCGACCTCCGGGGCGACGTTCTTCCGCTCGATCGGCGGCTCGTTCGGCACCGCGATCTTCGGCGCGATCTTCGACAACGTGCTGCCCGGCAACCTGACGCGGGCGCTGCACGGCATCCCGCTGCCGCCCGGCTTCGCCGCCACCAGCGGCGCCAGCCCGGCCGCGCTCGCCAAGCTGCCGCCCGCGGTGCACGCCGCCGTGATCAGCGGGTACTCCGAGTCGATCCGCACCGTGTTCCTGGCCTCGGTTCCGGTCGGCGTGCTCGCGTTCGCGCTGTCCTGGACCCTGAAGGAACTGCCGCTGCGCACCACCACCCGCGCCGTGGATCAGGCCGACCGGCTGGCGCCGACGGCGCGGCCGTCGATCACGACCTCGGATGAGGAGATGCGCCGGGCGCTGTGTGCGCTGCTCGGACACGAACGGCGCCGCGACGTCTACGGCGGCATGCTGGCCTCGGCCGGGCTCGACCTGTCGCCCCGGGCCGGCTGGCTGCTGCTGCGGGTGGGTGAGCACCGCGGCGAGGACCTCCGGTCCCTGGCTGAGTGCCTGTCGATCACCCCGGCCGATCTCGGCGCCAGGCTGGGCGAACTCGACCGGGCCGGCTACCTCGCGCCGGGCGCGGCCGACGGCACGGCCCCGGTGGACCTCACCTCGGCCGGGACGGCGGCGCACGCCAGCCTGTTCCGGGCCCGCGAGGACCGGATCGCCAGGCTGCTTGACGGCTGGCAGCCGGAGACCCATCCGCGGCTGCTCGAACTGCTCGACGCGATCACCCACGAACTCGCGGCCAGCCACGAGCGGCCCGGCCCCGACCTGGACCCGGCTGCCGCGCGAGCCTGATCGGGTCCGGCGGCATCTAGCCCGATTGGCAGTACTGCGTTCATCATGTCGGTTATGGCGTTCGCGTTGCATGCCGATCGGTTATGGTGCCGATCGCCCCCGAGTCGGTGGCCGTCCTGCTGGCCGGATCGGCGGCGGTCACCTTCGCCGTGGCCAACGTCCTCCAGCAGCGGGCCGCCGCGCGGCTGCCGTCCGCCGCCGCCTTCGAGACGACCGCGCTGCTGCGGCTGTTCGCCCGGCCGCTGTGGCTGGCCGGCCTGCTGGCTATCGTCGTCAGCTTCGGGCTCCAGGCCGCGGCCCTTGGCTCGGGCCGCCTGGTCGTGATGGAACCCATCCTGGCCACTAGCCTGCTGATCGCGCTTGCCCTGTCGGCCTGGCTGGAGCACCGCCGGATGACCGGGCCGGAATGGGCCGCGGCGGTCGCCACCTGCGCCGGGCTTGGCGTGTTCCTCACCATCTCCCAGCCCTCTGGCGGGGTCGCCGTCGCCGCGCCGGTCCCGCTCGGCGTGGCCGCCAGCGTGGCGATCGCGCTCGCCGCGGGCTGCGCCGGAATGGCTGGCCGGCTGCCGCCCGCGCGCCGGGCACTGCTGCTCGGCATCGGCGGCGGCATCGGCGCCGGGGTGACCGACGCGCTCACCAAGACGGTGGCGGCGCAGGTCGCCGTGCACCAGGCCGGCCTGCTCGCCGATCCCCAGATCTACCTGCTCGCGGTCGTCGGGATCACCACCTACACGCTCCAGCAAAATGGTTACCGGGCCGCCAGCCTGGCCGCGTTCCTGCCGGTGTTCGCCGTCCTCGACCCGATCGTGGGCAGCGGACTCGGCCTGCTCATCTACCACGAGCGGCTGGCCGACAGCCCGGCCAGGATGGTCGCCGAGGCGATCGCCGCGGCCGCGGCGACCTGGGGCATCGCGCGCCTGGCCAGGTCCAGCGCGGCCCTGAGCGCGGCCGCTGGCCCGGTCCTCGCGCCGCCCGAGCCGCCGGCTACCTGGCCGGTGGATTTACCCGCCGGTCTAGGACGCGATCCCGGCGAGCACCCGCCGGTCGGCCGCCAGATCGTCGATCGGCCCGGGCGGCCGGTCAGTGACCTGCCCGGCCGCGAGCCGCAGGGTCCGGTCGGCGAATCTGGTCAGCGCCTCGGCGTGGGTCACCAGCAGCACGGTCTTGCCCTGCGTGCTGGCCAGCAACTCCCGCACCAGGCGGTCCTCGGTGGCCTGGTCAAGTCCGGCGGTCGGCTCGTCGAGCAGCAGCACCGGGGTGTCCCGCAGTAGCGCCCTGGCGATCGCGACCCGGCGGCGCTGGCCGACCGATAGCTGCCGCCCGTGCTCGCCGACCGGCGTGTCGAGGCCGGCCGCGAACTCGGCGGCGAAGCCGGCCACCCCGGCCCGTTCGGCGGCGGCCGCGATCTCGGCCCGGCCCGCGCCGGTCAGCCCGTAGCCGATGTTCTCCGCGATCGTGCCCGACCACAGCCAGGGCTCCTGCGGCACCAGGGTCACCAGCGCGCGAAGCCGCGACAGCGGGAGCGCGGCGATGTCCTGGCCGCCGACCAGGATCCGGCCCGACGCCGGATCCGCCAGCCGGGTCAGCAGTGACAGCAATGTCGACTTGCCGGCTCCGGACGGGCCGGTCAGGCATGCGAGTTCACCGGCCGCCAGATCCAGGCTGACCCGGTCGAGCACCGGCTCGCCGGGCCGGTGCTGGTAGCTGACCCGATCCAGCCGGATCGGCAGGCCGCGGGCCGCGGCCGCGTGCCGCCCCCGTCCCGGCGCGGCGACCGGGACGGCGGAAGGCACGGTGCCCGGCGCCGGAGCCTGGCCCGCCGGTTCGTCGGCCGCCGCGGGCTCCAGTGGCGGCAGGTCCAGCAACTCGGTGACCCGGTCCCGGCTCGCGGTCCCGCGCGCGATCACCGCGCTGAGCCCGGCCAGCGCCCGGATCGGCGAGGTCAGGCTGGCCAGATACGCCACGAAGACCAGCAGTCCGCCAACGGAGAGCCGGCCGGAGGTGACCTCGATCGTCCCTACCACGAGCGCGGCGGCGAGCCCGATTCCCGGCAGGATGTCGTTGACCGGGCGGAACCTGGCGCTCGCGTCGAGCGCCCGCACCGCGGCGTCGGCCGCGGCGCCTGCCGCCTCGGCGTGCCGGCCGGCCTCCGCCTCGGCCTGGTCGAACACGTGCACGGCGGGCAGCATGCCAAGCTGGTCGGTGGTCAGCGCGTTCAGCCGGCCGGAAAGCGCCCGGGAGTGCTGCTGGGCGCTCCGCAGCGGCCGGTTGCGCAGCCGCGCCGTGAGCGCGTACAGCGGGACGAGGGCGAGCGCGATCAGGGTCAGCCGCCAGTCCAGCAGGGCGGTGATCACGATCATGCCGGTCAGCAGCGCGACCTCGGGCACGATCGTCTCGATCACCGCGCTGACCGCGTCGGCGATCTGGCCGGCATCCGAGCCGAGCCGACTGGAAAGCTCGCCGAGCGGGAACCGCGCGGTACGCGCGGGGGAGACCCGCATCAGGTGCCGGAGCAGGCCGAGCCGCAGCCGCAGCGTCATCCGCTCGGCCAGCGCGCCGGTCAGGTAGGCCACCTGGTAGCCGGCCACCGCGCCGATCCCGAGCAGGATCAGCCCGGCGGCCGCCGCGATGCCAGCCACCGCCAGATGCGGCAGGCCGGCCAGTGGGCGCAGCCAGGACGGGAACGGGCGGCCGCCGAGACCGTAGTCGACCACAAGTTGCAGCGGCCACGGCGCGGCGAGGGCGAGCGCCGTGTCGACGATCATCAGCCACAGGGCCAGGCCGGCGATCCGGCGATCCGGGGCGAGCAGGGCCCGGGCGAACCCGCCCCAGCGACGATCCTGGCCGAGCCGCGCCGCGGTCACGCCGGCCGTCGGCCGCCGGGCGATCCGGGCGCGCGCCGCGAGGCCGGCCGCCAGCGAGGCAGCGACCACGACCGCGGCGGCGATGACGATGATCAGCATCTGGGTGCGTCCTCCGTGTGCCAGGGGCCCCGCGGTCCGGCAGGGCCGATCTCTAACCTGGCCGGACGGGCTGATAACGAGGTGAGAGCGCCATGAGAGAACTCTCATCGGCCCAGTTCGCGCAGGTCAGCAGCCCTGTATCGAGGCGTTTGACCGGACTGTCCGGAGCGGGCCGTGGGTATGCTCCCGACCGTGGCAGCCGATCAGGCCGCCGTGCGCGCGGGACGCGACGGGCGGCAGGCGAGCGCGGCGACCGAGTCCGGGCACCGGACCGGGCGGATCTTCATCTCCGCCCGGAGCCGGATCCTCGGCTGGTCGATCGCGCTGCTCGCGCTTGCCCTGATCGCCACCACGGTGGTGACGCACGCGCTGCTGCTGCAGAACATGAACAGCCGGATCAATAGCGAACTCGCGCACGAGATCACCGAGTTCCGGCTGCTGGCTACCCGGCAGCACGCGATCAGCGGGAACACCGACCGGCCGGACGATAACAAGCCGGCCACCCCGGGCACCACCGTGCTCGGCCTGTTCCAGGCCAGGACCAGCGCGGCCGGCCTGGAACAGGACATTGTGCTGCTCGGCGTCATGCACGGCGCGATCGTGACCACCAGCGGCAACTTCTCACCCCAGCGCGGCCCGGGCAAGACCGTACTCAGCCAGTGGTCGGCGCTGCGGACGCCGCAGAGCGGAACGGTCCAGATGGCCGCGGGCCCCGCCAGGTACTCGGCGATCCCGGTGCAGGTCTCCAGCGGCGGCACCAAGAGCCGGGGCGTGTTCGTGGCCGCCGCGCTCACCGCGTCGCAGCAAGCCAGTGTCAACGAGGTGACCACCCTGCAGATCGAGGTTGGCACGATCGCGCTGCTGCTTGGCTCGATCCTGGCCTGGCTGGTGGCCGGCCGGGTGCTCCGGCCGGTCAGGGACACCACCGAGATCGCCCGCCGGATTACCGAGACCGACCTGCACGAGCGGATCCCGATCCGGGGCAGAAACGAGGTGAGCGACCTGGCCGTGACCTTCAACCGGATGCTGGACCGGCTGGAGTCGGCGATGTCCGCGCAGCGCAGCTTCCTCGCCGACGCCGGGCACGAACTGCGCACGCCGATCACGATCATCCAGGGCAACCTGGACACCCTGAGCACGCAGGCGCCGGAGGACACCGAGACGCTGGCGATCGTCGCGGACGAGATCAGCCGGATGAGCCGGATCGTGGACGAGTTGCTGCTGCTCGCCAGCAGCGAGCGGCCCGATTTCCTGCATCCCGAGCCCACCGACCTGGCGCAGTTGACCAGTTCCGTGGTGGCCAAGGCACGGGCGCTTGACGATCGGCCGTGGACCCTCACCGGTACCGCCCGCGGGGTTGCGATGCTGGACCCGCAGCGGATCACTCAGGCCCTCATCCAGCTAGCCGCGAACGCGGTCGCGCACACGCCGCCCGGCTCGGCGGTGGAGATCGGATCGCAGGTCCGCGGCCAGATGATCGAGTTCACCGTCTCCGACCACGGCCCGGGCATCCCGCCGGAGGCCAGGGACCGGGTCTTCGCGCGATTCGCCAGGCTGGATCCGCGCCGCACCGACGGATCCGGGCTTGGCCTGTCGATCGTGGCGGCGATCGCCGCGGCGCACCACGGCACGGTGAGCCTGGACGGCGCCGAGTCCGCCGGGGCGACGTTCCGGATCGCGGTGCCGTTCGAGCCAGTGCCGCCGCCCCGAACCGACCCGGCCGGCCGCGGCGGCCAGCCACGTCCCGGCCAGTCCGAACCCGACCAGCCCGAACCCGGCCAGTCCGAACCACCAGCCACCTGGATGCCCCGATGACCCGGATCCTGATCGCCGAGGACGAGCCGCGGATCGTGCGGTTCCTGGTCAAGGGCCTGCAGGCGCAGGGCTACGCGACCGCCACCGCCACCGACGGGGTGGATGCCCTGCACCTGGCCCGCACCGGCGACTTCGACCTGATGCTGCTCGACCTTGGCCTGCCTGGAATGGACGGCCTGGACGTGCTGGCCGAACTGCGCAACCAGAAGACGGTGCTGCCGGTGATCGTGCTCACCGCCCGGACCTCCACCGACGACGTGGTCACCGGCCTGGACGGCGGCGCCAACGACTACGTGCGAAAGCCGTTCCGGCTGGCTGAACTGCTGGCCAGGATCCGGCTGCAGCTTCGGACCGAGCAGCGGGCGGAGGAGTTCGTGCTGCACAACGGCGACCTGAGCCTGGACCTGCGTACCAGGCAGGCACACGTGGCCGGGCGGACGATCGACTTGTCCTCGCGGGAGTTCGCGCTGGCCGAGATGTTCATGCGGCACCCGGGCCAGGTGCTCAGCCGGGAGCAGTTGCTCAGCAACGTCTGGGGCTACGACTACGACCCGATGTCCAACGTGGTCGAGGTCTACGTCAGGTACCTGCGGAACAAGATCGGGCCGGAGCGGATCTCGACCGTCCGGGGCGCCGGGTACCGGCTGGTCAGGGAGGCCGACGAGTAGCCTGCGGGGCGCGCCGCCGCGGGACTGCCCGCGCAATTCGGCGCCGGAAACGCATCGAGGCCCGCAGGCGAATCGCCTGCGGGCCCCGATGACTGAGCAGGGGGCGGTCGCTCAGCCGTCGTGGCCGTCGTGGCCGTCCTTGCGGTCCTTGCCGTCCTCGCGCCGGTCCTTCTTGCCGTGGTCGTTCTTGTCATGGTCGCGCTCGCGTCCGAAGCCGCTGCTCGCGTGGTTCACTCGTGCCATCTGAAGGTCCCCTCCTAGGTGTGTTCCGCCTTCGAGAACTACTCTGCCGGGACCCGATGACGTGACGATGAGACCTCGATGAGAGGACTCTCAGCTACACCCGTGGGGCTGCCGAGAACGCCGGGGCCGTGCGCCGTGCTAGGTCAGGTATCCCTGGTAATGACCGTGGCTATCCATGAACGACCCGCCTGCCACGCAACTGGCCGGCGTGGCACAGGACACCACCGCGACGTTGGCGGACCCGCCCTTGTTCAGCACCGCCAGGCCCGGCACCTCGGTCGCCAGCCCCCAGCCGCCGTTCCTCTGGACGGCCACGAACCCCTGCCGGTAACCATGGTTGTCCATGTACCAACCGCCCGCCGCGCAGTTCCCCGCCGAGGCGCACGACACCGAGGCGACCCCGCTGTACCGGGTCGCGTGCAGCGCGGCCAGGCCGGCCACCGCGACCACCCGGCCCCAGACACCGTTGTGCTCGGTCACCACGTACCCCTTCCCGTAATTGTCCGGGAAGTTGGGGGCGCCGTCGTAGATCCCGCCTGCCGTGCAGTTGCCGGCTGCGGCACACGACACCGAGTTGACGAAGGCCTGCCCGCTGGTGTTCAGCGCGGCCAGGCCGGGTACCTCCGTCGCCGGGTTCCAGTGGCCGTTCTTCTCAGCGACGACGAACCCCTGCTGATGGCCGCCGCTGGCATAGAACCCGCCGGCCGAGCAGTTGCCCGCCGAGGCACACGACAGCGACTGGACCTGAGCGCCACCGCTGGTGTTCAGCGCGCCCAGGCCGGGTACCTCGATCGCCCGGCCCCAGTGGCCCGCTCGCTCGGTGACCACGAACCCCTGCCACTGGAACGACTTGGTGCTGTAATACCCGCCGGCCGCGCAGTTGCCGGCCGAAGCGCACGACACGGACAAGGTCTGGGCGCCTTCCCCGGCCATGGTGTCCGTGTTCAGCGCCCCCAGGCCGGGTACCTCGATCGCCGCGTTCCAGCGTCCATTCCGCTCGGTGACCACGAACCCCTGCATGCGCCCGTGGCTGTCGTCGTACCACCCGCCGGCCCCGCAGTTGCCCGCCGAGGTGCACGACAGCGAGTTCACGACGCCTTGCCTGCCGTGCTCCAGCGCCGCTAGGCCGGGTATCTCGATCGCCTTGCCCCAGCGGCCGCTTCGCTCGCTGACCACGAACGCCTGCGCGTGCTTGCGCTGGTCCAGGTAGGAGCCGCCGGCCGCGCAGTTGCCCGCCGCCGTGCACGAGAGCACGGTGACGTAGGCCCCGATGCCGGGGACTGCTCCCTTGTTCAACGCCGCCAGGCCGGGCACCGCCGTCGCCCTCAGCCAGTGGCCGCCCCGCTCGCTGACCACGAACCCCTGATTACGGCCGTGGCTGAGATAGGTGCCCCCCGCCGTGCAGTTACCTGGTGCGCCACAGGACACCACCTGGGTCTGAGCACCTGCCAGACCGGGTACCTCGATCGCCCGGCCCCACACCCCGGCCGATCGTGCCGCCGGGGCCGCGGCCGCGCTGCCCGCGGCTGCCGGGACTGTCGGGCTGTCAGCCGCGCGGGCGACCACGAGCGGCCCGAGGCCGCAAAGGGCGGCTGCTCCTGCCAGCAACGCCAGAACCTGACGTCTTTGCACCATAATGGTCAGCCTTCCCGGGCTACCGACGCCAGGCGGCCCTGCTCATCCCCACCCGGCGGAGCCGCCGACGCCCGGTAGCGTCACAAGCCAGTGCCCGTACCA
>JAJYTW010000273.1 GCA_021792855.1 Actinomycetes bacterium
GAGGCCAGGCAGCAGTATCCGAACGTCATCAAGATCCAGATGCCGCCGGACGACGCCGACCCGGAGACCTTCGCGCTGCCCGCCGCCGAGGGCTCGATGATCTACGCCTTCACCAGGCCGATCCTGTCCGGCTGGCTCAAGCTGGTGATCGACGCGGACTCCAGGAAGATCCTCGGCGCGCACCACGTGGGCTTCGGCGCGAAGGACGCCTTCCAGTACATCGACTACCTGATCCGCCGCCCCGAGGGGTTCACGATCGACCAGATGGCCGAGCTGAACGAGCTGTTCCTGAACCCGGAGCACTTCATCCAGCTGTCCCGGCTGCGCGCGGGCCAGGCCTCGCTGGTGAACCTGTGACCGACCGGGTCGCGATCGTCACCGGCGGCGGCTCAGGCATCGGCCTGGCCACGACCACCCGGCTGGCCGAGGACGGCTTCACGGTCGCGGTGCTGGACATGGCGCCCGAGGCCGCGGCCGGCCCGGCCGCGCTGACCGTGCGCTGCGACGTCAGCGCCGAGCCGGACGTCACGGCGGCGGTGGCCGCGGTGCTCGACCAGTTCGGCCGGATCGACGTCCTGGTGAACAACGCCGGGATCACCGGGTCGCGGCAGGCCGCCCGCTGCCACGAGACGCCGGTCGATGAGTGGGACAAGGTCCAGGCGGTCAACGTGCGCGGCCCGTTCCTGTGCAGCCGGGCGGTGCTGCCGTCGATGATCGCCCGGCGGTCCGGGCACATCATCACGATCGCCTCGGTGGCCGGCCTGGTGGCGTTCCCCGGCCGCTGCGCCTACACCGCGTCCAAGGGCGCGGCGCTGATGCTGACCAGGTCGATCGCCGTGGACTACGCGGCCGACGGCATCCGGGCCAACGCGGTCTGCCCCGGCATGGTCTACACCCCGATGACCAGCTGGCGGCTGGACCAGCCGGACCTGCTGGCCGCGGTGGAGGACCGGATCCCGATGGGCCGGGTCGCCGCGCCGCCGGAGATCGCGGACGCGGTGGCGCTGCTGGCCAGCGGGCGGCTCGGCTACATGACCGGCCATCCGCTGGTCGTCGACGGCGGCATGGCCGCGCTGTAACACAGTCCCCCGCCGGGCCCGGGCGGCCGCCCGGGCCCGGCGGGGTTCGCTCATCTAACGGAGGTAGGAACCATGACAGGCAGGCTGGACGGCAAGATCGCGGTGGTAACCGGGGCTGGCTCGGGGATCGGCCGGGCCGCGGCGACGCTGTTCGCCCGGGAGGGGGCGGCCGCCGTGGCGGTCGTCGACCTGGCCGAGGCCGCCGCGCGGGAGACCGCGGCGGCGATCGAGGCCGCCGGCGGCACGGCCCGGGCGATCAGCGCGGACATCTCCGACCCCGGCCAGGTCGAGGCGGTGTTCGATGCGGTGCTGCGCGACTTCGGCACGGTGGACGTGCTGTACAACAACGCGGGCGTGAACAGCGCTGGCTCGGTGACCGACGCGACCGACGACGACTGGGAGCGCGCGTTCGCGGTCAACGCCCGGGGCACCTTCCTGTGCTCGCGGGCGGTGGCCAGGACGATGACCGCGGCCGGGCACGGGTCGATCATCAACCAGGGCTCGGTGGCCGCACTGGTCGGCGTCGCGAACTTCGCCTCGTACTGCGCCTCCAAGGGCGCGGTCGTCGCGCTCACCAGGTCGATGGCGATCGACCTGTCGCCGCACGGCGTGCGGGTCAACGTGATCTGCCCGGGGACCGTGTACACGCCGCTGATGGAGCCGATGCTTACCGCCCGCGGCGGCGGCGACCTCGCCAGGGGCCTGGCGATGACGACGGTGAAGTACCCGATCGGCCGGCTCGGCACGCCCGAGGAGATCGCGGCCGTCGCGCTCTTCCTGGCCAGCGACGACTCGTCCTTCATGACCGGCTCGGTGATCGCCGCCGACGGCGGCATGACCGCCGGGTAACCGGGCATTCCTGATACCTTGACCGGGACGTAACATAACGTAACCCTAGCTATCACTGGGAAATATCGCACACGGGCATTGCTGGATGGCTCCATGGCCGAATTCGCGTCATTGCCCCATCTCGACGGGGACCAGGTGGGCTCGCTCCGCGGCCAGCTGACGAACCTGCGCGCCCTCCTCGTGCTGTCGATCCTGATGACCGAGAGCGCCGAGGAGGAGCAGATCCTCCGCCTGGCCACCTCGTCGGCGTCCTCGCTCGGCGGCTGGCGGGTCGCCGGGTTCGCGATCGGGGCGACCTGGTGGACCGCGGGGCGGGCGGACGGCGCGATCGGGGCCGACCTGGCCGGCCAGCTAGGCGGCCTGCCCGAGGCCGGCGGGCCGGTCACGATGCCGGGCTCGGGCTGGGCCCGCGCCTACCCGCTGCGCAGCATCGGCGGGCGGATCGGTCATCTGGTCGTGTGCGCGCCGCACGAGCCGCCGCCCGAGGAGCAGTTCCTGGCGCAGGTGCTGGCCCAGCAGACCGGCGTCGCGGTGTCCAACGCCCACCTGCACCGCCGGGAGCGGGAGACCGCGCAGCAGCTCGCCAGGACCAACAGCGCCCTGGAGGAGACGGTCGACACGCTGCGCCACGGCATGCAGATCCATGAGCGGCTGACCAGGGTCGCCGCCGCCGGGGAGGGCGCGTCCGGCATCGCCGAGGCGCTGCACGACCTGACCGGGCTCCAGGTCGCGGTCGAGGACCGGTACGGCAACCTGACCGCGTGGGCCGGCCCGGACCGGCCGGATCGGTACCCGAAACAGTCCGCCTACGAGCGCGAGCAGCTGATGCGCCGGCTGATGGCGGCTGGCCGCTCGGTGCGCGACGACGGCAGGATCGTCGCGCTGGCCTCGCCCCGACCCGGCGTGCTCGGGCTGATCGCGCTGGTCGACCCCGGCCGCCGGGCCGGCACCACCGACGTGATGGCCCTGGAGCACGGCGCTACCGTGCTGGCCGTGGAACTGGCCAGGCTGCGCGGCCTGGCCGACGCTGAGCTTCGGGTCCGCCGCGAGCTCGTGCACGACCTGCTCACCGGCACCGACGACGAGAGCGCCAGCCTGCGCGCCGAGGCGCTCGGGTACGACCTCGGGCTGCCGCACCAGGTCGCGGTGGTGGAGGTTGGCGGCACCGCCCCGGCCACCGAGGACGTGCTGCACGCGGTCCGCCGGGCGCTCCGCAAGCAGCAGCTGCCCGGCCTGCTCGGCACCATGTCCGGCGCCGTGATGATCGTCGTCCCGGCCGGCGAGGCCGAATGGGAGGCGCTGCGCCAGGCGATCGCGGCCGAGCTTGGCGGCGGGCGGTGCCGCCTGGCGGTGGGTGACGCCTACGCCCGGCCGTCCCAGCTGACCCGGTCGCTGCGCGAGGCGCGGCTGGCGATGCGGCTGCAGAAGGCCTCCGGCGCGGCCGAGCGGACCTCGGTCTTCGCCGACCTGGACGTGCTGCGGATGCTCGCCTCGGTCGACGACCTGTCCGACGTCGAGGAGTTCGTCGGCCGCTGGCTCGGCCCGCTGGCCAGCTACGACGAGCGCAAGGGCACCGACCTGGTGCAGACGCTCAGCCAGTACCTGCAGCATGGCGGCGGCTACGAGGCGACGTCCCGGGCGCTGTCGGTGCACCGCAGCACGCTGAAGTACCGGCTGCAGCGGATCCGCGAGCTGACCGGCCTTGACCTGTCCGACCCCGAGACGCATTTCAACCTGGAACTGGCCACCAGGGCCTGGCTCACCCTGCAGGCACTGCGCGGTTGACACCGGCGGCCCGCCGGCGGGCGGATAACCGGCCGGGCCTGGTTCGGCCTGCCAGGACGAGGTCCGGGGCCGGATTCGACCGTAGCGTCCAGGTCATGGACGGACCGGCTGACATCGAGCTCTTCGCGCAGATGTGCTATCTGCGCCACTTCGAGGAGCGCACCGACACCCTCTACCGCCAGGGCCTGATTCACGGCCCCGTGCACCTGGGCCTGGGCCAGGAGGCGATCGCGGCTGGCGTCGCGTCCGTGCTCCGCCCGGACGACTACTCGATCGGCACCTATCGCGGCCACGCGCACGCGCTGGCTCGCGGGGCGCCCGCCGACGCCGTGCTCGCCGAACTGCTCGGCCGGGACGGCGGGATCTGCGCCGGCAAGGGCGGCTCGATGCACATCACCAGCACCGAGCACGGCTACTACGGCTCCTACGCGATCATCGGCGCGCACCTGCCGATCGCGGTCGGGCTGGCCTGGGCGGCCGTCATCCGGCACAGCGGGCAGGTCACCGCCTGCTTCTTCGGCGACGGGACGACGAACATCGGCGCCTTCCACGAGGCGGTCAACCTGGCCGCGGTCTGGCGGCTGCCGGTCGTGTTCGTCTGCGAGAACAACTGGTACATGGAGTACACCCCGATCCACGACGTGATCCCGGTGAAGCTGCCGGCCGCCGACCGCGCCGCCGCCTACGGGCTGGAGCCGATCGTGGTCGACGGCAACGACGTGGCCGCGGTCCGCGAGGTGGCAGGCCGGGCGGTCGCCGCGGCCCGGGCCGGGAACGGGCCCAGCCTGATCGAGGCGCACACCTACCGGCACAAGGGGCACTCGGCCGCCGACAGCGCGGCGTACCGCCCGGCCGATGAGGTGGCCCGGTGGAAGGAGCGGGACCCGCTGCTGATCACCAGGGCGGCCCTGATCGCGGCGGGCGCCGACGCGGACAAGCTGGACGAGATCGAGGCGCGGAGCAAGGCGGAGCTAGCCGAGCTGGCCAGGCAGGTGCAGCAGCGGCCGCCGGCCGACCCGGCGGGTGCGTGGACGGACGTGTGGAGCGACGGGAGCTGGCAGTGGCGCAACTGACCTACCGGCAGGCGGTGGCCGCCGCGATGGCCCAGGAGATGGCCCGCGACGAGCGGGTGGTGCTGATCGGCGAGGACGTCGCCTCCGGCGGGGTCTTCAAGGCGACCACCGGTCTCGCCGACTCCTTCGGCCGGGAGCGGGTCTGGAACACCCCGATCTCCGAGCAGGCCATCGCCGGCGCGGCGATGGGCGCCGCGATGGGCGGCCTGCGGCCGATCGCGGAGATCATGTTCTCCGACTTCTACGCGACCTGCTGGGACCAGGTCGTCAACGAGATCGCCAAGGTCCGCTACATGACCGGCGGGCAGGTCGCCATGCCGCTGGTGCTGCGCGGCGCCAACGGGTCCGGCGGTCTCGGGTTCGGCAGCCAGCACGGCCAGTCGATCGAGAACTGGGTGATGTGCGTGCCCGGGCTGAAGATCGTCTCCCCCGCCGGTCCCGCCGAGGCGCTCGGCCTGATCGCCGGGGCGATCCGGGACGACGAC
>JAJYTW010000274.1 GCA_021792855.1 Actinomycetes bacterium
TGCCAGATCTGCAGGATCGCGGCGATCACGCCGAGGGCCAGCGCGAGGAGTCCCGCACCGGACCAGGCACCCTTCTTGCCCGCCTTGATCTGCCGCAGACCGACGCTGTTCAGCAGCGCGCTGACCACGACCAGAATCATGATCGTCGCGCCGGCCCACTGCTGCGGGCCCTTGAAGCTGGCCGGGTACCACAGACCGTAGGAGTTCAGCGAGCGCAGGTAGAAGAACGCGAAGATAAACGCCCCGAGACCGGCGGTCACGATCCCGATCATCAGCCGCGAACCCGTCCACGCGGCGTTCAGCGCCGCCTCGTGGTAGAAGGCTTCCTCTTCCTGCTCCCGGCTCAGGCCGGCCGGGCCGGCCGAGGTCATCTCAGCCATCGCGTCATGCCTCCGATTCTTCGGTCTCGGCGCTCGCCAGTGCCCCGACCAGGACGCCGACCGGCGGGTTCAGATCGGCCACCGGCGGAGCGTCCGGGTCACCGTACTCGTACGGACCGGACAGCACGACCGGGATGTGCTCGAAGTTATGCACCGGCGGCGGGGAGGGCACCTGCCATTCCAGGCCGCGGGCGTCCCACGGGTTGCCGGTCTCGCGATCCCTGGTCACCACCGTCGACCACACGAAGTTGATGACGAACAGCAGGATCGAGAAGCCGAGCACGTAGGACGAGATCGACACCCAGTCGTTCAGGCCCTGGAGTCGCAGCGCGTACTCGAACACTCGGCGTGGCTGCCCGAGCCAGCCGACCGCGAACAGCGGCAGGAAGGTCGAGTTGAACGCCAGGAACATCAGCCAGAAGTGCCACTTGCCGAGCTTCTCGTTCAGCTTGATGCCCATCATCTTCGGCAGCCAGTAATAGCACCCGCCCATGAAGGCGAAGATCAGGCCGCCCATGATCGTGTAGTGGAAGTGCGCCATCACGAAGAAACTGCCGTGCTCGGTGGTGTCGGCTCCGGTGTCGGAGACGAACACTCCGGAGACGCCGCCGATCAGGAAGTTGAAGAACAGCGCCAGCGCGAACAGCATCGGCACGCTGAACCGGATCTTCGCCTTCCAGAGGGTGCCCATGCCCACCAGGAAGATGAATCCGGTCGGAATCGAGATCATCTCCGTGGTCAGCATGAACAGCGGCCGCATGTTCGGGTTGATGCCGCTGTCGAACAGGTGGTGCTGCCAGACGAAGAAGCTCAGCAGCGCGACGCCTACCATGCCGGCCGCGGCCACCTTGTAGGCGAACAGCGGCTTGCGGGTGAACACCGGCAGGATCTCGTTCACGATGCCGAAGCCCGGCAGTGCCAGGATGTACACCTCGGGGTGGCCGAAGAACCAGAACAGGTTCTGGAACAGGTAGGTGCTGCCGCCCAGGTTGTCGGTGAAGAACGCGGTCTGCACGGTCCGGTCGGTGAGCAGCATGTACATGCCACCGGACAGGATCGGCGCGGCGAGCGTCATCATCACCGAGGTGCCCAGGATGCCCCAGACGAACATCGGGAGCCGACTCCAGCGCATGCCCGGGGCTCGGTAGCAGATCACCGTGACCAGGATGTTGAAGCCGGCCAGGACCATCGAGATGCCCATCAATCCGAACGCGAACGCGTAGGCGTCGGCGCCGGAGGTGTCCTGCACCGACAGCGTCGGATAGCCGGTCCAGCCCATGTGGAACCCGCCGAGCGGGATCGCCGCCAGCAGGATCAGGAAGGCCGCCGGGGTGAGCCAGAACGACAGCGCCTCGACCCGGGGGAAGGCGACCCGCTTCGAGCCAATCATCAGCGGGATCAGGTAGTTGCCGAACGGACCCAGGATGACCGAGGTCATCAGCATCATCATCATCGTGCCGTGCTCGCCGACCAGCTCGATGTAGGTGCTGGAGCTGAACACGTGATGCACCGGTGAGAGCAGCTCGGTCCGGATGCCCATGGCGAGCAGCCCGGCGGTGCAGAAGTAGATGATCATGCCGATCAGGTACTGGATGCCGACAACCTTGTGGTCCAGGGTGACCCGGAAGTACCTGGCCACCCCGGCCGCATCGCCGTTGGTCTTCTCGGTGTCCGGCATCGGACGGCCGGCCATGTGCCTGAGCAGGTCGTTGAACACGCCCAGTCCGACCAGCCAGCCGATCACCAGGAACAGGAAGCCGAGCACGATCGCGATGTCGTGCGCGTCCGAGGTGCTGATCTGCTGGTAGTTGGCGGAAATCGCCCGGCCCAGGTAGTAACCGACGAGATACCCGATTACCGCTCCGAGCACGCCGGTGTGGATCGCGGGGCGCTGCCACCAGGCGCGAGTGTCTTTCGCGCCGGTGGGCTCCCCGCCGCCGGGGTGCTGGAGCGTCCCCGGTTCTGTCTCGATGGCCATCCGGTCACCTCTTCATTTCAACGGCCGCCAGAGCACGGCTGATCGCGGGAATCTGGATCACGGCTGCTGCGGGTCCTGGGGCGGGTAGTAACCGCCGCCGGCGCCGAACAGGCCTAGCTTCTTGACCACGGGGCCGAGCCGGAACAGCGGGATCACGGTCGGGTTGTAGGTCGTGGCATACGGCGGGAGCAGCTTGGTGATGCTGGCCAGTTCGACCCGGCTGGAACTCGCCCAGGACTGGAACTCGCTGACCGGCACGACCTTGCCGTAGTCGAACATCGCGCCGTGCCACAGGCCGCACAGCTCATCACAGCGCACCGTGATCTTGCCGAGCTGATCGGTCTTGGCGAAGGCGACGTTGTCGACACCGGGGTTGGCGTCGGCCTTCACGCCAAGCTGGTACGCCCAGAAGCTGTGGATGACGTCGATCGAGGTGACGTCGAACTGCACCCAGGTGTGGTCCGGGATGACCAGCGCGCTGGTCTCGAAGCCGCCGAACTGCGGATACCGATAGCTGAACTTCCACTGCTGGCCGATCACCTGGATCACCAGCACCTGGCCGGGCGTCCACGGCGCGATCTGCTGCGCCACCGTGAGCTTGGCGCCCGGCGGAGTCCAGATCGGGGCCGGGCCCTCACCCGCGCCCGCGCCCTGCGGCACGATCAGCTCGTAGGTGCCGAAGCCGGCCAGGAACAGCACGATCGCCGAGGTCACCGTGATCCAGGTGGTCTGGACTCTGGCATTGCCGTGCAGTGCCGGACCGTCGGTGTCATCGCCCGGGCGGCGGCGCCAGACGGTCAGCGCGTACCCGAAGTAGACGAAGATGAAGATCATCACCGGGATCGCGATCGCCGCGAGCACATTGATGTCGAACTGCTCGCTGGCCGCGGCGCTGGTCATCGTGCCCGGGGGCATGTGCGGCGAGAGCAGGAACCAGAACAGGGCATCGAAGATGACGCCTAGCACCAACGAGATGATGAAGATGCGCATGCCGTGGTTGGGCTCGCGCTGGCCGCTTCCGCTGGCCTGAGCCTCGACGGAGGCCATCAGGACACCACCTCCATCTGACCGGTCATGTAGCCGATCGTCTGCATGGGCCCGCCGAAGCCGTCCAGGTAACCGAGGCCGCACGGGACCCGGCACTGCCAGAAGTAGCTACCGGCCGTCGTCGGGGACTTGAAGCTGAACGTCACGGTCGTGTGCGGACCCGACGTGCAGGGGGATGTGGAGCAGAGGCTGTTGTTCGCCGCCAGGGTGGTCGGCGAGGCCACCGGAACGTTCAGCCCGATTCCGGGGATCGAGAAGGTGTGACCAACCGAGCACTGGCCCCAGGAGTTCAGCACCGGCGTGGCCTTGCCGTTGACGTACTCGACATTCCCGGTCGTGCCAGTGACCTTTCCCCAGTAGGGATTACGCAGCGGAGTGCAGCCGTCATAGCCCAGGATCGTGACGTCGATCGTGCTGCCCGCCGGTACCTGGAACAACGTGGTGTGCACCCACTTGTGCGTCTTGGGGTCCTGGATGAAGTAGGACACCCAGTCGGGCCGGTTCCCGATAGTGGTCTGCGGATCTTCCTGCAGGTAGACCTTGACCACGTGGCCCGAATCCGGCGTTACCCCTGCCGCGTAGTCCACCGTCGGCGGACCTCCCAGCAGGTAATGGATAACGACAAAAATCGCGCCACCGACCACGACAAGGAACGCTGCGAGCAGGGTTCCCAAGCGTGCCGGCAGGGACATCAGTCACCACCTCTTTCTCAGCGGCGCGCCGGATGGCGCAGGACTTGGTCCGGCGACACAGGAGGGCTGGCTGCGCCGGAGGCATACGACTGGACAGATAGTGCGGTGTTCGAAGAACCCCTGCAATAGCTCGCGGGCGTTATGACGAAACTGTCATCCACGCGTCATGGGACGATCCGCGCACGAAGCTATTAGCGACGCACTAAGCTCCAATTTCCGGCAGAGCGAGCCAGGGGCGCCGTGGGGTGGCGCGACCCACCGCGGTCCGTCCGGCCCGTCGACTCTGGCCCGCTGCCTGGCCATGTGATGCGTGCCATATGCGGCTTTTGGGACCTTAGTCTTGACCTGTGGGACACTCAGGGAGTAGAACCCATTGCCTAGCGGCTCGCCAGAACCCAGCCAGGCGAGCGGGCCTGAGCCCGGGCACTTGGCCACTGGCCGCTTCGGACTGACAGGGGCGAAATGACCGCGGCATACGACGAGCATCCGCCGGGCACCGGCACGGCCCTGGGCCGCGCGATGCCGCCCGGCGGCCCGTGGCCGCAGCCCGGCGCCCCCAGCATCCTGGTCATCGACGACGAGCCCAGGATCCACGGCATGGTGCGGCGCGCCCTCGAGCACGTCGGGTACCGGGTGGACGTCGCGGCGGACGCCGCCGATGGCGTGATCCGGGCCAGTCAGCGGCCATACGGACTGGTCATCCTCGATCTGATCATGCCGGACCGGGACGGCCGCGAGGTGCTGGCCGAGATCCTGCGGGCCAACCCGGTCCAGCCGGTCATGATGCTGTCCTGCAGTTCCGACGTGCGCACCAAGGTGGAGTGCCTGGATCTGGGCGCGCGAGATTACCTGACCAAGCCGTTCTCGCTGGCCGAACTCGTCGCGCGGGTACGGGTCAGGCTCCGGGACAGCGCCGCCGTGACCCAGACCATGCGGGCGGGCAGGCTGACCCTCGACGCCGGAAAGCTGACCGCCGACTGCGGGGCCGGGCCGGTCGCGCTCACCCGGCTGGAATTCCTGGTGCTCCGCGCCCTGATCGAGCGGACCGGCGAGCTGGTGACCAAGAGCGACCTGCTGGCGTCGGTGTGGGGGATCAACTTCGACCCCGGCTCGAACATCGTGGACGTCTGCATCCGGCGGCTGCGGGCCAAGCTGGGCT
>JAJYTW010000029.1 GCA_021792855.1 Actinomycetes bacterium
GCCGGTCGCCCCGGCCGGGTCCGAAAGAACCGGGGTGAGCCGGGGCCGTTTCGGCGCCATGCCATCACCGCTGGATACGCCGTGCAGCCGACGGCTCAGATACGGCAGGGCATGCTCGGTGAGCCAGTCCGCGTCGGCCCGCCGCGCGGTGACCCAGTCGGCTGCCCCGGCCGCCAGGCCCGGCCTGGCCGGCACCGGCGGGAGCGGGCTCCGCCAGTCCCCGGCCGCCGGGACACCGATCGCCTCGCAGGCCATCAGCGCCACCCGGCGGTGTCCCTCGGTCGTCAGGTGCAGCCGGTCCGGCGCCCACATCCGCCGGTCGGTGAGCATCCGCATCGGCCACAGATCGACAAGCAGGCAGCCATACTTGCCGGCGATCGCCCGGATGTGCATGTTGAAGACCGCGGCCCGGCCCCTGATCATCCGCAGCACCGGGAAGGCGTTCGGATCGAACCCGGTGAAGGCCAGGACCGTGCTGCCCGATCCGGTCAGCGTGGCAATCGCCGACTCGAACTGCTCGGCCAGGTGGTCCGGATCGGCGCGCGGCCGGAGCAGGTCATTGCCGCCGGCCGCGATGCTGATCAGGTCCGGGCGCATCGCGACCGCAGCCGGGATCTGCTCCGCCATCACCTCGCCGAGCAACTTGCCGCGGATGGCCAGATTGGCGTAGCGCAGGCCCGGGTTCTGCCCGGCCAGGTGGCTGGCGAACCGGTCGGCCCAGCCGTGCGGACGCTCCCCCGGGCCGCCGGGGTCGCCCACGCCCTCGGTAAAGCTGTCCCCCAGTGCGACGAACGATCCGAACTCGCGCATGGTCAGTTTCCGTTCCTTCCCCCACTGTGACGGCGCCCGCGCGAACCCGCCGCGGGCTAGATCGGCCTCGGCGCGATCGGGGCGCCGGCCGGCTGGCGATACCAGGCGCGGCAGGCGATCAGAAGGTGCCGACCGCACCGTTATTCCCAGCCAGCGTCCCGCCTCACAGTAGTCCGCGGCAGGCCGGTCGGCCGGTCCGGGCCGGTCCGGGGCCGCCGGGTGGGTGCCGGAGCGCATGGACCTCGTTAGGGAACGCGGGCGAGCCGCATGGGTCGCGCAAGGATTCGCGATCTTCGCCGATTCCGGCATTTGACTGATCTGGTCGCGGCCCGCCGCCGGCGGCACGCCGAGATACCCACGAGAGGCACGCCATGGCCGACCTGATCTTCGTCGCGCTGATGATCGCGATCTTCGCCGTGCTCTTCCTGCTGCTCAAGGGGGTCGAGCGGATTGAGCGCTAGTAACTGGATCGGACTGATCGTCACGATCGGCCTGATCGTCTACCTCTTCCTCGCCCTCGTTCTTCCGGAGAGGTTCTAATGTCAAGTGCGCTGGCCGGCTGGCTTCAGGCTGGCCTGATGGTGGCCGCGCTAGCGGCCTGCTATGTGCCGCTGGGCAACTACCTGGCCCGGATCTTCACGACCGAGCGGCACTGGCGAGCCGAGCGCGGCATCTACAAGCTGATCGGTGTCGACGCGTCCGCCGACCAGACCTGGTCCGGCTACGCCCGCAGCATGCTGGCGTTCTCCGCGATCTGCCTGGTCCTGCTGTACGCGATGGAACGACTCCAGCACTTCCTGCTGCTCTCGCTCGGCCTGCCGAACGTGCCGCCCGCCCTCGCCTTCAACACCGCGGCGTCCTTCGTGACCAACACGAACTGGCAGAACTACGCGGGTGAGACGACCATGGGCTACCTGGTCCAGATGGGCGGCCTGGCGGTGCAGAACTTCCTGTCCGCCGCGGTCGGCCTGGTCGTCGCGATCGCCCTGGTCCGCGGCTTCGCCCGGGCCAAGACGGACCGCCTGGGCAACTTCTGGGTGGACATGACCAGGGCCACCGTGCGACTGCTCGTTCCGCTGTCGATCATCGGCGCGCTGATCCTGGTGGCCGGCGGCGTGATCGACAACTTCCACGCCAACCAGGTCGTGACCACGGTGGTGCACGGTCATCAGACGATCACCGGCGGGCCGGTCGGCTCGCAGGAGGTGATCAAGGAGATGGGCAACAACGGCGGCGGCTTCTACAACGCCAACTCGGCGCATCCGTTCGAGAACCCGAACCCCTTCACCAACTGGTTCGAGATCTTCCTGATCCTGCTGATCCCGATGGCACTGCCCCGCGCCTTCGGGAAGATGGTCGGCGACAACCGGCAGGGCTACGCCATCGTGGCCGTGATGGTGATCCTGTGGCTGGCCGCCGTCGGCGGCATCAGCTACTTCGAGGCTCAGCACGCCGGCCTGGCCCCGCAACTCGCCCACGGCGCGATGGAAGGCAAGAACGTAGCCTTCGGGATTCCGGGGTCGTCGCTCTTCGCGGCGTCCACCACGGTCACCTCGACCGGCGCGGTGAACTCCTTCCACGACTCGTTCACCGCGTTCGGCGGCGGCATCACGCTCTTCGACATGGCACTCGGCGAGGTCGTGCCCGGCGGCATCGGGGCTGGCCTGTACGGCATGCTGGTCCTCGCCATCGTCACGGTGTTCGTCGGCGGCCTGATGGTCGGCCGCACGCCGGAGTACGTCGGCAAGAAGATCCGGCCGGCCGAGATGAAGTACGCGGCACTGTACTTCCTCACCACGCCACTGCTCGTGCTGACCGGGGCGGGGCTGTCGGTCGGGCTGAAATCGCCGCGGTCCGCGATCCTCAATCCCGGGCCGCACGGCCTCACCGAGATCCTCTACGCGTTCACCTCCATGGCCAACAACAACGGATCCGCGTTCGCCGGCCTGGCCACGAACACCCCCTGGTACAACACCGTGGGCGGGATCGTGATGCTGCTCGCCAGATTCGCGCCGATGATCTTCGTGCTCGGCCTGGCCGGATCGCTGGCCAGGCAGCAGCCGGTACCGGCCAGCGTCGGCACCATTCCCACCCACCGGCCGCTGTTCGTCGGGATGCTCATCGGCGTCATCCTCATCCTGGTCGGGCTGACCTACTTCCCCGCGCTCGCGCTCGGCCCGCTTGCGGAAGGACTGCACTGACATGCCTTCGACAGCTACCCAGACACCCCCGGCCGACCGGCCGGCGCCCGAGGCGGCACCGGCACAGCGGCGGATCGGCGGCGGCCTGCTCGATCCCCGGATGCTCGCGAAGTCGACGCCAGACGCGCTGCGGAAACTGGACCCCAGGGTCCAGATCAAGAACCCGGTCATGTTCGTGGTCGAGATCGGCGCGGCCCTGACCACCTACACCGCGATCGTCAGCCCGTCCATCTTCAACTGGACGATCGTGGTCTGGCTGTGGCTGACCGTGGTCTTCGCGAACCTGGCCGAGGCCGTCGCCGAGGGCCGCGGCAAGGCGCAGGCCGAGACGCTGCGCAGGGCCAAGCAGGAAACCGTGGCACGGCGGCTGATCGGCTGGCAGCCTGGCCAGGACCAGACCCGCGAGGAGCAGGTGCCCGGCACCGCGCTCACGATCGGCGACCACGTGGTGGTCGAGGCCGGCGACATCATCCCGGGCGATGGTGACGTGGTCGAGGGCGTCGCGTCGGTGGACGAGTCGGCGATCACCGGCGAGTCCGCGCCGGTGATCCGCGAGTCCGGTGGCGACCGCTCGGCCGTCACCGGCGGCACCCGGGTGCTCTCGGACCGGATCGTGGTGCAGATCACGTCCCGGCCGGGCGAGACCTTCATCGACCGGATGATCGGCCTGGTGGAGGGGGCCAGGCGGCAGAAGACCCCGAACGAGATCGCGCTGAACATTCTGCTCGCCTCGCTCACGATCATCTTCGTGCTGGCCGTCGCGACCCTGGAGCCGATGGCCTATTACTCCCGGGCGCCGCAGAGCCTGGTCATCCTGGTCGCGCTGCTGGTCGCGCTGATCCCGACCACGATCGGCGCGCTGCTCTCGGCGATCGGCATCGCCGGCATGGACCGGCTTGTGCAGCGGAACGTGCTAGCGATGTCCGGCCGCGCCGTTGAGGCGGCGGGCGATGTGAACACGCTGCTGCTGGACAAGACCGGGACGATCACGATCGGGAACCGGCAGGCGAGTGAGTTCCTGCCGGTCGCCGGCATCACCGCAGCCGAACTCGCCGACGCGGCGCAGTTGTCCTCAATGGCCGACTACACGCCCGAGGGCCGGTCGATCGTGGTGCTCGCCAAGGATCGGTACGGCCTGCGCGAGCGACACGAGGGCGAACTGCCCGGTGCCGAGTTCGTGGCGTTCACCGCCCAGACCCGGATGAGCGGCGTGGATCTCGCCGGCGGGCACCAGGTGCGCAAGGGCGCCTCCAGCGCCGTGCGGGACTGGATCAGGCAGTCCGGCGGGATGCCCCCGGATGAGCTTGGCCACATGGTCGACGCGATCTCCGCCGCCGGCGGCACGCCACTCGTGGTCGCCGAGCGCACCGTGGACGGCCAGGGCAAGCCAGCCTCGGCCCGGGCGCTCGGCGTGATCCACCTGAAGGACGTGGTCAAGGAAGGGATCTCCGAGCGCTTCGCGCAGATGCGCGCGATGGGCATCAGGACCGTCATGATCACCGGCGACAACCCGCTGACCGCCAAGGCGATCGCCGACGAGTCCGGCGTGGACGACTTCCTGGCCGAGGCCACGCCCGAGGACAAGCTCGCGCTGATCAAGGCCGAGCAGGAGGGCGGGCGCCTGGTGGCGATGACCGGCGACGGCACCAATGACGCACCGGCCCTCGCCCAGGCCGACGTCGGCGTCGCCATGAACACCGGCACGTCGGCGGCCAAGGAAGCCGGCAACATGGTGGACCTGGACTCCAACCCGACGAAGCTGATCGAGATCGTGGAGATCGGCAAGCAGTTGCTGATCACCAGGGGCGCCCTGACCACCTTCTCGATCGCCAACGACGTCGCCAAGTTCTTCGCGATCATCCCGGCCATGTTCGGCCCGGTCTACCCGGGGCTCAACAAGCTCAACATCATGGCGCTGCACAGCCCGAAATCCGCGATCACCTCGGCAATCATCTTCAACGCGCTGGTCATCATTGCGCTGATCCCGCTCGCCCTGCGCGGGGTGCGCTACCGGCCGTCATCGGCGGCCGCGATGCTGCGCCGCAACCTATGGATCTACGGGGTCGGCGGGCTGATCGTCCCGTTCATCGGGATCAAGCTGATCGACCTCATCATCTACCACATCCCCGGATTCGGCGGCTGATCGACATGTCCCACTTCTCGGCAACCATCCGCCAGCTCATCGCCGCGCTGCGCGGCTGGGTGATCTTCACGATCATCTGCGGCCTGGCCTACCCGCTGGTCGTGTTCGGGATCGCCCAGCTTGCCTTCCCGCACCAGGCCAACGGGTCGCTGGTCACCTACCACGGCCGGATAGTCGGCTCCAGCCTGCTCTGCCAGGAGTTCACCAACGCCAAGGGCCAGCCGCTGCCGCAGTACTTCCAGCCGCGCCCGTCCGCCTCGGCCGTTTCCGCTACCAGCGGTACCGGCGGCTGCAATCCGCTGGCCAGCGGCGCATCGAACCTCGGGCCGAGCAACCCGGTCCTGGCGCGGGACATCCGCGCGCGCCAGCGGCAGATCTCCCGCTTCGACCATGTCCCGGTCGCCGCCATCCCGCCGGACGCGGTGACCACCTCGGGATCGGGGCTGGACCCCTACATCTCCGCGCAGAACGCGGCGATTCAGGCGGGTCGGGTGGCGGCCGCCAGGCACATCGGCCTGGCCGCCGTGCTTGCCCTGGTCCGGCGCTACACCCAGGGGCGGGTAATCGGCATCCTGGGCGAACCGCGAGTCAACGTGCTGCTGCTCAATATCGCCCTGGACAAGCGCTACCCCGTACGGTGAAACCGAGATGACTCAGCCCGCTGCCAGCCACGACCCGCCGCTGGCCGTCCCGGGCCACCGCGGCCAGCTCAGGATCTACCTGGGCGCGGCGGCCGGGGTCGGCAAGACCTTCGCCATGCTCGGCGAGGGCCACCGGCGCAAGTCCCGGGGCGCGGACGTGGTGGTGGCCTTCGTCGAGACACACGGTCGGCGGCGCACCGCCGAGCAGATGCTCGGCCTCGAGGTGCTGCCCCGGGCCAGGGTCGCCTACCGGGGCACCTTCTTCGATGAGATGGACGTCGACGCGGTGCTCGCCAGGCATCCGCAGATCGCGCTGGTCGACGAACTGGCGCACACCAACGTGCCGGGCTCGCGGAACACCAAGCGCTGGCAGGACGTCGAGGAACTGCTGGCAGCCGGGATCGACGTCATCACCACGGTGAACATCCAGCACCTGGAGTCACTGAACGACGTGGTGATGAACATCACCAAGGTGCCGCAACGGGAGACCGTTCCGGATGCCGTGGTCCGGGCCGCCGACCAGGTCGAACTTGTCGACATGACGCCCGAGGCGCTGCGCCGCCGGATGGCGCACGGCAACATCTACCCGGCCGAGAAGATCGACGCCGCGCTGAACAACTACTTCCGGGTCGGCAACCTGTCGGCGCTGCGCGAGATCGCGCTGCTGTGGCTCGCCGACAAGGTGGACGAGGCGCTCCAGCAGTACCGCGAGACGCACGACATCCGTCGCACCTGGGAGGCCAGGGAACGGGTCGTGGTCGCGCTGACCGGCGGCCCCGAGGGCGAGACCCTGATCCGGCGCGCCGCCCGGATCGCCGCCCGGTCGGCGGGTGGCGACCTGCTGGCCGTCTACGTCAGCAGGTCCGACGGACTGACCGGGGCCGATCCGGCCGCGCTGGCCGCGCAGCGCCGGCTGACCGAGTCGCTCGGTGGCACCTACCACCAGGTGGTCGGCGACGACGTGCCCGAGGCGCTGCTCGCGTTCGCCCGCGCGGAGAACGCCACCCAGCTTGTGCTCGGCGCGAGCCGCCGGAACTGGGCCGCCACGCTGCTCACCGGCCCGGGCGTGAGCTGGCGCACGATCCGCGACTCCGGCGACATCGACGTGCACATCGTCACGCACGCCCGGATGGGCCGGGGCCGCGGCCTGCCGGCCGCGCGGGGCAGCCTGTCACTCCAGCGGACCATCGCGGGCTACGTGCTCGCGGTGCTGCTCGCCCCGCTGCTCGCCCTGCTCCTGGCAGCCCTTCGGCACCATCTCAACCTGACCAGCGACGTCCTGGTATTCATGACCGGCGTGATCGCGGTCGCCCTGATCGGCGGGCTGATCCCGGCCGTGCTCGCCGCCGTGATCGGCTCGCTCTTCCTCAACTACTACTTCACGCCGCCGTACTACACGCTCACCATCGCCGAGGCGAACAACGCCCTCGCCCTGGCCGTGTTCGTGATCGTCGCCGTGGTGGTGAGCCTGATCGTCAACGACGCGGCCCGCCGGTCCAAGCAGGCCGCCCGGGCGAGCGCCGAGTCCGACCTGCTCGTCACCACGGCAGGCAGCATCCTGCGGGGCACCCGGCCGGTGCAGGCCGTCGTCGACCGGGTGCGGGAGGCGTTCGGGATGGAGGCGGTGACGCTGCTGGAGCGATCGCTCGGGCCCGACGGCGAGCCCAGGCTCGCGGACGGCTGGCGGGTCGTCGCGGCGGCCGGCCCGACGGTCGGCCGGCCGGACGACGCGGACGTGGTGGTGCCGGTTACCGACGCGCTCTGCCTGGCAGCGACCGGCCGGCCGCTGCCCGCGACCGACCGGCGGGCGCTGGCGGTCTTCGCCGCGTTCGCGGCCACCGCCCTGGAGCAGCAGCGACTCGCCGCCCAGGCGGAGGCCGCCCGGCCGATCGCCGAGGCGGACCGGATGCGCACCGCGCTGCTCGCCGCGGTCAGCCACGACCTGCGCACCCCGCTGGCCGCGGCCAAGGCCGCGGTGACCAGCCTGCGCTCCCGGGATGTCCAGTGGGCGCCGGAGGACCGGGACGAGTTGCTAGCCACGGCCGATGAGTCACTGGACCGGCTCACCCGCCTGGTGGAGAACCTGCTCGACATGAGCAGGCTGCAGGCCGGCGCCATGTCGGTCTTCCCGCGCCCCGCCGACCTCGCCGGGATCGTGGCGCGCTCGCTGGACGACCTCGGCCCGGGTGGCCGCGAAGTGCTCGTCGACATCCCGGCCGACCTGCCTGAGGTCCGAGTAGACCCCGGGATCGGCGAGCGGGTGATCGCCAACCTGGTCTCCAACGCGCTGCGGTACTCCCCGGCGGCCAGTCCGCCGATGCTGACCGCGAGCGCGCTCGGCGACACGGTCGAACTCCGGGTCATCGATCGCGGGCCTGGCATCCCGCGTGATCAGCTGAGCCGCATGTTCGTGCCGTTCCAGCGGCTTGGCGACACCGACAACACCACCGGCACCGGGCTCGGCCTGGCGCTGGCGCTCGGCCTTACCCAGGCGATGGGCGGCACGCTCCTGCCAGAGGAGACACCGGGAGGAGGACTGACGATGGTGGTTTGCCTGCCCGCCGTTCCGCCAGCCGGCCAGGTCCCGTCGTGACCCGGGTGCTGGTCGTTGACGACGAGCCGCAGATCGTCCGCGCGCTCCGGATCAACCTGCGGGCGAGGGCGTACGACGTGGCAACCGCCCAGACCGGGTCCCAGGCGCTGGAGCAGGCCGCGCACGCGCCGCCGGATCTGGTGATCCTGGATCTCGGGCTGCCGGACATGGACGGCGTGGAAGTGATCGGCGGCCTGCGCGGCTGGACGGACGCGCCGATCATCGTGCTGTCCGGCCGGGCCGACAGCTCCGACAAGGTCGAGGCGCTCGACGCCGGGGCCGACGACTACGTCACCAAGCCGTTCGGCATGGACGAACTGCTGGCGCGGATGCGGGCCGTGGCCCGGCGCGGCGTGACCGAGACCGAGCAGCCCAGGATCAGCCTCGGTGACCTGGTCATCGACCTCGCCGCCAAGCGGGTGACCAGGGGGCGCCCCGGCGACGAGCCAGGTCCCGAGGCCAATATCAGGCTCACCCCCACCGAATGGCACCTGCTGGAGGTGTTGCTGCGCCACCCGGGCCGGCTGCTCACCCAGCGTCAGCTGCTCAGCGAGGTCTGGGGGCCTGGGTACGCCGAGGCCACCGGGAACCTCCGGCTGTACATGGCCCAGTTGCGGCGCAAGCTGGAACCTGACCCCGCCCGGCCGCGCTGGCTGATCACCGAGCCGGGGATGGGCTACCGCTTCCAGCCCGATCCGGCGGCCGGCCGGTGACCCGGCCCGCCGCTGGCCGCCCGAGTCTGCCGGAAGAATCTGTTACGTGATTTCAAAGGTTTGTTATTGACTACCCACAGTAACTAGAAAGCGCTCGTCGTTTCCTGACTAAAGCGCCAGCATAGGCGGTATGAATTTTCGAAGCTACGCCTCTGCGCTGCTCCTGGTGGCGGGCGGGTTGACCATTGGCGGATTCGGCCTGGCCCGGGCCGCGACGAGCCCGCAGTGGCAGAGAGTAACCTTCGATGGGGTCAGCGTCCGGGTTCCCGCACGCTGGCCGGTGGTCAGATTCAGCCGGCACCCGAGTGCCTGTCCCCGGCTCGACGTGCACGCCGTCTACCTGGGCACCCCCGGTCCCGACCCGGTCTGCCCGCCGAACCTGCTCGGCAAGACCGAGGCCGTGCTGATCTCGCCGCTCCGGCACGCCACCGGCGCGCCCGGCCGCGCCGGGATGATCCGCAACGCCGACTGGTTGCTGGTGCGCACCATCACCGACCAGATCCCGCGGGCCGGCGTGCAGGTCATGATCTCCTACCGGGCGAACCGACGGCTGGCCCTGCGGATCCAGGCCTCGATCCGGGTCGGCGGGTCGGCCCGCCCGGTAGCGGTCGTCCGGCAGGCCCGGCCGGCCGCCGCCGTTCCGGCATCCGGGCAGGGCGTCTTCACCGGAAGCGGCTTCGACACCTGCGCCGCGCCGAGTGCCAGCGCGATGACCGCCTGGCTGGCCTCGAAGTTCCGTGCGGTTGGCATCTACATCGGCGGCATCAACCGGGCCTGCGCCCAGGCGAACCTCAGCCCCGGCTGGCTGCGAACGATCCAGAGCCAGGGCTGGCACTACTTCCCGATCTACCCGGGCCTGCAGTCCAGTTGCGTGCTCGCCTACGGCGACGCCACGATCACCACCAGCCGGGCGGCCGCCGAGGGCAGGGCGGCGGCCGACGACGCGGCGGCCCAGGCGGCGGCCCTCGGGATACCCACGGGAACACCGCTGATCTATGACATGGAGGCCTACGGGCCAACCTGCAACTCCCAGGTCATCACCTTCCTAAGCGCGTGGGACGCCGAACTGCACGCCCGTGGCTATTCCTCCGGGGTCTACGAGTCATTCACCAATGTCGGCGCGCTGATCAGCGCCGCCGGCTCGATGACCGAGCCGGACGTGATCTACTACGCGGACTGGGACGGGATCGCGACCACCACGAGCTCGTACATGCCGGCCACGATGTGGACCAATCACCAGCGCCTGCACCAGTACCTGGGCGGCCACCTCGAGACCCATGGCGGGGTAACGCTGGACATCGACAGCGACCAGCTGGACGTGAACCTCGGCGGCCAGCCGGTCCCGACGCCGAGCGGCTCGTTCCGCGCGGCCGTCGCGATCAACGCCAACGGCACCGCGGAGTGGTTCGCCAGGAGTTCCTCGGCCACCCTGGTGCACTCCTGGCAGCAGCCGGTCGGCAGCCTGACCTGGTCGGCCACCCACACCGTCGGCGACGCGCCCGGCGGCATCGTGACCAACCCGACGGTGACCAGGCAGCCCGGCGGCGCCCTTGCGGTCTTCGCCCGCAACGGCGCCGGCCAGATCGTGCACGCCTGGCAGCAGGCCGGGTTCCCGAACGACTGGGAGTGGGGCACCCCGCTCGGGCTGGCCGCCCGGTCCGCGAAGTCCGGCACCGACCCAGCCTCGGTGCTGCTGCCGGACGGCCGGATCGAGGTGCTCCAGACCGCGACCACCGGGGCGATCCTGACCGCCGCCCAGCGGCAGCCGAACAACGGCCAGTCCTGGACCCGCTGGGGCAACATCAAGGGCAGCTGCGCCAGCACGCCGGCGGCTGCCGTCGACGCGGCCAGGACGCTCGACGTGCTCTGCGTCACCAGATCCGGGCAGCTGGCCATCGACACCTGGAACGGTGGGCTGGGCCATCGCTGGAGCGGCTGGTCGGTGCTGCCCGGCGGCCCGTCCGGTCTGACCGGCACGCCGGCCGTGACCGTCAGCGGGGCCGGCCAGACCGAGGTGTTCGCGGTGACCGCCGCCGGCGGGATTGACTGGGCCTGGCAGAGCCCCGGGGCCGGCTGGACCTGGGGCACGCCGATCGCGGCGCCCGGCTCCGGCGTGACCGTCACCGGCTCGCCGTCGGCTAGCTCCTGGCAGGGCGGCCTGGTCGCGGTCTACGCGGCGCTGTCCGACGGGCAGGTGGGCTACGTGCTCGCACAGGCGGCCACCGGCCAGCCTGCGTTTGGCGGCTGGTCCGTCGCCGGCGGCACGGTCCCGGGCGGCACGATCGCCGGCAGCCCGACCGGATGGCTGAACGCGTCCGGCGCCGCGGGCGTCGCGGTGCTCGACGGCAACGACCGGCTGGCCGTCTCCTACAGCACCCCGACCGGCTGGTCAGCCTGGGCCGAGATGGCCAGCGGATTCTAGGCCACCGGCCGGGGAACGGGCCTCAGCCGCCGGTAGCGACGACGATCACCGTGATCACGATCGCCAGCACCACGACCGCGCCGATGGCAAGCAGGGCGGTGCGCCCGCCGCGACGGGCGGCCTGCGGCGCGCCAGGGGCCGGCTGCTCCGGCCAGGCGTCGGCCTTCCAGGGCTGATCCGGCCGGGCATCGTGCGCGGCGGCGAAAGCCTGGAACTGCGCCGTGCTCGCGGAGACATCCGGAGTGGCACGGAACTCCGCCGTGTTGCTCGGCAGGTCATGACGGGCATAGCGGTCGTCACGCTCGGACATGGTCCGCACTCTAGCCGAACTTGGGCGTCAGAAAGACCGCATCAGCACGGAACGGCTGATCCGCCGGGGTGCCGGCTCAGTCCGGCAGACCGGGCACCACATCCGGCCGGTTAACCAGCCTGGACAGCACGATGGCGCTGCGCGTCCGGACCACGAACGGCTCGGCGCTGATCCGCTCGACGACCTGCTCGAAGTGCCGGATATCCGCAGTCCTGATGTGCAGCAGAGCGTCAGCCTCGCCGGTCACCGTGCAGGCGCTGACCACCTCAGGGTGCTTGCCAGCGGCCACCGCGATGTCGCCAGGGGACGTCCGGCCCCGGCAGAACAGCTCCACGTAGGCCTCGGTAGTCCAGCCAAGCTCCTCCGGGCTCAGCCGGGCCGAGTAGCCGGTGATCGTACCGCTGGCCCGAAGCCGGTCGACCCGCCGCTTGACCGCCGACGCCGACAGGCCGACCTGCGCGCCGATGTCGGAGTAGCTCGCCCTGGCGTCCTGCAGCAGCGCGCGCAGGATCTGCCGGTCCAGGTCGTCGTGCGCCATCGCCCCGCTCCCTCACCCGGCCCGCCTCGCCGCCCGGCCGGCCGGGCGCGCGGACCGTGCCGTCTAGCTAGCAGGCTAGGGTCTGGGCTGGGAGAAGGAGAACGATGACACGGATCGGCAACATGTACGGCCCGGACGCCACCTACCTTGGCGTTGCCGCGGCCGACCTGGACGACGAGTCCTCCTGGGCGGGCTCGGACGTCGTGGTGATCGGCGCGCCGTTCGACGGCGGCACCTCGCACCGGCCCGGCGCCAGGTTCGGCCCCCAGGCGATCCGGTTCACCGACTACCTCCCGCATGACGGATCCCGGCCGCACCTGGCGCTCGGCGTGGACCCGCTGGCCGACCTGAGGATCACCGACATCGGTGACGTGGAGATGCCGTCCGGCGACACCGAGACGTCGGTGCGGCGGCTTGAGGACACGGTGGCGCGAGTGGCGCGGGCCGGGGCGATCCCGGTCGTGCTCGGCGGCGACCACACCATCACGTTCCCGGACGCGACCGGGGTGGCCAGGCACGTCGGCTGGGGCCGGGTGGCACTGATCCACTTCGACGCGCACGCCGACACCGGCGACACCCAGTTCGGCTCGCTGGTCGGGCATGGCACGCCGATGCGCCGGCTGATCGAGTCCGGCGCTGTGCGCGGGGACCGGTTCCTCCAGATCGGCCTGCGCGGTTACTGGCCCGAGCCGGAGACCCTGGACTGGATGGCCGACCAGCGGATGCGCAGCTTCGAGATGACCGAGATCGTGGCCCGCGGCCTGGATGAGTGCCTGACCGAGGCGTTCGCCATCGCACTGGACGACTGCGACGCGGTATTCCTTTCGGTGGACGTGGACGTGGTCGACCCCGGCCTCGCGCCGGGAACCGGCACGCCCGAGCCCGGCGGGCTGTCCAGCCGGCAGCTTCTCGACGCGGTCCGCAGGATCGCGATGGAACTTCCGCTGGCCGGCCTCGATGTGGTCGAGGTCGCACCGCCCTATGACCACGCGGAAGTCACCGCCTACCTCGGTAACCGGGTTGTGCTCGAGGCGCTGTCCGGGATCGCCTGGCGGCGCCGCGCGGCAGCCGGCCAGCAGCCGCGCAGCCCGCAGTGGCCGCTGCTGCGCGGCCGCGGCAGCCGGCCGGGTAACCCGGGCAACTAGCACATCTCACGACAAGATCGATGACTCCTGGCCGATGCTGAGGCCGGATCTATAGTTGATGTCATGCTCGACGCGACGCGCCTGCGGGTGCTCGTCGCGGTCGCCAGGCATGGCTCGGTCACCGCGGCGGCACAGGCGCTGAACTACGCGCAGCCCTCGATCAGCCATCACATGGCCAGGCTGGAGGCCGAGACCGGCGCCAAGCTGATGGAACGGTCCGGCCGCGGGATCAAGCTGACCGAGGCGGGCCTGCTGCTCGCGGAGCGGGCGCAGGAGATCCTGGGACGGCTGGACGCGGCCGAGGCCGAACTCGCCGCGCACGTCGGCCTGCGCTGCGAGCAGGTCAGGGTCGCCGCCTTCGGGTCGGCGCTGGCCGCGCTGGTCCCGGCGGCCGGCGCCGCGCTGATCGAACAGCGGCCCGGCGCCGCGATCTCGGTCACCCAGGCCGGGCCCGCAGAGGCGATCCGGATGCTCCGGGCCGGCCAGGCGGACATCGCGCTGGTCTTCCGGTACGCGATCACATCGGGGGCGGACCGCACAGCGGACCGGGTCAGCCAGATACCGGAAGGCCAGATGCCCGACGACGGCCAGATCCCGGGCGGCCAGATACCCGACGACGGCGGCCTCGGCTACACGCTCCTGCATGACGAGCCCGTGTTGCTGCTGACGCCGGAGGCTTCCGGGCCACCGTCCCGGGCCGCCCGCGGCCTGGCCGACGTCGCCGACCGGCCCTGGGTCGTCGGGTGCCCGATCTGCGAGGACGTCCTCACCCGACTCGCCCGGCGGGCCGGATTCGCGCCGAAGATCACCTCCCGGACGGCCGACTACGTGGCCGCTCAGGCATTCGTGGCGGCCGGCCTCGGCGCCACCATCGCGCCCGGCCTGGTTCTGCGCGCGGTCCGACTGCCCGGGGTCGGCGCGGTCGAACTGGCCGGCGTGCGCCGTCAGGTCTTCGCGGTCAGCTACGGCCAGCCGGCCAAGGACAGCGCGCCCGCGCGGTTCATCCGCGCGCTGACCCGCGCCGCGGGCTAGATCGCCGCGCCCCGGCCCGCCCAGTACGGGTCGCGCAGGCGCCGCTTGGCCAGCTTGCCGCTCGGATCCCTGGGCATCTCGGCGATGAAGTCGATCGATCGCGGGTGCTTCATCCGGGCCAGCTTGCCGTCCAGGCTGGCCAGGATCTCGGCGGCGAGCGCCGCATCGGGCTGTACCCCGGCCGCGGGCTCGATGACCGCCTTGACCTGCTCGCCCCAGTCCTCGTCCGGAACGCCGAACACGGCGACGTCCGCGACCTTAGGGTGCGCGATGATCTCCGCCTCGATCTCCGCCGGGTAGATGTTCGCGCCGCCCGAGATGATCATGTCGGACTTGCGGTCGCACAGGAACAGGAAGCCGTCGGCATCCAGGAATCCGATGTCGCCGACGGTGAAGAACTCGCCAAGCCGGTTCGCTGCCGTCTTCGCCGGATCATCCTTGTATTCGAACTCCAGGCCCATCTTCAGGTAGACGGTGCCCGGCAGGCCGGCCGGCACGGCCTGGCCCGCGTCATCGGCCACCAGGATCTCGCTGATCGGCCACGGCCTGCCCACCGTGCCCGGGCGCTCCAGCCAGTCCTGCGGCGTCGCGATCGTGCCGCCGCCCTCGGTGGCCGCGTAGTACTCGTACACGCACGGCCCCCACCAGTCCAGCATGGCCCGCTTGATCGCGACCGGGCACGGCGCGGCGGCGTGGATCAGCCAGCGCATCGATGACAGGTCGTACTGCCGCCTGGTGTCCTCCGGCAGCGACAGCAGTCGCTTGAACTGGGTGGGCACCATGTGCGTGTTGGTGACCCGGTAGCGCTGGACCAGTTCGAGCGCGCGCTCGGACTCCCAGGCGTCCATGCAGACCACGGTGTGCCCCATCTGAAGCGCGCTGCCGCCGAACAGGGTCACCGCCGTGTGGTAGTTCGGCGAGGTGATCAGGTGCACGTTCGGCTGACCAAGTGTGATGCCGAAGAACTGGAGCAGCGCGGCGGTCAGGTCGGCGGCGGTATCGGGATCCAGGCCGCTCAGCGCGCGCCGGACGCCCTTGGGCCGGCCGGTGGTGCCCGAGGTGTAGTGCATCGCCGTGCCGGCCGTCCGGCCCGGCGGCGCGCTGACCGGCTGCCCGGACCGAAGCTCGGCCGCCTCGGTGAAGCCGGACACCGCCCCGTAGCTGAACCGGGCGCTGGCGGGCACCCCCGCGTGCTCAGCGGCGGCCAGGCCGACATCGGCGAACCGCTCGTCCACGAAGAACGCCTTCGCCCCGCTGTCGGCCACGATGTAGCCGATCTCGGGACCGGTGAAATGCCAGTTGATCGGCGTGAAGTACCAGCCCGCCTGGAGAGCGGCCAGGCTGACCTCGATCGGGGCGATGCCGTTCGGCAGCACCGCCGCGATGCCGTCGCCCTCGGCCAGGCCGCGAGCACGTAGCGCGTGCACAAGCTGATTCGCCCGGCCGAGCAGATCACCGGCCCGATGCTCGGTTCCGTCCGGGTCGATCACCGCGATCCAGCCGGGATCAGCTTGCGCGCGTGCCCAGAAGCCCACGTATCACCTCCGAAGTCGGCCGGGGGAGCCAGAAACCTAGGCGGACGTGCCGAGCGACTCCTCGTCCTGGCGATCCACAGCACCATCTTGCGGCCGGTTGCGGCTCAGCGCCAGACCCGCGATCAGCGCGACGAGACCGAGCATCGCGGCACCGATGCTGGCCGCGGTGATCCGCGCCACCACCGACCCGATCGGCGGAAAACTGGTCCGCTCGGTGCCGCGGCAGTGGCCGGGACACTGGCTGATGGCGGCGCACATTCTCACCGTGGCCCCAACCTGACCAGCTTGACCGACCTGACCAGCAACGGCCGGGCCGGTTCCGACGCCGGGCGGATCAGCCGGCTAGCCCGGCCGCACAGGTCGCGCCAAGCTCCCAGCACGCCTCGAGATCCGCTGCGGCCGGCTCGCCGGTAACCAGCACCGGCGGCCGGACCCGGCGCCAGTCCAGACCCGTCGCGATGGATTCGACGGCCCGGACCGCTCCGGTAGTGTCGCTGCTCCCGTGCACGTACAGGCCGTACGGCCGCTTCCTGGTCGCGTCCAGGCACGGGTAGTAGATGCCGTCGAAGAAGTGCTTAAGCGCGCCGGACATGTAGCCGAAGTTGGCAGGCGTCCCGAGCAGGTAGCCGTCGGCGCCGAGGACATCGACCGCCGTCGCCGCCAGTGCCGGCACCGCGACCACGTCGACGCCCTCGATCTGATCGTTCCGCGCGCCCGAGGCAACCGCCTCGAGCATGGCCTGCATGGCCGGCGAGGGAGTGTGGTGAACGATCAGCAGACGGGCCATGAGGCCGCAGCATAGTCACCCGGCGCCGGACCGCCGGCCGTGCCATGCCACCGATGTCGAGCGTTTCACCGCCAATGCGATGAGCTTCGGGGCGGACCTGCGCAGCACTGCCGAGATGCTAGATTCCGCTGGGTGAGTCCAGGCACGCGTCCACGGCAGACCGGCGGTCCCGGTACCCCGTCCCCTGCCGCCGAACCCGGCCTGACCAGGCGCGCGCTGCTCGCTCGCGGGCTTTCCCTGAGCGCCGCGGCGGGCGGGGCAAGCGCGCTGATCGCAGGGTGCGGTGCCACCGCGGCGGCGACCGGACTGCAGAGCCGCCGCCAGATCCCGGGGCCGCAGAACCCGAAGACCTGGCCGATCAAGTCGTCCAATCAACCGATCGCCAGCGGCCTGCGAGCGGAGCGGAACGCCTCGGTGCAGGTATTCTGCCCGGCCCATCTCATCAACCCGCAGGTGCTTGGCGACTTCGCGCGGGCGTTCCGGTGCCAGGTCGGCCTCACCTCGTTCGCCACCGCCGACGCCGCGCTGCGCATGCTGCGCCAGCGCAGTGACTTCGATGTCGTTCTTGGACTCCCGGCGAACGTGCTCGCCGCCCTGATGCCACCGGACCTGCTCCGGCCGCTGAACCACAGCTACCTGCCGAACCTAGCCGGGGTATGGCCCAAGCTCGCCGACCCGTACTACGACGTGCACGGCCGGTACACCGTCCCGTACACGGTCTATTCGACCGGCATCGCCTGGCGCAGGGATCAGGTGAGCGGGAACCCCTACGCGACCGCCAACGGCTGGGACTTTCCGTGGCAGGCCGCCTACGCGGGCCGGGTCGGCATCCTCGACGATTACCGGGAGGCGATCGTCCTGGGCCTGATCTACACCGGCGTCACCGACCTGAACACCGCCGATCCTCGCCTGCTCGACGACGCCACCAGGGCGCTGGAGAAACTGGCCCGGCTGACCCGGGTGCGGGCCGTCAGCACCGTCAGCGCCGACCTCGCGGCCGGCCGGGTGTGGATCCAGCAGGCCCGGTCGGGCCAGGCCGCCGCCGCGGTCAACCGACTGCCCCGCGGCGTGCCCGCCGAGGCGGTCGGCTACTGGTTCCCGCCGGACGGTGTCGGCCCGGTGGGCAGCGACCTCGGCGCGGTGCCGCGCGGCGGCCAGAACCCGGTCCTCGCGCACCTGTTCCTGAACTTCCTGCTGAACCACGACACCGCGGTGATCAACATCCGGCGGACCGGCTACATGCAGCCGCTGAACTGGCTGACCCCGGATCGCCTGGTCCGGTATGGCGCGCTGCCGCAGAGCCTGATCTCGGCCGCGATCCTGCCGACGTTCCTCGATCACGGGCTGAAGGAACTTGAACTGCTGACGCCGTCGGACACGCTCTGGCTCAGCGCCTGGCACACCCTGCAACGGCACCTGTAGAGCCTCGTGATTACACTGTGGCAACCTATACGAGCAATGTCGGCGATGCCGTGAACGCCCGTTTCACGGTGCCTCCGGCTGCGAGCACCCGTCTGGACGATCAGTGACACACACCCTCAGCCCCGCAGCACGCACGGCAGCCGCCCGATGAGCGGCATCGTCAGGATCGACCCCGGGGCGACGCTGCCCCCCGATCCTGACCATCCGGGCGAGTTCTACGTCAACGATTTCGTCGGGGCCGACCCTGGCCTGAACGCCGGCGTCTGGTCGGCGGAACCGCAGGAGACCTGGATCGATTCCTATCCGGTCGATGAGATCTGCGTCGTCCTGGCCGGGACGATCACGCTGACCAGCGCCGATGGCGACAAGACCGAGTTCGTCGCGGGCGACGCCTTCGCCATCCGCAAGGGCACCGCGCTCACCTGGGCGAACTCCGGCGACGTGCGCAAGATCTACGTCACCCTGGAGGGGCCGGACCAGGGCTGACCCGTCACCGCGGGCCGGCCAGCACGCCCGGCCCGCGGTCAGGCACCCGGCCCGACGCCTGCGGGCGACCAGGCGAAGCGAAGCTGGCCGGCCACGAAGCTCATGCACAGCGCGAAGGCCCGCTGCGGGCTGACGACCGGATCCCGCAGCGCAAGCTGCACCGCGAGGCCATCCAGCATGGCGGACATCAGCACCGCGAACGAGGGGGCCTCGATGCCGGCGAACTCCCCGGCTTCCTGCCCGGCCCGGACCAGGGTGACCAGGACGTCCCGCCACCGTTCGTCCGACTTGCGCCGGACCGCCGCGACGCTGGGATTCCTGGCGGCCTGGACCCAGAAGTCCAGCCAGAGCAGAGCGGTACCGTCCGGATCGGGGTTGCGGTCCGGTAGCAGGTTCATGGCGACGAACTCTTCCAGTCGCCGGGCCGCGGTCGGCAGCATCTCCATGCGCCTGCGGCCTTCCGCGTACCAGGTGTCCTCGTAATACCTGATCGCGTCGGTGAGCAGTTGGTCCTTCGTCTTGAAGTAATAGATCACCAGGGCCGGGCTGATTCCGATCCGATCAGCGATGTCAGCAATCCTGGTATCGGCGAATCCGCGCTCAGATATCACCTCAAGTGCCGCGCGCAGCATTTGCGCCCGACGCTGATCGGCAATGCCAGGCTCGGTCTGGGCTCGCGCCACTTGCTCGGTCATCCGCACTTCCTCCGCAGAACTCGCTTCAACCGTAGCAAACCTTCAGACTGCATATTCAGGCAGCACAGCATGTTCAGCCAGCAGTTCCGGACCGTCGCGGGACCGCCTGGGTGGCAGGCGCGGTCTGGCGGCGGCCGCGGTCCGACCGCGAAATTCGGGAGCGGACCCGCCGGAGTTTCCCGATAACGAGCTTCTCCCTGATCTCGCGCCACCAGTAAGCATCCGCAAGACTCGGTTTCCTGTGATCTGCCCTTGGCTAGCCGACTTACCCCGGGACTTTACTACCACGCATTTTCGAGTGCTGGCCGATACTGTTCTTCTCCTGCCGTGCAATGTGCAATTGCCAGCCGATTGAGCGTCCGCAATCGTTCCATGCCGGACCTGGCCAGCGGCCGCCAGGAAGATCACCGCCTGCAGCCAGGCCAGTGGCCAGCAGCAGGAACCCGACGACCGCCAGCACCGGGCCCCACTGGTAGAGCGCGATTCTGGCCAGCACCCAGTCGGCGGCCCGGAGTCCGAGCACTAGCTGACCCGATCGCGGCGTGGTCAGGTACGCCACGGCCGAGCGGCCGCCATGGCCTCCACTTCGCTAGCGGGGCAGGGTCGCCTCAATGGCCGCGATCAACTCGGGCGCCTCGGGCTCGGTTCCCGGGCGGAACCGGCCGGCGACGGCGCCGTCGGGAGCGATCAGGAACTTCTCGAAGTTCCACTGGATGTCCCCGGATTCGCCGGCCGCGTCCGGCACCTCGGCCAGCAACGCGTACAGCGGATGCCGATCGGGGCCGTTCACGTCGATCTTGGCGAACATCGGGAAGGTGACACCGTAGTTCACCGTGCAGAACTCGCTGATCTGCGCGGCGGTGCCCGGTTCCTGAGCACCGAACTGATTGCACGGGAAACCGGCCACGCTGAACCCTCGGTCGGCGAATCGCTCGTGCAGTCGCTGCAGCCCGGCATACTGCGGCGTCAGCCCGCATTCGGACGCGACATTGACCACCAGAACGGCCGAGCCGGCGAAGTCCCGCATCGAGGCGGACGCGCCAGCCAGGGTTCGCAGCTCAAGGTCATGAACGGTCATGGCGTGGGCCTCCGGTGCGCAGGGCAGGGTCGGGACAGGCAGACGTGGCAGCACAACAGCGGGCGGGGCGTGGTTATGCCCGGCGGCTAGGTCGCACCCGGCGGTTCACCGGCCGGGCGGCCCGGCCGCCACCAGTTCGGCCACCCGCGGCAGCGGCCACTGCCAGGCAAGCTCCCGCAGCCACCAGGTCGCTCCCGCCTGCTGCCACTCCGCCGCGTCGTCGCGCTGGCTGATCGCCGCCACCTCGAAAGCGTCCGTCCCGGTCCGATGCCGGCCGATCTCGGCCAGCAGGTCCGGCAGGTCAGCAGGCTCGATGCCGCTGAGCGCGATGCCATCCAGGCTGGCCGCCCGGCGCACCGACCGCCCCCGCGCGACCTCGGTGGCGGACCAGATCGGGATGCCGGCCGGGCTGACCGGGCCCGGGAGGAACCTGACACCGTCGATCCGGTAGTGGGCTCCGGCGAAGCTGACCGGCGCACCGGACCAGACCGCGCGAACGACCGTCAGGCCCTCATCCAGCATGTCGCCCCGGCGGCGGGCATCGGTCTCCTCGCCGAAGGCCGGGAACTCCGGCCCCCTCAGCGTTCCCGTGCCCACGCCGAGCACGAACCGCCCGCCGCTGAACTCATCGATGCTCACCGCTGCCTTGGCGACGTTCCAGGGACGGCGCCGCGGCAGCGGCGTGATCATCGGGCCGAGCCGGACCCGGCTGGTGACGGCGGCCGCCGCGGTGAGCGCGACCCACGGGTCGACCACGGGAAAGTCGCCCTCCCGGCGCACCACGTGGTCCCAGATGAACACGCCGTCCCAGCCGGCCTGCTCGGCCGAGGCCGCGAGGTCGGCGACCGCCCGCGCGGACCCGAACGGACCGAAGTTCGGGATGTCAATGCCGTATCGCATCCTTACCTGCCCTCTGCGCGTGGCGGCCGGCTCACCGGCCGGCGATGAACACGAATTCCAGTCCCGGCCGGTCCGGCGCGTCCCGTACCTCCCGCACGGTGAGGCCTGCCGCGGCCAGCGAGCCGGCTATCTCGTCCCGGCCGCGAAATCGGAGCGTAGACGTCGATCTGAGCACGGTCTGATCCGCCTCGACCAGGACGTAGGACCGGAACGTCACCAGCGGGCCGCTAACCCCGGCTAGCTCCTCCCAAGACTGGACCGGGCCGAGACCGGGAATCTCGGTCCGGTCCATGGTCTGCTCGCGGGTCCAGCCAAGCCAGGCCCGCCTGGCCGGGTCGCGGGTCTCGAAGATCAGCAGGCCGCTCGGCCGGAGCGCCGCGCGCACGCCGCGCAGCGTCGCCGCCCACGCGTCGTCGGTCAGGAACACCTGCGCGACGTTGCCGGTCATGGTGACGAGGTCCACCCGCAGCGGCGGCAGGCTGGTGGCGTCGCCGTGCAGCCAGCGCACCGCGCCCGCACCGGGCTTGGCGCGCGCGACGGCCAGCGACGCGGCCGCGGGGTCCACGCCGGTGACGTCCAGGCCGCGGGCGGCGAGCAGGCAGGCGAGCGTGCCAGTGCCGCACCCTACGTCCAGGACGCTGCGCGCCCCGAACTCGGCCGCCATCGCGGCGTATACGTCGAGGTCGCTACGGTCCGGATCGAGCGGATCGTACAGCCGGGCGAGCCGGGGATCGTCGAACAGCGCATCCGGCATGCGGCGCAGCCTAGGGCAGCCGTCCGGCCCCGGCCACCGAATTCGGTCCCGCCCGGCCGTCCGGCCGTCCGGCCAGTCGACAGCACAGGCAGCCGACGACACAGGGCCATCGGGGCATCCAGACCGGGTGGGCCGGTGATCGTTCTCCCGAGGTGAGATTTGCGTAATCTACTTCCACGATGTATAACTCACGAAGTTAACTTCGCATGAAGGAGCGCCGTGACGCCGGAACTGATCGAGCGCGCCTGCCTGGCGGGCGCGGTGCTGATCCCGCTTGCCGGAGCCGTGGTCGTGCGCGCCGGGGGCGGCCGGCGTATCGCGGTGACGGCCTCGTGGATCGCGGCCGGTGCCGCCGGGGCCGTACTCGTCCTGGTCGCGGCTGGCGGACCGGCCCCGGTCAGCCTGATTGCCGGGCCGGGCGCGCCGCCGCTCAATCTGGTAGCCAGTCCGGTGACGGCCGGCCTGCTGGCACTGATTTGCGGGATCGGGGCGCTGGTGCAGAGCTTCGCCGCCCGGTATCTGCGGGCGGACGCCGCCGCTGACCGGTTCGCGGCCCGGGCACTGGTGGTGGTCTTTGCCATGGCCGGGGTGGCCTCGGCCGCCACCCTGGCAGGGCTGATCGCCGCCTGGATGGTAGCCGGTGTCGGCTTTGTCGGGGTGACCACCTACCGGCGTGACCTACCCGGAGTTGGCGACCTGGCCCGCACAGCCGGCCGGGCGCTGGTCGTGGGTGACGGCAGCCTGGCCGTGGCCGGGGCGATCATCTGGGCCCGGGCGGGCAACCCGGCGCTCGCCGCCGGGGCACTCTCCGAGGCCGCGGTGCGCCTCGGGCCCTGGCGTCCCGTCGTGGCCGTGCTCGTGGTGGTGGCGGTGGCGGCGCGATCCGCCCAGGGGATCTTCCGCCGCTGGCTGGCCCGCACCGTGGCGGCGCCGACACCCGCCAGCGCCCTGCTGCACGCCGGGGTCGTCAACGGGGGCGGCATCCTGCTGATCCGCCTCGGCGTGCTCGCCGCGTGGCCACCGGCTCAGGTCGCGCTGATCGTGGTAGCCGCGGCGACGGCGGTGTGGGCCGGGGCGGTGCTGACCTACCAGAGCGACATCAAGGGCCAGCTTGCCTCATCCACCGCCAGCCAGATGGGTTTCATGCTGGCTGAGTGCGGTGCCGGCGCCTGGGCCGCCGCCATGATCCACCTGATCGGTCATGGCCTGTACAAGGCGTCGCTGTTCTTGTCCTCAGGCTCGGCCGCGGCCCGTCCCGCGGCGGGCCGCACGGGGCCGGGCCGTCCCGCACCGGGCCGCCCCGCACCGGGCCCGGACGTTCCGCGGCGGACCGCGGCGACCGCGGTCACCACCGCCGCCGCCGTAACGGCCATCGCGCCCGGCCTGCTCGCCGGGGACGGCTGGGTGCTGGCCGGTTACGCCGGCCTCAGCACGCTGGCCATCGCGCGGGCGTGGTGGGCGGGCCGGCCGGCCGGCGGACCGGCCCGGCTGGCCTGGCCTGCGCTGCTGGTGGCGGCGGCCGCTGCCTACGGCGCCGCCGTGGCCGCCGCGGGCCGCTTCCTGCTGCCCGCTCTGCCGCCGCCGGCCGCGGGGCTCGGAACGGCCTGGCTGCTGGTCCCGGCCGCCGGAGCGGCGGCGGTGGCGCTGCTGACCCGGTCCGGCAGGCTCGGCCTGGCGCTGCGGCTCCGGCTGGCCCGGGCCGCCGACCCCGACTCGGGCTGGCAGCGCCCGGTGCTCCGGCCGCGGACCGCCCCGAGGCGCGGTCCGGCCAGGGAAGGCGTCCCGGTCACGCTCGGGACGGAGACGGCATGACGGGCCCGGACGCGAGCGCCGATCTCCGCGCCCTGGTCGACGAGGCGGCCCGTCCGGTCCCGCTGCTGTGGCCGCTGACCACGATGGTCGCAGCAAACCCGATTTGGGATCTGCGGCACCTGCCGTTCACCGCGGCGGTGCAGGTCGCCAGCCAGTCCCTGCCGATCCGCGGCTATCCGCCAGCCGCCCTGCTAGCCCAGGCGCTCGCCGCCGGGCGGATCACCCCGGGTGATCTGGCCGCGGCGCTCGACCGGGGCGACCCGCCCGCTGCCGACACGACCGGCCCGGCAGCCGACACGACCGGGCCGGGAGGCGACACGACCGGCCCGGCAGGCGGCTCGGACGGTGCGCAGGACGCCGTCAGGCCGAACGCCACCGTCCTGGAGAGCCGTGATCAACGCCAGGGCAGCGACCTCGCCGGGCATGCCGACCGGGAGGTCAGCCGGTGGTGTGCCGCCTTCCTGGCCCGGCTGATGCCGGTGCCGGACCGGCGGGCCGACCCGGCCGTCGATGAGTTCTATCCGGCGTGGCGGGCGGTCGCGGGTGCCGACCCGGTGATCCGCTCGCTGGGCATGCCAGCCCTGATCGACCGGCTCGGCCCAGATCCCGAGCAGGCCGTGGCGAGCTGCCTCGACCTGCTTGGGTGCCGCGCCGAGGGTCGGCTGCGCGAACTGACCGGTCAGCTCACCCGGCAGCCGGGCTGGGCCGGGTACGCGAAGTGGCGGTCCCGGTGGGCCGTGCCGGACCATCCGGCCCCGCGCCTGGACCTGATGGATTACCTGGCGGTACGGCTCGCCTACGACGTCGGCTTCGGCACCGGGCCGGTCAGGGCCCGCCGCCGGCCCGGCGTCTCGGCCGGGCCGCCGGCCGGCCCGACCGTGCCCGACCCGACCGTGCCCGACGCGACCGTGCCCGACGCGACTGCCGCGATCGCCGACGAGGACATCCGCGCCAGGCTGGCCAGGCTCCCGACCGCGGCGGCGGCCGGGCTGTGGCTCGCCGCGTACGAGAATCACTACCGGGACCGGCTGCTGTCCGCCCTCAGCGCGGCGGCCCCCGGCGCGGTCGTCGCCGAGCCTGCCGCTCAGGTCGTCTGCTGCATCGACGCGCGCTCCGAGGGCCTGCGCCGGCATCTGGAGCACCTGGGTGACTACCAGACCTTCGGGTTCGCCGGATTCTTCGGGATCCCGGCCAGGCTCCGGCCCTATGGCGGCGGCGAGCCTGCCGACCTGTACCCGGTGCTGCTCAGCTCGGCGCTGGAGATCGATCAGCAGCCAGCCGACCCGGCGCTGGCCGGCCGGGCGCTAGCCGCCGCCGCCGATGCGGCCGCCGCGGCCGCGGCGATCGGCGCGGCCCGCAAGAAGCCCGTCCCTGGCTACCTGCTCGCCGAGGCCGGAGGGCTCGCACTCGGGCCCCTCTCGGTGCTGCGCACGGTCGCGCCGCGCGGCTTCACCGCGCTGCGCCGGGCCGTCATCAGGCTGACCGCGCCCGAGCCTGTCGTGCTGCACCGGCTCAGCGGGCCGGGCGCGCCCGGCGACGGCGAGCAGGCCGACTACTCCGAGACGGCGCTGCGGGCGATGGGCCTCACGGAGCGGTTCGCTCCGGTCGTGGTGCTGTGCGGGCACGGCAGCAGCACCGAGAACAACCCCTACGCCAGCGCGCTCGACTGCGGCGCCTGCGGGGCGGCGCGCGGCGGCGCCAGCGCTCGCCTGGCCGCCGCCGTGCTGAATCGCGAGCCGGTGCGAGCCGCCTTGGGCCGCCGCGGCATCGTCATTCCGGACGACACCGTCTTCGTCGCGGCCGAGCACGACACCGCGACCGACCTGGTGACCGTCTACCCACCGGAGCAGCGCGCGCTGCCCCCGGGCCAGGAGCAGCGGATCGCCGCGGTCGCGGCCGATCTGGCCCGGGCCGGTACCGCGCTCGCCGCCGAACGGGCCGTCGACCTGCCTGGGGCCGGGCGGGCCGGGCGGATCCGGGACGGGCACCGTGACGGCGGCCGGGACTCGCACCGGGCCGGCCGGGCCGGCCGGAGTCTGGCTCGCAGGCACGTCGCGACCCGGGCGGCGGACTGGGCCCAGGTCCAGCCGGAGTGGGGCCTCGCCCAGAACGCGGCCCTCATCATCGGGCCGCGGCGACTGACCGTGCGGGCCGATCTCGGCCGCCGGGTATTTCTGCACTCCTACGAGCCGGACGCCGATCCCGACGGCACGCTGCTCGGGGCCATTCTGGCCGGGCCGATGATCGTCGCGCACTGGATCAGCGCCTGCTACTACTTCTCCACGGTGGATCCGGACGTGCTCGGGGCTGGCGACAAGGTCGCGCACAACGTCGTCGGCGGCCTGGCCGTCTGGCAGGGAGCGGGCGGCGATCTGCGAATCGGACTCCCCCGCCAGTCCGTCTTCGACCGTGACCGCGCCTACCACGAGCCGATGCGCCTGCTCGTGCTGATCGACGCGCCCCTTGCCAGGATCGACCAGGTCATCGCGCGCAACCAGGATGTGGCCGACCTGGTTGCCGGGGAGTGGGTGCGACTGGCGGCCCGGCACGCCGGCCGGTTCTGGATCCGTGACGGCGGCGGCTGGCGTCCCTGGCGCCCCGCCGACGAGGCCGCCGCCGCCGGTCCGGCGGTCGCCGCGGCACGATGACGCCACCCGGCCGATCCGGCCGGCCGCCGGGGCCGCGGTACCAGGGCCGGATCGCGGCCCTGGCCACCAGGCACGGCAAGGAGTCGCTGATCGCTCCCGCGCTGGCACCGTGCGGCCTGAGGGTCGTCGTCGCCGACGTCGACACCGACGCGTTCGGCACCTTCACCGGCGAGATCCCGCGCCGCGGCGATCCGGTGCAGGTCGCCGAGCGCAAGGCGCGGGCCGCGATGGCCGCCGCTGGCACCGATGCCGGCCTGGCGTCCGAGGGGAGTTTCGGACCGCATCCCGCGGCGCCGTTCCTGACCGCAGACCTCGAGTTCGTCGTCCTGGTGGACGACCGGCACGGCATCACGGTCGCCGAGCAGGCACTTAGCTTCGACACCGCGGCCGCGGCGGTCACGCTGCGGCCAGGCGAGGACGTCGGCCGGTTCTGCGCCCAGGTCGGATTTCCCGGCCAGGCGCTGATCTGCCGGCCCGGCGACGGCACCCGCGACCACATCACCAAGGCCATCACCACCCCGGGGGCACTGCGGACCGCCGTCGACCTGGCCGCACGCGGGTCGCGGGACGGCACGGCGATCGTCGAGACGGACCTGCGCGCCCACCTGTGCCCCACCCGCCGCGCCGTCATCAGCCAGGCCGCCCGGCGGCTCGCGGAACGGCTGGGCCGGACCTGTCCGGCGTGCGCCAGGCCCGGCTATGGCGCGAGCCGTCATGAGCCCGGGCTGCCGTGCGGTCAGTGCGGGCTGCCCAGCCAGGCACCCGCGGCGACGATCACCTGGTGCTCGGCCTGCGGTTTCCAGCAGCGCGAGACGGCCACCGGAGCGGCCGACCCGGCCGGCTGCGAGTTCTGCAACCCCTAGCGCGGTCCCCGGCCGCCAGGACGCGGCCGGCGCGGAGCCATCCGGCCTGCCTGTGGCCGGCGGCGCGGCGCCCGGAGGCGGGCGATCACCACGGGACCGTGCTGCCGTCATAGGAGAAGAACTGGCCGGTAGGCCCGTCGTCCGGCAGTTGGGCGAGGCTGACGATGGCGGCGGCAGCCTCGGCCGGGTCGCCGCCGCGGGCGGCCGCCCCTGGGTTGAGGCTGGTGGCGCGGACCCCTGGCGCGAGTGCGTTGACCTTTATTCCGTCGGACGCGAGCGCCTGGGCGTAGATGAGGGTCAGGGCGTTGAGCGCGGTCTTGGATGATCGGTAGGCGGCGAGCCGCCCGCCGCTCTCCGCGATCTGCCGGAAGTCGAACTGCGGATTGGGGCCGGTGCTCCAGGCAAGCGAACTCGTGCCGCTCGAGACGTTCACGATCCTCGGGTGGCGCGAGCGCCGCAGTGCGGGCAGGAACGCGTTGGTGACCGTGACAACGCCGAACACATTGGTCTCATATGTGCGCCGGAACAGGTCGGCGTCGGCCTCGGCGAGCGCGACGGAGTGGTCGGGGGAGATCCCCGCGTTGTTCACCACCACATCTACCTCGGCCACCACGGCCGATGCCGCGGCGACGCTGGCCGGGTCGGTCACGTCAAGCCGCAGCGGCCGGCCGCCGATCTGCGCGGCGGTGGCCCGGGCGCGGTCGACGCTGCGCCCCGCGACCCAGACGTCCCAGCCCTCGGCTGCGAGTTGGATCGCCGCGGCGCGCCCGATTCCTGATGTAGCGCCGGTAATGAGTGCGGTCTGGCTGGTAATCGCTGGCTCCTCTGGACGGGTAGAGTTATTCGGAGGCTCCTCCGCTTGGAGCCACTGTACCAGCTAACCGGAGGACCCTCCGAATGACTATCGAGAAAGCGCGGCGGGCAGACGCGCGGGCGAACCGCCGTCGGCTGATCGAGGCCGCCCGGGCGGCCTTCGCGGAGGGCGGGAACGTCCCGCTGGAGACCATCGCGGCCCGGGCCGGCGTCGGGATCGGCACGTTGTACCGCCACTTCCCCAAGCGGGAGGCGCTGGTCGAAGCCGTCTATCGGGACCAGATCGACGACCTGAGCGCCGGTGCCGACGCCCTGCTCGCCAGCCATGCCCCGAACGTGGCACTGCGCTTGTGGATGGACCTGTTCGCCGAGTGGGCGACCGCGAAACGCGGGATGGTCGAGACTCTGGCGGCGATGCGGCGCAGCGGCGCCCTGGACTTCGACGCTAGCCGCCGCGAGATCGAGGGCATTCTCGGCAGACTGCTGGCGGCCGGCCGCGAAGCGGGAGACCTGCGCGCCGACATCGATCCGGCCGATCTGCGCTCGCTCCTCGCCGGGGCCATGGCCGTAGCCGAGGATCCCGAGCAGGCGGGGCGACTGTTCTCGCTCATCCTCGACGCCGTGCGGTCGCCCGCGCCCTGACGAGTCCGCGCATGGTTAGGGCCCCTCCGCGGAGGGGCCCTAACCATGCGTTCCTAGCTTTCGAAGCAGTGGAGGTGGCGGGAATCGAACCCGCGTCCTTCAGTACCTCACCAGGGCTTCTCCGGGCGCAGCCTGCTGCGCTTTTCTCAGCCCCGGCGGTCATGCAGGCAAGCCGCCGACAGGCTCAGTCACTGTTTGATGTCCCGTTAAGCCCCGCGACCGGGCCTAGCGGTAAATCCTCCTAGCTGACGCCAGGGCCCGGGTCGGAGGACCTCCCGGTCTGACGGTCTCGAAGGCTCGCTTAGGCAGCGAGGGCGAGACTAGTGCGCGATGTGTTGGCACTTATCGTTTGCGGCGACAGGATTATCGAGGTCACCACCGCAACCCTCGGCCCGCTTCCCCTGGATCAACCACCGAAGTCGAAGCCAGTCACCCCCTATGGAGTTGTCACCGCTGATGATACCCACCGGGCGCGACATCGGCACGACCGAATTTCCGACCAGCAGCGGTACCTAGCTTCCAACACCGCCGATGGTCACTGGATTCCCGCCGGGCACTGCGCCGCGCCGGGCATGAGAAAACCCCTGCGGGCGCTGGCGGTGGCCGAAGACGCGCCCGCAGGGGTCAGACCGGCAGGGTCGGGGCCGGTCTCAATGGCCCGGGCCTCCCCCGAGATGAGGCCCGGTTCTCATCATGTCAGCTGGGCCGCAACCCCCCGAGCGGCGCATCAGCCTCATTAGGTAAGACGCCATAAAGTCACTAGTTAGTTGCTCGCTGTGATCAGATTTTCCGGTCCGGATCCTGAGTTAAGGCGCCGGCCGCGTCGCCGGCCCCCGCCGCGACGGGGACGGAAGCGGCCACCGGGCCTAGGACCCGCCGCTCAGGTCCGCGGCGCTCAGCGCGGCCGCGAACTGCCGCGCGACCTGCACCGCCGGCGCGAAGGCCGGCGAGC
>JAJYTW010000030.1 GCA_021792855.1 Actinomycetes bacterium
GCGCCGCCGGCGCGATCGTCGCGGCTACCAGGACCAACGCCGAACTGCGCGGGATCGACGCGGAGACCGGGACGATCGAGCCGGGTAAGGCCGCCGACCTGATCGCCGTGGACGGGGACCCACTGGCCGACCCCGGCCTGCTCGCAGACCCGGGCAGGCTCCGGCTGGTGATGCGGGCCGGCCGCACGCACATCGACCGGACCGGCTGAGCTGGCCGAGACCGGGCGTGCCGGGTGAGCCGCCCGTGCCGGGTGAGCCGCCCGGATCGGCGTCGCGCTTGACCCCCGGCCGGCGGCGCGGCGAGACTTGACCCGGGCGATGGGGCTCGCCCCGAGCGCGGCGTCCGCCGCTGACGGTCCCTGATACCGGTGCTTGCGCTGGCGAGGTGACCTGATGGCCCGGGTGAGCCAGGACGAGGTTCTGCTGCTGTGGCGCGCGCTGCGCGGATTCCGCTCCGGCGCGCGGCCCGGATGCGCACCGCGCGGGCGCCCGCCGGCTAGCGCGTGCCCGCTGTTCGCGCGCTGTCCGCGGTGGCACGGCCAGGTCGACGACCGGGCCGCGTCGCTGGCCGAGACGCTGGAGCAGATCGAGCGGCGGCGGGCCGCCTGGCCATGCAGCGCCGTGCTCGACCTGCTCTCGCCCGAGCTGACCAGGATCGGGGAGTGACCGGCGGTGGCTGAGCCGCGGGTACCCGGCGACGAGCCGGAGGCCGGCCCGGCGCCGGTGCGCCCCGGAAGCCGCCCCGGCCCGTGGCAGCGGCTGCGAGCGGCCTCGCCCGCGCTGCGGTTCGTGCTGCTCGTCGGGGTGATGAGCTTCTTCGCCGACTTCACCTATGAGGGCTCGCGGTCGGTGATCGGCCCGTTCCTCGGGACGCTCGGCGCCGGGGCGCTGGCGATCAGCGTGATCAGCGGCCTGGGGGAGTTCCTCGGGTACGGGCTGCGGCTGTTCTCCGGCCGCGGCGCGGACCGGACCGGCCGGTACTGGCCGATCACGATCAGCGGCTACGTGGTGCAGATGGCGGCCGTACCGCTGCTGGCGCTGGCCGGAAGCTGGCAGGTGGCCGCGGTGCTGATCATCGCCGAGCGGGTCGGGAAGGCGACCAGGAACCCGCCGAGGGACGCGATGCTGTCGCACGCGGCGGCCGAGATGGGGTACGGCTGGGCCTTCGGCGTGCACGAGGCGCTGGACCAGTTCGGCGCGCTGTTCGGGCCACTGCTGGTGGCACTGGTGCTGGCGGTCAGCAACCACGACTACCGGCTGGCGTTCGCCGCGCTGGCGGTGCCCGCCGTGGTCACCGTGTCGCTGGTGCTGGTGGCGCGCCGGTTCTTCCCGCAGCCCAGGGACCTGTCGGCCGGCCCGGCCGAGGTGAGCACCACCGGCCTGCCCAGGGTGTTCTGGGTCTACCTGGCCGGCGCGGCGCTGGCAGCGGCCGGCCTGGCGGACTTCCCGCTGATCGCCTTCCATCTCAGCGCGGCCAGAATCGTGTCGGAGCCGGTCGTGCCGGTGTTCTACGCGGTCGCGATGGCGGTCAGCGGCACCGGGTCGCTGATCTTCGGCCGGCTGTTCGACCGGGCCGGGATTGGCGTGCTGATCCCGCTGACCGTCGCCGGGGCGGCCTACGCGCCGCTGGTGTTCCTCGGCGGGACGTGGGCCGCGCTGGCCGGCGTGGCGCTGTGGGGGCTCGCCATGGGCGTCCAGGAATCGATCATTCCGGCCGCCGTCGCGCCGATGGTCTCCGCGGACCGGCGGGCATCCGCGTACGGTCTGTTCACCGGTGGCTACGGCACCGCCTGGGTGCTCGGCAGCGTGCTGATCGGCCTGCTCTTCGGGGTCTCGCTCGGCGCCGTAACCGCGTTCGCGGTGGTCGCTCAGCTTGCGGCGATCCCGCTGCTGGTCGCCGTGCGCCGCCGGACCACCGCCGGCGGCCCCGGTTAGCGTGGCTGGTCAGGCCCCGAGCAGTTCCCGGGCCGCGTGTTCGATGTCGCTTTCCCGCACGAGTACGTCCAGGGCCGCGTCACCGAGCGGGATGAAGCTGTCGTGGCTGGTAACGCGGGCGACCTGGCCGCGGTAGCGGCTATCGGCGAGGGCTGCGATGATGCCCTCGGCGACGCCGCCGGAGCGGCGGGTCTCGTCGACCACGAGTACCCTGTCGGTCGCGGCGGCCGCCGAGAGCAGGTCATCGATCGGCAATGGTGCGAGCCAGCGCAGGTCGATGACCCGGACCCGGTACCCCGTCTTTGCCAGCCGGCGTGCCACCCGGAGCGACATCGGCACGCCGTTGCCGAAGGTGACCAGCGCGAGATCGCCACTCTCGCCGTACCCACGGGCTCTGCCGATCGGGATGTGCCCGTGCGGCCACTGGCCCGGCGGGGGATAGGCGGCCAGCCATTGGCCGTCTCCTGGCTCATAAAGGTCCCTGGTGTGGTAGAGCGCAATCGGCTCGAGGAACACGCTGACCGTTCCGTCGATCCGGGCGGCCGCGACACAGGTGCGGAGCATGCCGGCCGCGTCGTCGGCCCTGGCGGGGACGGCGATCACCAGTCCGGGGACGTCCCGAAGCACGCCGACCGCGTTGTCGTTGTGGAAATGCCCGCCGAAACCCTTCTGATAGGCCAGTCCCGCGATCCGGATCACCTGCGGATTGCGGTACTGGCCGGTGGAGAAGAAACTCAGGCTCGCGGCCTCGCCCCGCACCTGGTCCTCGGCATTGTGCAGGTAGGCGAGGTACTGGATCTCCGGGATCGGCAACAGGCCGGATATGGCGGCGCCGTTGGCTAGCCCGAGAATCGTCTGCTCGTCCAGCAGCGTGTCGAATACCCGGGCAGGGCCGAAACGCCGCTGCAGCCCGCGGGTTACCCCGTACACGCCGCCCTTGAGGCCGACGTCCTCGCCGAAGACTGTGACCGTCGGATCGGCGGCCATGATGTCGGTCAGCGTCCGGTTGATGGCCAGGCTCAGGGTCAGCGGACCCTCGTCCTCCGGGAGGCCGCCGCCAAAGACCTCGGAACGGTGGCCGCAATGGGCGGTCACCGCCGCAGCGCGTGCCACGTCGGCTGGGCGTCGCGGTGCAAGCGGCGCCATGATCTGGGCGGACGAGGTGAGCCTGGGGTGGCTCATTGCCTCCTCGGCAAGCGCTCGTACCTGCCGGCGGACCTGCTCGTACCTCTGGAGTACCTGATTCGGGGTAAGTGCGCCCGCCGCGACTAGCTGCCGGGCGCTGCTTAGCAGCGGATCCCGGTCCATCTCGGCGGCGATCTCGGCGCGCGGTCGGTAAGCGACCTCGACATCGGATCCGGCATGGCCCAGGTATCGAACCACAGAGAGGTGCAGGAAGGCGGGCGCCCGCCGGGTCCGGACGTACTCCGCGGCCGCGCGGGCGGCATCGTAGGTGGCCGCCAGATCGGTCCCGTCAGCGGAGAAATATCTAAGGCCAGGGCGATTGGCATATGCAGCCGCCACCCAGCCGGCCGGGGTGCGCACGCTGATCCCCAGGCCGTTGTCCTCGCACACCAAAAGCAATGGCAGCGGCAGGTGCTGCCACGCGCACCAGGCCGCGGCGTTGATGGCGCCGACGGCGGTCGAGTGGTTCGCCGATGCGTCTCCGAAGCTGCAGACGACAACGGAATCACGCGGCCATGTCGTCGGCAGGCCACGCTTTGCGGCGTTCGCGATCGAGAACGCCACGCCGACGGCGCGCGGAAGGTGCGAGGCGATTGTGGAGGTCTGCGGGATAACCGATAGATCACGATTCCCGAACACCTTGTGCCTGCCGCCTGCGATGGGCTCGTCCGCGGCACCACAGAGGCCGAGCAGGACGTCCATCAGCCCATTGCTGCCTGCTGCCTGCGCCGCTCGGGCCAGGTAGAAGGCGCCTGACCGGTAGTGCAGCAGTGCCGGGTCGGTCGGCCGCAGCGCCGCGGCCACTGCGGCGTTGCCCTCGTGCCCGGATGATCCGATGGTGTAGAACCCCTGGCCCCGCTCGCGCAGCCACTTGGCGGTCAGATCCAGGTGACGGCTGCCCATCTGGGCGGCGAAGAGTTCCAGGGCCGCCCCGACGGTCAGCGCGCTACCGTCGCGGACCGGATCGCCGTGGCCCCGCGCTGGTCCCAGGCGCAGTTCCCCAAGCCGGTCGGTGAATGCCCGGTCTATCGCCACGGTCGCCTCGGCGGCGGGCTTCTGCCTCGCCTCAGCCATTGGCGGGACCCGCTGTTATCCGCATCGTCATCACTCCCAGATGGCCCAGGATCGGCTGCGCGCGGCGCCGTGCGCGCGATCCGAGCGGACCTCTTCTGTCCCCTTTTGCCAATCGACTCGCCACTTAGCCAAGTGTGGGCTACTGTATATCACGACCAGGATGTCGCTCTTCGTCCCCGGCCGGCCGACCTGCGTGGCTAAGCGGTGGTTCGTGATCGGCAAGGAGTGGACGGCCTTGGCCAGATCGGCAGCTGGGATAGATATTCCAAGGGCGGTCATACCAGAGCGAAGGGCTTGACGGTAGGTGAGTACAGCTAACAGCCTCCTCGAGGCTGATCGGGCAGCGCGGCACGCATTCGGGGTCGGGGCCTCGGTCATCCGGAACGAGGATCGAAGGCACCTGGCCGGAACGGGCAGGTTTCTCGCCGACCTCCGGCTGGCCGGTATGCGTGAAGCCGTGTTCGTCCGGAGCCAGATCGCTCACGGCCGGATCCGCGGCATTACTAGCGGTGACGTTCCTGACGGTGCGCTCTGGACGGCGGAGGACCTGGCCGACCTGGCAGAGCCCATCGTCGCGGACTCCAGTCACCCGGATTTCCGGCATTCGGAGTACCCGGTCCTGGCCACCGGGAAGGTGCGGTTCGTCGGCGAACTGATCGCGGTCGTGGTCGCGGAGAACCGGGCACGGGCTGAGGACCTCGCCACCGAGGTCGTCGTAGACATCGAGGAATTGCCTTCCGTTACCAGCATCGCCGCTGCGCTGGATCTGAGCGCGCCCAAGGTACACGATCACTGGCCAGACAATCGCTACCTGGAGACGTTCACCAGCGTGGGCCAGACGGACGCACCAACCGGTACGGCGATCACGGTGAGTAGGAAGTTCCGGATGGCTCGTCAGGCAGGTGTTCCGCTGGAAACGCGAGGGGTCATTGCCTACTACGATCGGCGCCTCGACCAGCTTGTGCTCTACTCATCGACCCAGTTCCCGCACGTCATCCGCTCGGCGCTGGCGAGATGCCTGCATCTTCAGGAACGCCAGGTACGGGTGATCGCCCCAGATGTCGGTGGCGGCTTCGGGATCAAGACCAACCTCTATCCGGAGGAAATCGCCTTGGCGGCGATCGCTCTCGGCGCTGACTACCCGGTGCGGTGGATCGAGGATCGCTATGAGCACATGGTGGGCAGTGCACATGCCCGAGAGCACGAGTATGAGATGACCGTGCATGCTGCCGCTGATGGCGAACTGCTGGGACTGGACGCCACGGTTGCAGTGGATGCAGGCGCTTACTCGGTCTGGCCATGGACTGCGGTGATGGATGCCGGAATGAGCGCGGGCATCTTGCCCGGGCCGTACCGCATCCGCAACTACCGAGTCCGGGCGGTGACCGTCGCAACGAACAAGACGCCGCTCGGGCCATACCGTGGCGTTGGCCGGCCAGGGGCCTGTTTTGCCATAGAGCGAATGGTGGACGAGGTCGCACATGAGCTTGGCCTGGAGCCCAAGGACGTCCGGGCGGCCAATATGGTCCGCCCGGAGGACTTCCCCTATACATCGGTGACCGGCAAGATCTACGACAGCGGGGACTACCCGCGAAGCGTGCATATGGCGGCGGATCTGATCGGGCATGAGGAGGTCCGGCGACTCCAGGCCGACCAGTCCGGAGCGCTCCGGGTGGGAATTGGTTACGCTTCTTTCACCGAGCAGACGGCACACGGCGCGACGGAGTGGGCAAGCCGTGGGATGCCGGTCGTGTTCGGATTCGAGTCCGCTATGGTGACCATGGATCCCACCGCCGGGCTGACCATCCGGGCGGGCATCCAGTCACATGGCCAGGGGCTGGAGACCACGCTCGGTCAGGTCGCTTACGAGGTGCTCGGCATCGAGCCGAGCCAGGTCACGGTGCTGCACGGAGATACGGACATCAGCCCGTACGGGATGGGAACATTCGCCTCCCGCAGCATGGTGATGGCCGGAGGGGCCACCTACGAGGCGTGTCAGCTACTGGCTGCCAGGCTGCGCGAGATAGCGGCCGCGCTGATTGGCGGAGACGCCGGGGACTTTGAGGTGTCGAGCGGCGAAGTGGTCGGCCCGGTCGGCGCCGTCACCTTCGCCGAGTGCGCAGAAGCGGCCTACCTGCATGTCGAGCGCCTGCCGGCCAGCATTCCTCCCGGCCTGGAATTCACCAGCCGTTACCGTCCGTCGGTTGAGACCGGAGCCTTCACCTACTCCACGCACGCGGCCGTCGTTGTCGTGGACACCGAGACCGGGCAGGTGAGTGTGCGGAAGTTCGCGGTGGTGGAGGACTGCGGCACGGTCGTCAATCCGATGATCGTAGACGGGCAGATCCGGGGCGGAGTGGTGCAGGGAATCGGCACTGCGTTGATGGAAGAGCTCGACTACGACGACCTAGGGCAGCCGAAGGCCACCACATTCATGGATTACATGCTGCCGGGCGCGTCCGATGTCCCGGAGATACTCATCGGCCACCTGGACACGCCGTCACCGTTCACCGTGCTTGGCATGAAGGGGATGGGCGAGGGAGGCGCGATTGCGCCACCGGCGGCGATCGCGAATGCCGTCACCGATGCGCTGCGGGACTTTGGGGTGAAAATTGCGGAGACGCCGATGACCCCGAAACGGGTCTGGCTCGCACTGCAGGAGGCTATGGGCCGGCGGTCCGCCGGAGGCGCCGAGGACGTGCTGGAGGAGCGGTCATGAAGCCCGCTCCAGTGAAGTACCTGGCCGCTGACAGCCTCGAGCAAGCAGTCGACGTGCTCGCCAGCTTCGGCGACGAGGCGAAGCTAATCGCGGGCGGGCAGAGCCTGGTGCCCATGCTCAACATGCGGCTCGCCCAGCCGGAGGTGCTCGTCGACATCAGCCGTCTAGCCGAGTTGCGCGACGCAGTCCAGGGCCCTGTATCGGTGCTCTACGGGGCGACCACGACGCACGGCCGGATCGAGGACGGGGCGGTCCCGGACGTCGGCGGCGGCCTGCTGGCCGCGGTCGCGAGCGGGATCGGCTACCGGGCCGTACGCAACCGCGGTACGCTCGCCGGAAGCCTCGCGCATGCCGACGCCTCGGCCGAGTGGCCAGTGGTGCTGGCGGCGCTGGGTGCGACGATTCACGTACGCTCCGTCCGGGGCACCCGCGAGCTACCGGCGGCCGGCTTCCTGCGGGGATTCTTCACCAGCGCCCTGGAGAGTGACGAGGTTATCGTTGCGGTCGAGGTCCCGGTACTCGGTCCGGACGTTACCTGGGGCTATCTGAAGTTCGCCCGGAAGGACGGTGAATTCGCCGAGTCGCTGGCGGTGGCAGTGTTGCGCTGGGTAGACGGTCAAATCGCGAACTCTGAGCTATGGCTCGGCGCGGCCAGCGGGATTCCGCTCGCGGTAGTGCTCCCCGAGGACGTGATCCATGGGACCGGGGAGGTCGTGGCCAGGACCGACCTCGTCAACGCGGTGAGCGGACTAGTCGGAGCGGCGCGTACGGCGGAGGATCGTTACCGCCTGAACCTGCACGTGACCACACTGAGCCGGGCCCTACGCCAGGCGGTACAGCGAAGGAGCGCCCATGACGTCGCCGTCTAGCCGATCGGAGATCACGCTTATTGTCAACGGGACGCGGCGAACTATCCTCGATGTGCCGGCCCGAACATCCCTGGCTGACTTGCTACGCGAGCACCTAGACCTGACTGGTACCCATGTCGGCTGCGAGCACGGTGTGTGCGGCGCGTGCACTGTGCTAGTCGACGGGGAACCTGTGCGTAGCTGCATCATGCTGGCCCCAGCCGCGCACGGCCGAAGCGTGACCACGATCGAGGGCCTGAGCGGGCCCGAGGCAGGCGCCCTTCGCCGCGCCTTCTCCGCTGAGCACGGGCTACAGTGCGGATTCTGCACTCCGGGCATGCTCGCCACGGCTTCCGACATCCTGCGCCGGCTACCAGGCGCCGAGGAGGCAGTCATCCGAACCGAGCTGGCAGGAAACATCTGCCGTTGTACCGGCTACACCGGGATCGTCCGGGCGATTATGGCTGCCGATCGCGAATTGCGCTCACAGGTCATAACAGCCACTCTGCCGCAAGCTTAGTGGCTCAGTCTGCAGAGCGCGGCGGTCGCACGGCGGATGAATAGGCGCGACGTCCATTCAACGTCCACAAGTTTCGGCATGCCTGCGTGCGTTTCCGGAGAAGGCAGCCGGGATGGACGCGGTGATGGCGCTCATCCGGTCATTCCGTGATGTAGTATTACAAAATCTGCGAAATCTATCCGGAAGTAACCAGGATGCCAGCGATGAATGCGTTGTCGCCTATTGTTAAGCGCGGGAAGTCCGGTAAGACCGCTAGGGCTGGCGTCCAGGCTGTTCCGCGCAGGCAGGCCATATCGGGCGGGTGAGCCCTGACTGTACCGGGCGGTCTCGCATAGGACGGGTCGGCAGTCCGAATGCTCGCCTCCTGGTGAGCATAGGTTTCCAATTTGGGATACAGTCGACCCGAGCGGGGGTTTCCAGCTTCGCTTGGCGGCCGGGAAGGACGGTGTCGTGGTCAGTCAGTCGCCCCACGGGAGGGGAGCGCTCCCACGCCCGGCGACGCCGGAGACCTTGGTCGAGTACGTGACCGAGCAGGTGCGCAACCGGATCATCCTGGGCCAGCTGAAGCCTGGCGAACGGGTGCCGCTGTACGGGCTGGCCGAGGAGTTCGGAATCAGCCGGATCCCGTTGCGTGAGGCCCTGCGGCAGTTGGAAGCGGAAGGCCTGGTAGACAATGTGCCACGACGTGGCACTGTCGTGCGCGAGCTGTCTCGGCGTGATCTAGTCGATGCCTTCACCATGCTGGCCACCATCGAGGTGACCGCCGCCGAGCGCGCCGCGGCGGCTACCGATGAGGAGACGCTGGAGCGACTTCGCGAGGCATCGCTGCGCATGCGCCGGCACGGCCGCGACCGGGTGTCGGTGGAGATGCTGCTCGCTCATCGTGATTTCCATTTCGCTTTCTTCGACCGGGCCGGTCAGGGCATTCTGCTGCATCACCTGCGGATGCTGTGGCACACCTGCGAGCGGTACGTGATGCACGGCATGCCGGACCCGGACCGCCAGGAGAGCTCCCGCCTAGAGCACGTTGAGCTTCTGGACTGCATCGAGCAGGGCGACTCCGAGGCCGCCGCTGAGGTGCTGCGGCATCACCTGCAGGCAAGCCTTGATTTCGCGCTGTCACGGCTGGAGTCAGGCGAGGCATCGGCGCGCATGCGCTAGCAGGGCTGCGGCGTGGGGTCGGCCACGCGTGCCCAGGGTGGGCCGAGGACCGGCCCAAAGCTACCCGCCGGGCGGCCGCTTGTCAGCTACCGGCATCCGCGCGTGCCTCGCGCTGCGCCTTGGTCGTCGCCACTTCAGGCAGAGTTGCCCACGCCTCCAGCCGGGTAGTCGGCTGACGTCGCACGTACACCAGCGATCCGCCCGTGCCGCCATCACCACGTTAGCGTTGGCGACCTCCCCGCATGGCATGCCGACACCCCCTTCGCATGCCGTTTCACAACTAATTGCTGGCCTATGGCGGGACATGCGGTGTACAGTATTCACGAACGGGCGACTGTATACGGAGATGGTGTGACAGTTAAAATCGGGATCTGGGTCCCCTCCTATGCCTGGAATGTCGACGGGCCAGAAGCGCAGCGTGATCGGATCGACCGGCTTCGTCGCTACATCACTCACTGCGAGGAACTCGGCTTCGACATATGGGACATCGACCACCTGCTGACCGCCCCCGGGCTATACGGCAACGCATGGCTGGAGCCACTGTCGGTCCTCACCTATGCGGCCGCGCTCACCGAGCAGGCACTGCTGGGCACGGGGATCCTCGTGCTGCCGCTACGCAACCCCGTTCTGCTCGCCAAGGAGATCGCGACGCTACAGCAGCTGTCCAATGACCGGTATATCTTCGGCGTCGGTCCCGGGTGGTATCCGCAAGAGTTCGAGGTGACCGGGAGCCACATCTCCGAGCGCGGGGCGCGAACGGACGAGATGATCGAGGCCATCCGGCTGCTGCTGACGACCGATAACGCGAGCTTCTCCGGCCGGTTCTACAGCTTCGAGAACGTCACGATCGATCCACGGCCGGTGAGGTTCCCGGAGATCTGGGTCTCCGGCGGCAGCCGGGTGCCAGATCCGAATTACCACGACCGCGACTACATGCCAAAGAGCGTGCTAAATCGCATCGCTAAGGCCGATACCTGGCTGTCCCGCTGCTCAGGAACCCAGGACCTGCTGATCCGGGACTGGGCGACGGTGCAGGACCATCTGGAGTCGATCGGTAAGCCGCGCGACGTGGTGCGATTCGCGCACTGCAATTTCATTCAGATGAGCCCGGGAAAGACCCGCGCACAGGCCCTGGCCGAGCAGTATCAGTCGGCTCTGCGCGCGTTCGGTGATCACCGGACCTACGAGCACCTGCAGGAGTGCTACCTGCTCGGCGACACCGACTATCAACTCGGTCGGCTGACCGAGCTCCGCGACCATGGCATGGACTACGTGGTGCTCGGCCCGCTTACCGATGATCTCGATCAGCTCGACGCCATTAAGGAGCACATCGAGCCGGAGCTCAATAGATGAAGCTCGCGGCCGTCCAGCTGTCGATCTCTGACGCTGACTCACCTTCCGATCGCCTTGCGCTGGTGGAACAGGCCGTAGCCACCGAGGCGGGGAACGGAGCGGATCTCGTACTGCTTCCGGAGATGTGGCTTCCGGGATACTTCGGGTTCGATGGCTACGGTGCAGTGGCCGAAGACCTGGCCAGCGGGCCGACAGTCGCCCGGTTGGCGGCGCTCGCCCGGCGGGACTCGGTGTACCTATGCGCGGGCAGCCTAGTGGAGCGGTGCGGCGACAAGATGTTCAACTCCACCTTGCTCTTCGATCCCGAGGGATCCCGCGTCGCTGTATACCGCAAGATCCACCTGTTCGGCTACGGTTCTCGCGAGCAGGACCTGCTGACGCCCGGCCGAGATATCGTCACCGTCGACATAGCGGGCTGCCGCGTTGGCCTGTCCACCTGCTACGACCTGAGATTCCCTGAGCTTTACCGCGAGCAGGTCGATCAGGGGGCCGAGATGTTCCTGATAGTCGCCGGTTGGCCGTTCCCGAGAGTCGAGGCATGGCGCTGCCTGTTGCAGGCCCGCGCTATCGAGAATCAGGCGTTTGTCGTCGCATGCAATGCAGCTGGCATCCAGACGGGCTCGACCTTCGCTGGCGCGAGCGCGGCGTTCGACCCATGGGGCGTATGCCTGGGCAGCCTGGACCACCGGCCCGGCGTGCTGCACCTGGACGTGCGGGTCGAGGATGCGTTCGATGCCCGGGCCGAGTTCCCGGCGCTGGCCGATCGACGATTGGGGAGGTCATGAGGCTCGAGCGCGTGGGCACACAGGACTCGTCGATGGTCGAGGTGCAGCCCAGCATGCTGCTGCTGGCTGGATACACCGGCCGCGACCAGGCTGCGGTGGCGGCCCACGTGGCCGAGCTTGCCAAGCACGGCATTGCGCCCCCGCCTCGAATCCCGGCCGCCTATGCGGCCTCAGCCACGAGAATGACGATGGCGAGCCAGATCTGGGTTGGCGGGCAGCAGACCTCGGGTGAGGCCGAGTTCGTCCTGGTGCGGTTCGCGGGCCACTGGCTGGTCGGCGTCGGCTCGGACCACACCGACCGGGGTCTGGAATCCCAGTCCATTGCCAAGGCCAAGCAGTCCTGCGACAAGCCGGTATCCACGGCTTTCTGGGATCTTGAGGACGTGCGCGGGCACTGGGACGAGATCACCCTGACTGCTTGGGTCGGCCCGGCGGACGGTGAAGTCGTTTACCAAATGGGCCAACTTGCCGATCTCATGACGCCCGAGGCGATTCGCGCCGAACTGGCAACACGGGTGCCGGGTGCAGATGACGCGGCGATCTTCTCCGGGACCCTTCCGGTGATCGGCGGAGAGTTCAACTACGGATCTTCATTTCGGGCGGAACTCACCGATCCGGTGCTCGGCCGCTCGCTGCAATGCGGCTACCAGGTCAGGGTGCTGCCTGAGTTGGACTGACAGATAGGAGAGCATGTGCCCAAGCCAGAGCAAGAATTCTGGGATCCGTTCGCCGACTCCGGCCAAGAGAACTGGAAGCCGGTCGCCGGTGTGCCAGGTCTCAGTGAGATCATTCTCGCCGCAGACGAGGCTACCGGTTCATACACGCGCCTGCTGCGCTTTGAGCCAGGTACCGATACCACGGTACAAGGCGTGCAGACGCACGACTTCTGGGAAGAAGTGATCATCTACCAGGGGTATCTGCACGACCTGACGCTGGACCAAGCTTTCGGCACCGGCTTCTACGCGTGTCGGCCACCGGGCATGGCGCACGGTCCGTGGAGGACCCCCGAGGGTTGTATCACCTTCGAGGTCCGGACCTTCGAGCGCTGATTTCGCTGCGAGCTGGTGCCCGCTAGCTGTCGAGCAGGTGCGCACACATGTACCGAAAGTAACGACACGTATACGCAAGCAAACAACGACGTAACAGCCAACAGGATACAGTTGACGAGATATCGTCGGCTGAGTTAGATGTGGACTCTGGGTCGTCCCATATGTACCGCGAGAGGATCCGATCTTGCTAGGCCCGCGACCCGCCGTCGGTTCCCATCAGTGGTCAGCGGAGTACCTACCCGAGAACAGACTCTGAGCACCGCAGAGCCGACGACCCTGGCCCCAAGGCCAAAAGGAGGATGAATGAAAGTTATGGGTGGCCGAGCGGCCCCTCGCGGCCACGCGGGCAGGGCAATGTTTGCGCGCAAGAAGGTCCTGGGCGTGCTGGTAATCGGCGTCGCCGGGGTATTGGTGGCGGCTTGCGGGAGTTCAGCGTCTGGCAAGACCTCAACCACTGCGACCGGGTCCGGAGTACCGTGCGGCAAGATGGCGATCGGCCTGGTAGGTCCCCTGACCGGGCCTGATTCCAGTTTCGGTCAGGCCGACGAGGATAGCGCCAAGCTGGCGATTGACAATTACAACAGCGCTCATCCGAACTGCAAGGTCTCGCTCGTGCTCTTCGACACGCAGGGCATCCCGTCGAACACCCCGCCGGCTGCGACCAAGGCGATCCAGAACTCCGACATCGTCGCAGTGCTTGGCCCGGAGTTCTCGGGAAGCGTGGAGGCGGGCGAGCCGATCTTCAATCAGGCAGGCATGCCGACTGTAACCTCTGATGCCACCGCGATCGACCTGTCGACGCACGGCTGGAAGGTGTTCCACCGGACGGTTGGCAGTGACGGTGTTGAGGCTCCCGGTGAGGCGATCTTCACCGTGAAGAACCTGCACGCAACCTCTGTTGCCGTGATCAACAACGGCGAGTCATACGGAGCAGGAATCGCCCAGGCCTACGCGCAGACTCTGCCGAAGATCGGCGGCAAGGTCGCGCTGAAGGCCACGATCAACCCCTCGGCGAGCAATTATTCCTCGACCGTTCTCGCGATCAAGGGCTCAAGCGCCAAGGCAGTTTACTGCGGGTGCCTTTATCCTGAGGCAGCCAGATTGCTCAAGCAACTACGGCAGGGCGGCGTCTCGCTGCCGTTCATCTCCGACGCAGGATCGATCGAGTCAAGCTTCGTGAGCATCGCGGGATCGAGTGCCGCTACCGGTGCAGTGGCCGGCGAAGCCGCCGTTATCACCTCCCGTTACGCGCCTGCCGAGACATTCCTCAAGCAGTATGTGCAGAAGTTCGGCGCGAGCGCGGCGCAGACCTACGCACCCGAGGGGTACGATGCGGCGAACGCCATCCTGAAGGCGATCGCCGCCGGGAACCACAGTCGCTCCGCTATCAACAAGTACCTCGCTACAGAGAGCTTCAATGGGGTGAGCGGTCACATCCAGTTCAACTCAAATGGAAATGTGATAACGAGTACTGTGAATGTACTCTCGGTCAAGAGCGGATCCTGGCAATACCTGACTCAGGTCAGCGTTCCCGCCAAGCTGCAGGTCGGCGGCTAGCAGCTGCGCAGCGGGCCGACTGGGCGCCTCGCGGCGGTCCCGACCGTCGCGAGGCACCTGCGTCGGCTCCTGGTGACTGAGAGATCCCTAAAGATCGAGGGCCGGATTGCTTCTTTTCAGAGAGTTCCCCGCCTATACGCTCGACGGCCTACTCGTCGGGTGCATCTACCTGTTTCTCGCGCTTGGCTACTCGCTTGTCTACCGGGTCCTCAAGATCATCGACCTGTCGTTCTCGGCCGCGACTACCGTCGCCACGTTCCTAGCGCTGGCGCTTGAAGGCTGGTGGGGGCCAATCCCCGGGAATTGGCTGGGGCAGATCGGGTTCACGCTGACGACGGTCGCACTGGCCGTCGCAGCGTGCGTGGCACTGCGACTGCTGCTTCAAGTTGGCATGTTCCAGCAGTTGCGGCGACGGCAGGCGCACAACCTTGTGATCGTCATCGCCTCGCTCGGCGCCTACTACGTTATCCAGGAGGCCATGGGTCTGTGGAAGAGCGACAATCTGCTGAGCTACACGCTGCCGTTCAGCGACAGCGTGCTATTTACATACGCGGGTGTCCAGTTCACGATCGTGGACGCTCTGGTGCTTGGCGTCAGCCTAAGTAGCGCCCTTGCGATCGGGCTGTGGCTGAGGTACTCGAGATTCGGCAGGTCCGTTACCGCAGTGGCGCAGGACCCGATCGCCGCCCAGCTCAACGGCATCAACGTGAACGTCACGGCGAACGTGATCTTCGCAATTACTGGGATCCTGGCCGGACTCGGGGGCGTGATGTACATCTTTGACTACACCAATACGCAGTACAACGTGGGTCTTGGCCTGGCCGTCAACGGCCTCATCGCCGCGCTTCTCGGTGGTATGGGGAATGTGTCGGGCGCGGTGATCGGATCGGTCGTCTTCGGCCTGGTCGAGAGCTATGGCTCGGCCATCTTCGGATCGACATGGCAGGACGTCATCGGCTATGTCGCTCTGGTGGTTCTGTTGCTCGCACTTCCCTCTGGGCTGGTGCGCGAAAAGGTAGGACCTATTCGGGCATGAGCTTCTTCAGCACCAAGCGACAGGTCGGCGCGGCGCTCGCCGACGGCCGGCGACTGTGGGCCGATACAATCGGCGGCCGACCGCTCCGGCGGCGGCTTATCGCCGCCGGAGCCATCATCGCGGGACTCGGAATGCTATACGCATTGCCAGTCATCAGCATTCCGGTGATCGGCACTCCGCAGGTGAGCTTCGCCTCGGTCCTGTTCTACCCAATCGGCCTGTACGTGCTGATGGCGATTGGGCTGGACATGACGGTCGGCCGGACCGGCCAGGTGAACCTGGGCTATGCGGCGTTCTTCGCGGTGGGCGCCTACACCACGGCCATGCTTTCTACGCGTGCCGGCATGTCGTACTACGAGACCATCGTTCCCGCTCTACTGGCGAGCATGCTAACCGGACTAGTGGTCGGCGTCGTGTCGCTGCGGGTCCGAGGGGACTACTTCGCCATCGTCACCCTGGGAATCGGGCTGGTAGTCCAGGAAGTCGTGTCCAACGTCGGGGCCTTCGGCAGCACGATCGGGATCTACTCCATCCCGCCGCCCGCGCCGCTGCTCGGCCTGCAATTCGGCGTTGCCGATCCGCAGGCCTACGACTGGCTCATATTCGCCATGATCATTGTCGTTGCGGTGCTCTTCTGGCTGCTGTACCGAAGTTGGCTCGGACGGGCCTGGATGGCAATCCGCGAGGATGAGAACGCCGCTCGGCTGATGGGCGTCAGTGTCCGGAAGCTTAAGGTGCTGGCGTCGGCGATCGGCGCGCTGCCGGGCGGGCTAGCCGGCTCGATCTACGCGGCCCAGGTCGGGTATATCAGTCCGGTCACCTTCGGGCTGACCCTGTCCATCCTGCTACTCGCCGCCGTGGCTCTCGGCGGCAAGGGCCGCCTAGCCGGCGTCGTCCTCGGGGCCTTCCTCGTGGCGTACCTGCCCGAGCGGTTTCTCGCATTGGACTCCATCAAGACGCTGCTCTTCGGCATGATCCTGGTGCTGGTCATGGTCTTCCGGCCGGAAGGAATCGTCGGTTCGCTGCAGCATCGACGTCGGCGGACAGTAGCCAGAGCGGGAAGCGGGCGGGCCTTGGTGCTGAAGCCCGCGATGGCTTCCGCGCCCGCCGGGTCACGTGAGGCGCCAGTGCCGGGTCGGACGAGCAGCGGTCTAGCCGGCACGGGCAGTGCGGTTGATGGTGAACGATCCGCAGCGTCCCGGTCATCCGGCGGCGGGATGCGGCAAGTGGGTAAGCCGCTTCCTGCGGGGCAGGGCCCGACTTTCGGGCGGACTGGCGATGGGCCCGCGTTGCGCGTCGAGGATGCCCTGGTGGCCTTCGGCGGGGTCATCGCGCTCAGGGGCGTCAACTTGGCGGTAGCGCCGGGGGTTGTCACCAGCGTGATCGGCCCGAACGGAGCCGGGAAGACCACCTTGATCAACGCGGTCACCGGGGTATATCCGCTCGGCCATGGCAGGGTCTGGCTGGGGCGGGATGAGGTTACCGCGATGCCAGTCGAGAAGCGTGCCCGCGCCGGACTGGGGCGCACCTTCCAAAACATCCGGCTGTTCGGCGAGATGACCGCGCTGGAAAACGTGCTGGTGGCCGCCGAGTCGGGCCGCAGAGCGAGTATGGTCCGGCGGTTGCACCCTGATGCGGCGGATTGCCCTGGGTCATCCGACCGACAGCTCATCGATGAGGCCATGGTGCTGCTTGAGTCGGTTGGGCTGGGTGACAGCGCTGCCATGCGCAGCAACCAGCTATCGTACGGGGCACAGCGCCGCCTTGAGATCGCGCGCGCGCTGGCACTGGACCCGCGGGTTGTGTTGCTAGATGAGCCCGCCGCGGGAGCGAACAGCACCGAGAAGCGCGATCTTATGGAGTTGATCGGGACCGTCGCCGAATCTGGCCGGGCGGTTCTGTTGGTAGAGCACGACATGCAGCTTGTAATGCAGATCTCGGCGAAGGTCGTTGTAATGAACTTCGGAGAGGTGATCGCGGAAGGTACTCCGAGCGATGTGCGGAACGATCCGGTGGTCATTGCCGCTTATCTGGGAGAGGGCGATGGGTCCTGACCACACGGTTCTTGAGATAACTGAGCTCAGTGTCCGGTACGGGCCGAAGACCGCCCTCCGAGATCTGTCGATCCAGATTTCCTATGGCGAGGTAGTGACGCTGCTCGGGGCGAACGGCGCCGGCAAGACGACGCTACTCATGAGCCTGTCCGGGTTCCGATCGATCGAAGCTGGCTCGATGCGCTATGAGGGTCGCAGCCTGGCCGGGATGAGCCCGTCATCGATCGCACGCCTGGGCATCATCCAGGTGCCCGAGGGGCGGCGCGTCCTACCGGGCATGACGGTCCGGGAGAACCTGGAGCTTGGTGCCGAATGCGCCCGGCACGGGGGACGAGTTCCCGGCGATCTGAGCCATGTGCTGGAGCGTTTCCCTCCGCTGGTTGGGAAGATGCATGTGAAGGCGGGCTTGCTCTCCGGGGGGGAGCAGCAGATGCTCGTGATCGGGCGCGCGCTGATGGCAGCGCCCCAGCTGCTCCTCCTGGATGAGCCTTCGCTTGGACTGGCGCCGATGCTGATTCAGGAAGTGTTCTCGGTGCTCCGGTCCATCAAGGAGGAGGGCGTGACCATGCTGGTCGTAGAGCAGAACGTCAAGGAGGGACTGCGTCTCGCCGACCGTGCCTACGTTCTGGAGTCCGGCCGGATAGTCAGGGAAGGGCCATCGCAGTCGCTGCTTGGTGACCCGCAAATCCAGGCTGCGTATCTTGGCGGAAGTGTCTGAACCACGCCGTTGCTTCTGCAAGGGCGAATGAGGGCAGCCGGTATCGAGGAGGGGCGAGGTGCTGAAGTTCGGGTACAAGGCGTCGGCGGAGCAGTTCGGGCCGCGGGACCTGCTGGAATACGGCGTGCTGGCGGAGGAGCTTGGCTTCGACAGTGTGGCGGTGAGCGATCACTTCCAGCCGTGGCGGCACCATGGCGGGCACGCCCCGTACTCGCTGAGCTGGCTGGCGGCCCTCGGCGAGCGGACGTCGCGGATCGAGCTTGGCACCAGCGTGGTCACGCCGACGTTCCGGTATCACCCGGCCAGCGTGGCGCAGGCGTTCGCGACGATGGGCTGCCTGTTCCCCGGCCGGGTCTGGCTCGGGGTTGGGTCGGGGGAGTCGCTGAACGAGGCGCCGCTCGGACTGGAGTGGCCGGAGCCCAAGGTGCGGTTCGCCAGGCTCCGGGAGGCGGTGGAGCTGATCCGGCTGCTGTGGACGCAGGAGCGGGTCACGTTCTCCGGCGAGTACTACCAGACGGTGGCGGCCACGATCTATGACCGGCCGGAAGTGCCTGTGCGGCTGTTCGTGGCGGCATCCGGTCCGGCGGCGACCAGGTTCGCCGGGCGGGTAGGTGATGGCTTCATCTGCACTAGCGGGAAGGGCATGGAGCTGTACACCGACACGCTGCTGCCGAACCTGCGCACGGGCGCCGAGCAGGCGGGCCGGGACTACGACTCAATCGAGAAGACCATCGAGATGAAGGTCTCCTTCGACCCCGATCTGGACCGGGCCCGGGCCGACACGCACTACTGGGCGGCGCTGGCGCTGACTCAGGAGGAGAAGGTCGGAGTCGAGGACCCGATCGAGATGGAGCGGCTCTCCGACGCGCTGCCGGTCGAGCGCACCGTGAGCCGGTGGATCGTCAGCTCCGATCCGGACGAGCACGTGCGCGCCCTCAGGCAGTATCTGGACCTCGGGTTCAGCCACATGATCTTCCACGCGCCGGGACCCGACCAGGAGCGGTTCCTGCGGCTGTATGCGCAGGAGGTGCTGCCCAGGCTCCGAGCGCTCGACCCGGAAACCGGCCGGGGCGCGGATAGCTAACGCCGACCCGGGCGGGCGGGCGGCTAGAACGTCCGCCCATCCCGGTCGGTCCAGGTGCACACGCAGACCTCGTTGCCCTCCGCGTCGGCGAGGACCCAGAACGCGCGGGCGAAGGAGTCGTCGACCAGGCGCCCGCCGGCGGCCACGGCCGCCCGGACCCGGGCCTCGGCCTCGTCGTGGGCGACCGTGATGTCCAGGTGAATCCTGTTCCGCTGCGGCCGCGGGGCATCCATCTGTTGGAACCAGATGGCCGGCAACTGCCCCGCGGCGTCGACCAGCGGATCGCCGGGATCGTCACTGCCGGGCTCGTCGGCATAGCCGAGGACGGCCTTCCAGAACGGCCGGATCGCCGTGATGTCCAGGGCGTCGATCGCGATCTCCAGCATCTGCACCGGCCGGGCAGTCTCGGCCGTGGTCGCCCCGGCCGGCCGGAGCCCGAGTTCGGCCAGGGCGACGGTGATGCGATGGGCAAGCTGGGTGTCCCGGCCGGTGACCGCCGCCGCCGCCCTGGTCTGCAGCGAGAGCTCGACCCGATCGGGACGCAGGTCGGCGCGCAGGTGCCCGTCGGCGCCTGGCCCGGCCGCCGCGACGGCGGCTGCCGCCACCTCCCCGGCGTGCGTCAGGGATCGCACCGGGACCGAGGCGCACAGCGTCCCGAGCAGGTACCGCCAGCCGATGTCCTGCACGGCCGCCGAGGCGGCGGTGCGCGAAAGCGGGATGTCCATCGCCGCGTCCGCGGTTGGGTTCGGCATGCCTGATCGTCCTCCTGGTTAGGCGTTGGAGTTCCAGGCCACCTCGAACAGGTGTCCCTCGGGGTCGGTGAAGTAGCCGGAGTAGACCCCGAACGGCCGCATGTGCGCGGGAGCGGTGCGGGTGGCCCCGGCGGCCTCGGCCCGGCGGAGCAGGACCTCGACCTCGTCCTGCGATCCGGCGGGGATGCCGATGCTGAACTCGGTGCTGCTGACCGGGCCGGCCGGCAGGCTGGCGTCCTTGGCCAGGTTCGCCCGCTCGTACAGGCCGAGCACCAGGCCCTCGCCGAGCGGGAAGAAGGCGATGGTCCCGTCCGCCCCGGTAACCGGGTCGTGGAACTCGCGGCCCTCGATTCCGTCGGTCTGCCAGCCGAGACCGTCCCGGAAGAACGCGACCGACCGGTCGAGGTCGTTCACGCCCAGGGTGATGAAGTTGATCTTGAGCTTTGCTTGCATCGCCGTCTCCTGCCGGATCGCTGGTGGTCGCCTGATCGGCGCGGATCGGAGTTGTCTGATCTATCTATATCGGCTCCCGCTGACAGTTCGGCCGCGGTTGCGGGGAACCGAGAGCACCCGCTGCCCGCAGCCCGGGCCCAGGCGGCCAGATCAGGTGCCGTCTGATGCCGCTGGCGTGGTGTGCGATGCTTCGTTTCGCAAGGGTCCCGGGACCCTGCCGTTCCGTACCGTCCAGTTCCGAGGGAGATTCGGTGCACCAGGCTGGCCAGCAAGAACACCTCATCGAGACGCCTGCTGCCCGGGTGTGGCGCTGGACGCTCGCGCCGGAGCACAGCACCGGACATCATCGGCACGAGCACGACTACATCGTCGTCCCGGTGACCGGCGGGGTGCTGAGCGTCACCGGCGCCGATGGCGAGACGACGGCCATGCGGCAGGTGGCCGGCCAGCCGTACGCCGGGAACGCCGGCGTCGAGCACGAGGTCGTGGGGGCGGACACCGGCGAGGTGGTGTTCGTAGAGATCGAGATCCTCTAGCGCTGGCAGGCCGGTTAGATGCCAATCCGATCCGCATGAGCGAAATAATAGGATTATGGCATTGATATATGATTCGTGCGATGCGATGCCTGACCTGGGAGGTCAGAGTGGGCGTACGCGATCGGATGATCAATGCCGCGGCTTCTTACCTCGACTCCGGTGAGATAATCCAGGCAGTATTCGGGGCGATGAGCAGAGATAGCTCGCCGCGCCTTTTTGGTGGGTATACGTCAGCGGATTACGACCGTGTGTTCGTCGTCACTGACAAGAGGATCATCGTGATCGCCGTTAAGGCTCTTACCCTAAGGTCGCAGGGGCTTGTAGCCGAATTCGGCCGGTCAACCCGGCTAGGTCCGATTGGTACGGCTTACCTTCATCAGCTGGATATCCTCGATGGCGAGACAGACTGGGTACCTAGGGCCTTCTTTCAAGATATCGAAGATGCGGATATGTTGCGTCCGATCCCGCGGGTCCGAATGCCTATCGACGACGCTGTAGCCCACGCCGATGGAGTGATCTGCCAGCGATGTCAGCGGCCGATCGCACGTGGCCAGGCGGCAAGGCGATGCGGTGAGTCCGACTGGATCCATGACGTGTGCCCCATCGCGTAGCCACGTCAGGCCAGGGAGGTTGCCGGGCGTCGGTTGCGCTATCGGGGCGCCTGCTCGCTGACCTGGTGCTTGATCCGCGCGAGCATCGCGGCCAGACCGCGCAGCCGCAGCGGGCTCACCAGGTCGGCCAGGCCAAGCTGGGTGACGAACTCCGGTGGCGTGGCGAGGACCTCGGCCGCGGTCAGGCCATCGAGGGCCGCGTGCAGCACCGCGGCGAACCCCCGCGTGGTCGGCGCCTCCCTGGGCGCATCGAAGAACAGGTGCACCACCTGGTCGCTGCCGACCTCGACCGCGAGGAACAGCGGCGTCTGGCATTCCACTACCCGCTCGAGCTGGTCATGCTGGCCGGCGTACCGCTCGGGCAGGTCCGGCAGCTCGTCTGAGTACTCCAGGAGCAGCGTCAGCCGCTCGGAGTCCGGCACGGCGGCGAACTCGCCGGCGATCTCGCCGAGCCGCGGATTGCGGGCGGTTGGCGCCGTCACGGGGCCGCTCCCCGGCGGATCGGCACGCCGACGCTGTTGCCCCATTCGGTCCATGACCCGTCGTAGTTCCGCACGTTCGGGAAGCCGAGGAGGTGATGCAGTACGAACCAGGTGTGGCTGGACCGCTCGCCGATCCGGCAGTACACCACGATGTCGTCGCCCGGCGCCAGGCCCGCCTCGTCGCGGTAGATGGCCTCGAGTTCCTCGCGCGGGCGGAAGGTCGCGTCGTCCGCGGCGGCCCGCGCCCACGGGATGTTCACCGCGCCGGGCACATGGCCGCCGCGCAGGGCGCCCTCCTGCGGGTAGTCCGGCATGTGCAGCAGTTCGCCGGTGTACTCACCGGGGGAGCGGACGTCGATGAGCGGCATGCCGATGTGGGCGAGCACCTGGTCGCGGAATGCCCGGATCGGCGCGTCGTCTCGCTCGATCACCGGATAATCGGACTCAGCCGTAACGGCTCGCTCGGTGCTGATCGGGCGCCCCTCGGCCAGCCATTTGGTCCGCCCGCCGTCGAGCAGGCGCACGTCCGGGTGACCGAACAGGGTGCACACCCACAGTGCGTACGCGGCCCACCAGTTGTTCTTGTCGCCGTAGATGACCAGGGTGGTGTCCCGGCCGATTCCCTTGGCCGACATCAGCCGCGCGAAGCCGACGCCATCGACGTAGTCGCGGCTGACCGGGTCGTTCAACTCGGTGTGCCAGTCGAGCTTGACCGCGCCGGGGATGTGCCCGGTCTCATACAGCAGCACGTCCTCGTCGGACTCGGCCACCACCAGGCCGGGCTCGCCCAGGTGGTCGGCCAGCCACTGCGTCGAGACCAGCATCTCCGGCCGGGCGTATCCGCGGAACTTAGGGTCCTGATCGGGTGGCAGAACCATGGCCACACCTCCGATCCGTCTCACGTCCGGGGGACCGGCTCCTGAACAGCACGCGATCTGGCGAGTTTCCGCGCTACCGGCCGGCCCCGTCGGTCCTGAAGTGCTGTCCTGCCCCGTTGCCCCCATCATCACACGGCCCGGCGATGATCAGCCCCGGGGCCGGACTGGCGGGGGATTGTCCGGGAGTTGGCACGTCCGGCCGCCGTTGGCTCCGTCCACGGCATGCGCCTTCAGAAGAACCCGAGGTTGGGCAGGATACGGGCAGCCGCGGTCGAGGATTCCCTCCGAGGTAGTGAGCGCCTCGGCTGCTTCGGCGGCGCTTGCCCTCTCGGTCGGGTACTGGGGGTACTCCAGTTCGTTGCGTCGGCGGCGCAACCCGCCGAAGTCTCGCAGGGTAGGGCCGAACTGGGCCCGGATCGCCTCGTCGACGGCATAGTGCCCACCTGCGGTGGTGGGGCGAAGTCCCTGCTGGGCGAGCAGCGCGACGCAGGCTTGCCGGGCGGCGTCATAGGCCAACACGATGCCGCTGTCGGGCGCGGCACTGGCAATGACCCGGGCCGCGCCAAGGTTTTGCCGTGCCCGCTCAAGCCAAGATTCCCCGTCGGCCTGCGCGCCCTGCACTCGCTCGATATGCCCCCGGGCTAGCAAGCGCTCAATCACCGCTTCGCCGGTGCTTCAGCGCATCAGTCCTTGACCTCATCCGGTTCGCTGCCGGATACCCAGACCAGCGGCGCCGAGCGCACCTGCCGGATGAGCGGGTCAGCGGCTTCATGCCATCGCCTAAGAGAGCACAGCGTGGGGTTGACCGGCAGTCCGAGGCGCTGCTCGGCCCGCTCGGCTGCCTCGTACAGCATTGGGCGCGGCACTTCGCCAACAACCAGAACGTCGACGTCGTGCGGTGCCTGCCCCTCCACGCCCTCGAACCGCGCGGCCCAGGAGCCGTAGATCGCAATGGCCTCCGCGCCCAGCGAGGCGAACTCCTCGCCGATGACCAGGTGCGGTCCGAACGCGAGTGCGAGGAGTTCGGTCAGGGGCCGGGTATACCTATTGGATGGATCGGCCGATACCAGTCGTGCCCGTCCCACCCGGCGCTCACGGATCAGGCCCGCGCTGGACATGCGGGTCACCTCACGCTGCACTGTGGTCAGCGGCAGGCCGAGTTTGCCGGCGACGTCAGTGAGGCTGTACTCGGACTCCGGATGCAACAGCAGCAGGGTCAGGACTTCGGCGAGGTGCCGGGAACGCAGGATAGGCAGCAGGGCAGGCGCATCGCTACGCATAGATGAAATATATCATCCATCTATGGAAAGATGGCTCGCCGTGCGGCCATCATGGCCAGCCCCGCCGGAGCCTGTTCCTGAGAGCCGGGTCATTCGCAGGGCGACCGCGATGACAGGTACCGCCAGGCCTGACCCGGGAGTGTCGGAACCGGACGGCTGGCGCTGAGCTCGCGGCTGCGCGGTGCGGTATGTTCGCCGTATGCAGCGTTTCGTTGAGACGACGGCGCCGGATCTCTCCGGCGTCTGGCTGCTGAGTTAACCAACCGCCCAGCCCTCCCGGAGTCAGGCTCCGGGACTGTGCCGCGGCGATCTGACTCCCCGGGCCCGGGCCCGGGCCCGGGTCCGCGCCAGCCGCCAGCGCCGCGGCGATCTCATCGCCGTCATCGGTGACGCCGAGGTCGACGGGAAGATTGTGGAGGTCACCGATGTCGCCGGCGGCTTCCGGGGATCGGTCCAGGCAGCTGACTTCACCAGCCTGGTGCGCAGCGCCTATGAGAACCGGATGCCGCACGTCGCCTGGGAGCCTGCGTCCTGACCGGGGCGCGGCGGGTAGCCGCCGGGTGTGGTGGCAGCGGGCCCGCTAGATCCGGTCGGCCAGGTATTCCTCCCACGTCCGCTTGCCGACGGCGCGATCGGGGGCCAGGTTCGCACCGGCCCGGATCGCCCTGGCGGCCTGGCCCGGAATGTGCACCGGGAGGAGTGGCCGCCGCCTGCCGGTCGCGCTGAGGTAGCTGCTGACCAGCTCGGCGAAGGTGTAGATTCTCGGGCCGGCCAGGTCGGGGACCAGGCCGGATGGCTCGCCGAGCGCCAGTCTGGCCATCCGCTCGGCGACCTCGGTCGCTTCGATCGGCTGGAACCGGGCGCCGGTCGGTGCCGGGATCACCGGGAGCCTGGCCAGCGCCCTGGCCACAGTCAGGATCAGGTCGTGGAACCGGGTGGCGCGCAGGATGGTCCAGTCGATGCCGGACTGCTCGACGATGCGCTCGGTGGCGACCCGCCTGGCCCGCAGGGCGGTGGTTCAGGCGGCCCGGGCCCTGTTCCTGGAACGCGGCTACGCGGCGACGACGGTAGAGGCCATCAGCACGGCGGCGGATGTCCCGCCGGCGACGGTCTACCGGCTGTTCTCCGCCAAGCTCGGGATCCTGAAGTCGCTGCTTGATGTCCCGATCGCCGGTGACGATGAGGCTGTCCCTGTGCAGGAGAGGCCCCGCGCCCGGGCGCTGCTCGCGGACCCCGACCCCAGGAGCCTGCTGGCGGGGTTCGCGGGCGTGACCGCCGGCATCATGTCCAGGGCTGAGCCGGTCTACCGGATCCTGACCAGCGCGGCGGGTTCCGATCCCACCGCCGCCGCGCTGCTAGCCGAGCAGGCGCGGCAACGGGACCAGGGGCAGGAACAGGTCGCCCGTTCCCTGGCCCGGTCCGGCGCGCTCCGGCCGGGCCTGGGCGAGCGCGACGCCGCGGACATCATCCACGCGCTCATGTCGCCCGAGGTCTACCGGCTGCTCGTCGGCGACCGGGGCTGGGATCCCGACCGATACCGCCAATGGCTAGCAGGAGCTCTCATCTGCCAGCTACTGCCTCCGGCCACGAACGCCCCGGCGGGCTGACTGCGTCGCCGCTGAACGTCAGGCCCACGGGTGCGTGCCGTTAACGCCATTTCACTTTATGCGTGCCGCTACCGGCACCGGCACGAAGGGCACCTTCATCGCCACGAACTTCCGGTGCTCGGGCGCCAGGAACGGCGGCACCAGTTGCACCTGGTACGGCACCTTTACGGCAGACTCCGGGCAAGCCGTTTACGGCGTCCCGTACAACTTCGCATACCCGCCACTGAGCGACGGTACGTCGATGCCCGCGCAGGAGGTCGGATTCGTCAGGGAGATCGGCGTCGCACCGCTGCGCCTGCGCGGCACGGATCGGTGGCTGGGGCCATTCGGCCTGCTGCTGGTGCTCTGGCCGCTGTTGTGGCTGGCGGGCTGGGCCTGGGTCGTTCCGGTGCGGTACGCGCGCTGGCGGCGCCGGGCGGGCGGTTCGCCGCTGCACCCGGCCGGCGGCAAGCGGATCGTCCCGCCGCCCTGGCACCGGGTCTCCTGACGCGGCGGCAGGCGCCCGCTCGTGGCTCGGCCCGGTGCGGCACCAGGCGCGGGTGAGGTAGCGGGTGACTTAGCCGACCACGATCGTGATCTTCCTGGCAACCGGCCGCCCGATCCGGTTCGAGGCGGTGATCGTGATGAGGTAGCGCTTGCCCCTGTCGCTGCGGAACGGCTGCCCGGTGATGACCGCGTAGCCGCCAGGCTCGGTCCGGAAGGCCAGTCCGCGGGGCAGTGTCCCGTGCTCGGCCAGCCTCGGCACCGGAAAGCCGGTCGTGCCGATCAGGTACCGGCCCCGTCGGCCGATCCGGAACGTGATCCGCGCGGCCGAGACGATAGCCGGCGGCTCGTCAACCGTCACCATCAGCGTCTGCCGCGCGGTAACGGGCGATCCGTTATCGGCCCAGACGTAGACCGGGTCGGTGCCGCCCGATCCGGGCGGGGGAGTGCCGGAGAGCGTTGCCGCTGAGGTGCCTGACGTGAAGGTCATCCAGTTGGGGTAGTCGACCGCGCTGATCGTCGGGGCCGGGCTGCCGGTCGCCTGGATGGTGAAGGTCCCCGGCGTTCCCGCCCGGAAGGTCACCGCCGCCGGCGAGGTGATCTTCGGTGCGATGTTGACGACGATGGTGAGTGCAGCCGTGCTGGCGGGGCCGAAGCCGTTAGCCGCGGTGACGGTGATCGGGTAGCTGCCTGCGGTGCCGGCGGCGGGCGTGCCGGAGAATACGCCGGCGGCCGACATCGTGATCCCGGCTGGCAGGCGTCCGGTCTCGGTCAGCGTCGCCGTCGGCAGCGCACTGATCTCCAGCGGAGCGCTTGTCGCGACGCCGACCGCGAACGTCGTAGCAGGCTCGAAGGTCGGGAAGCCGAAGATCATCGGCGACAGCTCGCTGGTGCCGGATGGCCGGGCGACCCAGATGCCGGTAACGGGCGCCGACGAGGTGATGTAGGTGGCCCCAGAGGCGCCATCGAAGGCAGCGGCCACGCCGCCGCGCGGGAAGGTCCCGATGACGGTGTTGGTAGCGGCGTCGATCACGCATGTGCTGTCGGCCAGGCTCGGGTACCCCACGGCAGCCGACGCGACCAGGACGACGCCCGTGGCCGGGTCGGCCGCGGCGGCGGCCACGTGCTGGGGACAGCCGCTAATGGCCGGGGCCGCTGCCAGGGTCGCGCCGTTGAGCGGGTGCACCGTGTTGGTGCCCCAGTCCACCGCGTAAACGGTGCCGGTCGCGGTGTCCGCGGCGACGCTCGACACGCGGGAGTACCTGCCTAGCTGAATCGACGCGGAGACGGTGTCCTTAGCCCCGTCGATGGCGTATACGCTGCCGGTCTCCGTGCCCGAGTAGATGGTGTCTGTCGCCGGGTTGACGGCCAGAGACTGGCGTCCGGTGGCACTGCCGAGCGACACGGTCGCCGTGATCTTGCTGGTAGCGCCGTCGATGACGGTGATGGTTCCGGTGCCGTTCGGGAGCGCCGTTGCCGCGTACACGGTGTCCGTCGCCGGGTCCACCACCACCTGGCCGTTGTAGGACAGCGCGATCGTGGTGAGCACCGTCCCGGTGGCGCCGTCAATGGCGGTCAGGCCGTCGTATCCGTAGGCGTAGATGGTGTCGGTGACCGGATCCACCGCGATCGAGAAGGGCACCCCCGGAACGGTGATCGGGGCGCCGGCCGCCCCGGTGGCGCCGTTGATCGGGGTGACCGATCCATCCCCCTGGGCGGGCCCGTAGCCGCCGGTGTACACGACGTTCGTCGCCGGGTCCACCGCCAGGCCGAGCACCCGCTGCGCGGTCGGGATACGGGAGACCGCGAACGTGCCCGGCGGCGCCGTCCGCGGAGCAGCGGCGGCGGACAGCGAGAGCGCCGAGACGATCACCGCGGCGTTGAAGGCCAGGAGCCCTCGTCTCATGACGCACTCCCGTTGGAAGGGGATACGCGCGCAGTGTCCCATCTGGCGCGCCGATTGGGCAATATGACCGTTCGAGCGGTGTCTACGGGCGGCTGGCGGCGGGGAAGCCGAAGTTGTTCGCTCCGAACCGTCAGCACGCGAGTCAGGCCCTCTAGATGAGCTGCCCGGCGATTCCGGGTTTGGTCAGGTAGGCGTACCAGCCCGGGGCCGGTTCATTGTCGGGTCCGGGCAGGACCTTAACCGCACGGCCGGTACGGGTTGCGGTAACGAGCCAGGGCCTGGCGGGATCGGCGGCGGCGGCGCGGATGAATGCCTGGACGGCGGTGCGTTTGGTGTCGGCGTTGAGCACGACCTCGGTGCCGTTCACGTCGATCCGCAGCCACGCGGCGCGGCCGAATGTCCCGATGTCGCCGATGGTCGGGGCCGAGGATCGCTCCAGCCACGTTCGGAGTACCGCGACGAGCTCGCCTTTGCCGGTGACCCGCAGGCCGCGGGGCAGGAAGCCGTCGCGCGGGGCTGCGGGTGCCGGGCGGGCACCGTGGGGCAAGCGGTCGCTAGGCTGCGCGGTCTGGCTCATGGTGCGGCCTCGGTCTCTGGTCCTGGCCCGGTCGGCGGGGTCCCGGGTGCGGTGCGAGCCTGGGCGAGCCAGCCCGCGAGTTCGTCCTTGAACGCGGTGCTGATGCCGCGGCCGCTTTGCAGGTTCGCGGACCAGCCGAGCCAGCGCCGGGTTCCCTGCTCAGCCGCATAGAGGTAGCAGGTCACCGTGCCGTGGCGGATAACGCCAATCTCGGCCAGATCGGCCAGGCCGGCGGCCCGGACCTGGTCGATGACCTGTCGGCCGTTGCACAGCACCAGGCGGATCCGCTGGTTCGCGGCGAGCTGGGAGCGCAGGTGCGGCACGCCGTCCTCGATCAGGGCCCGCCGGGCACGCTGGTCGGGCATCTGGCCCCAGACCGGGTCGGTGGCCCACTGCACCAGATCCAGATGGCACGCCGTCTCGTCGTAGAAGCTCGCCCCGGTCCCGGCGCGGATCAGTGCGTCCAGCGGGTCGAACCAGCGACGGTACGGCTGCCGGCGAAAGTACGCCCCGCACTCGGCGACCACCGACGCGACCTGCGCGTCGTCGAGCCGGTCGAGCCGGCTGGCGCCGAGCGAGGCCAGGGTGGCAAGGCGCCGGTGTGCATCGGTCAGCATCCGGCCCTGTTCGTCGGTGAACTCCCGCCGCGACGGGTTGATGCCAAGCGTCGCAACCCGCGCCCGGGCGGGATCGCCGAACGCCACCACCGGCGTGCTGCCCGGTACGACTCCCGCCCCGGCCGGCGGCAGCCGCCGCACCATCGCTGCCAGATACGGCGCGAGCCCGGGAGGGGAGGAGCTACCGGCCTCGTCTGTCATGAGCCACTCATACAAGGTCATACCGACACTGCACCCCCGTGAGAACGGTTCGCGCAACGGTCGCGGTGCCGCGCGGGCTGAGTGTCAGCCCGCGGTCAGGTCGCGCTCAGCTGCCCGGCCGCGATGCGGCGGCCGAGAGCATCGTGCCCGGGAGGTAGTTCGCCGGCGGTCAGTGACCGGAGCACGCAGAACTCGTTGCCGTCGGGGTCGGCCATGACCACCCAGCTGACGTCGCCCTGGCCGACGTCGACCCGGCTGGCTCCGAGGTCCTCGAGCCGGGCGACCTCGGCGGACTGGTCGGCGGGGCGCAGGTCCAGGTGCAGCCGGTTCTTGACGGCCTTGTTCTCGGGAACCCTGAGGAACAGCAGGTCCGGAGCGATGCCGTTCTCCGGGCTGCCCTCTGGCGGCTCCAGGCAGACCTCATCGGCCTCGTCGAGCGTGCGGCGCCAGCCGAGGGCGG
>JAJYTW010000275.1 GCA_021792855.1 Actinomycetes bacterium
GGTTCGTCTCCGGAGCAGGTGATGCGGCTGGCCGCGCTGGCCTCCGACGAGGCCACCCAGGACCCGATCGACCTGGCCGTCCTGGCCGAGGCCCGCGCCCGCGGGCTGGACGGCGGGCAGGCTGCCGGGCGGGTGGCGTTCACCCCGTTCAACCCCGCCACCAAACGCTCCGAAGCCGCCATCCGCGTTGACGGCCAGGAGGTCCGCGCCGTCAAGGGCGCGCCCGCGGTCCTCGCCGAGCTGACCCGCACCCCGCTCAGCCAGATCGAACCCGAGGTCGCCAGACTGGCCGCCGGCGGCGCGCGGGTGCTGGCGGTGGCCACCGGGACCGGCGGCGACCTGCACCTGGCCGGGCTGATCACCCTCACCGACCCGCCCCGCGCCGACTCCGCCGACCTGGTGCGCAAGCTCGCCGGGCAGGGCGTGCGGGTGGTGATGGTCACCGGTGACTCCGAGGCCACCGCCGCCGCGGTCGCCGCCCAGGTCGGCATCACCGGCGAGATCGCCCCGCCCGGTACCATCACCGAGAACCTCACCGCCGCCGGCGCGCAGCGGTACGCGGTGTACTCCGGGGTGCTGCCCGAGCACAAGTTCCGCCTGGTGCAGGCCCTGCAGCAGGCCGGGCACGTGGTCGGCATGACCGGCGACGGCGTCAACGACGCGCCCGCGCTCAGCCAGGCCGACGTCGGCATCGCCGTCGCCGGCGCCACCGACGTGGCCAAGGCCTCCGCCGGGCTGGTCCTCACCAAGGAGGGCCTGGGGGAGATCCTCACCGCCGTCAAGGGCAGCCGCAACATCTACCAGCGCATGCAGACCTGGGTGCTGGCGATGATCACCCGCAAGGCCGCGATCCCCCCGTTCCTGGCGCTGGCGCTGCTGGTATGGGGGATCTTCGCGCTCACCCCGCTGCTGATCGTGCTGTTCATGCTGCTCGGCGACATCGCCACCTTCGCCCTGTCCAAAGACAACGTGACCCCCTCCACCACCCCCGACCGGTGGATGGTCCGCTCCCTGGTGGTCAACGGGCTCGGGTTCGCCGCGGTGCTGTTCGCCGCCAGCGGCGCAGTGTTCTGGACCGCCCGCTACGGCTTCGGCCTGACCATCGGCCAGACCCAGACCGCGTCGTTCTTGTGGCTGGTCTTCGCCGGCGGGCAAACCGCCCTCTACCTCGCCCGCGCCCGCGGCGTGTTCTGGGCCAGGCCCCACCCGGGGCGGTGGCTGGTGTGGGCCAGCGTGTTCGACATCGCCGCCGCCGCCGTCATGGCCAATCAAGGCTGGCTCATGACCCCGATCTCCTGGGCATGGATCGCCGGCCTGTTCGGCGCCTCACTCGCCTTCCTGGCCATCGGCAACGCCTTCCGGCTCACCGCCACCACCCTCATCCGCCACCTCACCCCCACCCGCGCGGCAGCACAAGCCGCACAGCCGGCCAGCTGAGGCACCAGCCAGCGGCCCCAGCACCACCAAGAAAGCCCGCCGGGTGGCCCCGGCGGTGCGGGAGCCGCCGGGGCCACCCGGGTGCCGCGAGGCTACGCGGGCTTCCTGATCATGGTCTTGCCGCAGCAGCACGCCGGGCTCTGCTGGCCGCCGCAGGTGGGCGGCGCGCCCTTGGTCACAGTCACCTCGCACCCGCACGCCTCGTCCGGGCAGCGGTAGACCTCGCCCTCGCGGAACGGCATGTCGATCACCTCTCCTCGCGTTCCTCCGGTACATCCGCGACGCCAGAACCCGGGCCTGGGGCAAGGCCAACCATGGGAGGGAGAAGGTGCCGATCATGCAGCGAGCAAGACTGACGATCGGACAGGCCGCCCGGGCGGCCGGGGTCACGCGCAAGGCCGTGCGGGTATACGAGGCCAAGGGCCTGCTGCCCGCCGCTGAGCGGACCGCAGCCGGCTACCGCCTCTACGACGAGCGCGACGTCGAGCTGCTGACCTTCATCCACCGGGCCGGTGACCCCGACCCGCCTGAGCGTGCTGCGCTCGTGGCGCACGCCGAACAAGATCGCAATCGACGCGGGCTTGCCAGCCTTCAGGTGTTACCCGCTGTCAGATGCCGGCGATCAGCATGCCGAGTGCGTGGGAACGCTATGGGAACAGCCAGCCGTAGAGGGCCGCTCTGGGCCGTACACGACCGGACATCACCGCACCCCTGGCGAACCGCTGTTACCGCAGGTCAGAGCACATTCTTGCTGGTGGTGGCAGGTGATGGATTCGAACCATCGAAGGCTGAGCCGACGGTTTTACAGACCGCTCCCTTTGACCACTCGGGCAACCTGCCTGGTTTCGCCGCAACGAGTGCGGCACGCAGAAGGATAGCGGAACCTGATCGGTGCGTCACCACGAGGGCGTCTAACCTAGGTCCGTGGCAGCTGAATCTTCCTTCGACATCGTCTCGAAGATCAACCATCAGGAAGTCGACAACGCGCTGAACCAGACCGCGAAGGAGGTCGGCACCAGGTTCGACTTCCGCGGGGTCGGTGCCTCGATCACGTGGTCCGGGGACAAGGCCGTGGAGATCAAGGCGAACAGCGAGGAGCGGGCCAACGCGGTCCTCGACGTGTTCAAGGAGAAGCTGATCAAGCGCGGCGTCTCGCTGAAGGTCCTGGACGCGGGCGAGCCGAAGCTCTCAGGCAAGGAGTACCGCCTACTGGCGAACCTGAAGGAGGGCATCTCCCAGGACGACGCGAAGAAGATCTCCAAGATGATCCGGGACGAGGGCCCGAAGGGCGTGCGCGCCCAGGTGCAGGGCGACGAACTCCGCGTCTCGTCCAAGAAGAAGGACGAGCTACAGGACGTCCAGGCGCTCCTGAAGGGCAAGGAACTCGACGTCGCGCTTCAGTTCGTGAACTACCGGTAACCGCAGGCCGCCGGATCGGCGGCGACTCCGGCCGGGCCTCGGCGCAGGAAGCCCCGGCCAGACCTCGACACGGGACGCTCCCGTCAGATAGCGCCGAGGTAGGCGGCGATCGGGACCTGAGTGAGCCCGAGCGACTCGTAGAGCGCCCTGGCCGGGGCGTGGAAGGGGTCTCCTCCGGTGCTGACTTCCACGACCTCGACGCCGGCGGCCCGCATGTGGGCGATCGCGTGCTCGCACAGGCGGCGTCCGATGTGCTGGCGCCTGTGCGGCGGCGACACCGCGAGGAGATGGATCTCGCCGTGGTGCGGCTTGTCAGGGAACCGCCACGAGATCAGGCCGACGACGACGTCGCCGGACTGTGCCGCGACGGCGGCGAACCGGCCGGACCTGGGAGCGTGCAGCGCTGGCAACTCGTCGCGGTAGTCCTGCTGCCACTGGCCGTGCTGGTGCCTGAACACCTGCTCCCCGAGAAGTGGGCGGGCGTAGTCCCGGTAGAACGGTCCGAACGTGCTGGTGAGCAGGTCCAGGGTCGCGGCAAAGTCGGCATCCTGCAGAGGCCGGATGCGCATGGTAGTGCCTTTCGGTTGAGAGACGGGACACGAGGCGTCCTTGCTCGCCGACGGCGAGCGGTCTCTCAGCGGGTACGCGAGGCGGCGTGGCACTGCACGATGCACAGCATCCCGCGCCGGTGCTCCGATGACAACCCGGACGACCCGCGGCGGATCGGGTCCCCCCGAAACCCCGCGTACCGGCCGTGCTAAGACGGACCGGTGGAGCGACTGCTAACCCTCGACCAGCTCAGGGACGCCTGCACTGATCCGCTGGTGCTGTGGGCCGCCCAGGACATGGGCAGCGGCGTCGAGGTATGGGCGCACGGATCGGCGGTCGCCGCGGCGGTGACCGACCTGGCCAGGCGGCACCGGCTGGCCGTCACCGGCACAGTCGCTGACATCGCCGTGCTGGTCCGGGCGCTACTCGACCGGCTTGGTCCGGAGTACCGGCCGCTCGGCGACGCCGACACCATCGTGGGCCTCTGCGATCTGGTGCCCAAACTCGCGCCGTCGCGCCCGTTCGGGTGGATGACCGCCACTCGGGCTCCCGGCACAGATCCGGGCAGCGCGCGGCCCGCCGCCCGGAACGAGCAGGCAGCCATCAACCAGGTCCTGGACGAGTCGCTCCCGGACTCCCTGGCCCGCCCAGGCGGGCCGGGCGTGACCCGCTGGTGGGTCGGCACCGACGACCTTGGCGTGGCGGCGTGCGCGGCCGAAGCCTGGTCTGCACCCGACGTAGGCCTGCTGGCAGGCGTGGCGACCAGCCACCGCGCCCGGGGCCGGGGCCTCGGCAAGGCAGTCACGGCGGCTGGGCTCACCACCCTGATTCGCGAGCACGGCACCGCCGCGCTGATGGTCGATGGCGCCAACACGGCCGCCCGCGCGCTCTACGAATCACTGGGGATGATCTACCGCCCAATCCGCGCAGCCGCACCGGCGGCTGCCTGAGCCGGACCGGCGCATCCCCGGACGTTGAGCCCGCTTGCGGGGCTGGCGGACCCTCCGCCTGACCCGCAGCCCCGCAAGCGGAGTCGCGATCCGGTCCGATCAGCCGTCGGCCGGCGTGATCAGCCCGTAGTCCCCGTCGTACCGGTGGTAGATCAGGTTCGCCCGACCGGTCTGCTCGTTCACGAAGAACATGAACGGCTCGCCGAACGCCTCCAGCCGGGTGATCGCCTCGCTCACGTCCAGCCGGGGCGCGGGCACCTCGCTGATCGTGATCTGCCCGGCGATCGGCCCGACCCGGGCCGGCTTCGGGTGCACCTGGGCCAGCCGGTATCCCTCGTCGGTGCGGTAGATCACGCTGTCCTCGTGGCTGGACAGTTCGGTGAACAGGTGGAAGTCGTAGTCCAGCAACTCCATCTCGGCGACCGCCTCGTCCGGCGTCATCTCGGCCAGCCCGTAGGACTTGTGCCGGACGATCCCGCGCTCCTCGAGCGGCCGCGGGTAGTACGGCGTGCGCTGCGCCGGGATGCTCTGGTGCCGCCACTCACCCGGCTCGTCCAGCGGCAGCCCGCCGCGGATGCCGGCCCAGTTCCGTTCCGCCTTCTCGAGCTGGACCCGGAGCCGGTCGCACATCAGCTCGATCGCCTCGCGCATCGTCTCGCCGGTGGCCTGCGCCCGGATCGGGCGGCCGTTCAGGTCGACGTTGACCTGGGCGATGGCCGGCCGTTCCACCGCCGGATCGGCGGCCATGGTCAGCTTCACCCGGGCGAACAGCACCGGCTCGGACGCCGCCCGAAGCTGCGCCCGGACCCGGATCACGGCCAGGTCGACAGCGTCCTCGGGGACC
>JAJYTW010000031.1 GCA_021792855.1 Actinomycetes bacterium
GGGATCGAAGAAGCCGCAGTGGATGAGCTTGAGGCGCATGGCCTGGTCCGGCGGGTCGGGCGGCTCTATAGCCAGGACGCCCTGGACGTCGCGGCCACGGTGGCCGCCCTCGCCGGGCACGGCGTGCAGGCGCGGCATTTGCGCACCGTGCGGACGGCCGCCGAGCGGGACGTCTCGCTGATTGAGCAACTGGTTGGTCCCACCCTGCGGCAGCGCAGCCCGGCGGCGCGGCAGCAGGCCAGCCAGACGGCCAGGCAGATCGCCGCGCTGATGCTGCGGCTGCATCGGGCCCTGATCGAGTCGGCGCTAGCCGAGGCCGGACTGCCGGGTAGCGAACTGCCCGATGACCGGCCGCTGGCCGGCGGCGCGGATGGGCGGCGGCGGGAGCGGCCGGGGGGCCGGACCGAGCCGTCCGCGGACAGGCGCGGCGCTAGCGCCTGAGCCCGGCGCATATCGTGGCGCGGAGCGGGCAGAGGGAGATCCGGGAGCCCGATTCGGCGTGCTGAGGGGTGCCGGCACACCGGGGGAACGGGTGTACGTTGGCAGGAGAGTGCCCAGGGCGCGGCCACGAACAACGCTGATAACTGGCGCAGGTGAGGACGGAGTCGCGGTGAAGGAGATGGAGGTCGTAGGCGTCCGCGTCGAGATGCCGACGAACCAGCCCATCGTGCTGCTTCGGGAGACCACGGGCGAGCGCTACCTCCCGATCTGGATCGGCCCGATGGAGGCGACGGCGATTGCCTTCGCGCAGCAGGGCATGGTGCCCGCCAGGCCGCTGACCCACGACCTGATGCGTGACATCCTCCAGGCGCTCAACGTCGAACTCACCCGGGTGAACATCACCGCCCTGCGGGACGGCATCTTCTTCGCCGACCTGGTCTTCTCCAACGGGGCCACGGTCAGCGCGCGGCCGTCCGACTCGATCGCGCTGGCGCTGCGGACCGGAACCACGATCTATGCCAACGAGGAGATCCTGGACGAGGTCGGCGTCGCTATCCCGGACGAGCAGGAGGACGAAGTCGAGAAGTTCCGCGAGTTCCTGGACAACATCACGCCCGAGGACTTCGGCAGCGCGACCTAACCGCCGCCCGGCCGGGGCCAACCCGGGCGACGCGCCGGTGCGGGTCGTTGACCTGGGCGCAGCACGGGCCTAACGTGCGAAACGTGCACCCGGGGTAGCCGGGCCGGAGGTGGGCGTGGCGGTTAGCAAGGGCGACAGGCACGAGCACGAGCACGGTGCTGATCGTGAGCGCCATGCCGCTGCCCAGCGTGCTGGTGAGCAGGGCCTGCTCTTCGATGACGAGGTTGCTGCGGCAGCCGAGGATGTCGGGTATCGCGGCCCGATCGCGTGCGCGGCCGCCGGGATCACCTATCGTCAGCTGGACTACTGGGCGCGGACCGGTCTGGTCGAGCCCAGCATCAGGTCGGCCAGCGGGTCGGGTTCGCAGCGGCTGTACGGATTCAAGGACATCCTGGTGCTGCGCGTGGTCAAGCGCCTGTTGGACACCGGGATCTCGCTGCAGCAGATCAGGTCGGCCGTCGGGTATCTGCGCGAGCACGGTGCGACGGACCTGGCCCAGGTGACGCTGATGAGCGACGGCGTGAGCGTGTATGCCTGCACATCACCGGACGAGGTGGTGGACCTGCTGGCTGGCGGCCAGGGGGTGTTCGGGATCGCGCTCGGCCGGGTGTGGCAGGAGGTCGAGGGCTCGCTGGCCGAACTGCCGGCCGGCAGCGCCGAGCATGGCGCCGAGGTCACCGACACCGACGAGCTTGCCCGGCGCCGGGCCCGCCGGATCGGCTAGCCAGCCGGGACGTCTGACCCGATACCGGTAGGATCCGGCAGCAGGACTCACGCGGGAGCTGCTATGACCGGACGCCGACTGACCGTACTGTTCATGCCGGAGAGCGCGTACGGGCCGACCAACAACTGCATCGGCATCGGCGATGTGCTGCGCCGCCGGGGGCACCAGGTGGTGTTCGCCGCCGAGGCGTCCTGGGCGGGCAAGCTCGCCCCGCTCGGCTTCACCGAGGACCTGGTGCAATTGTCCGAGCCGCCCGAGGGCGAGCAGGACGCGGGCCAGTTCTGGAAGGACTTCATCGCCAGCACGGCGGGAGAGTTCCGCAAGCCGCCGATCGAGCAACTGGACACCTGGATCAGGCCGGTGTGGGAGGAACTGATCGCCGGCGCCAGGTACAGCCACGATCAGCTGACCGAGATCATCGCCAGGAACGCGCCGGATGTGATCGTCGAGGACAACGTGGTCGCCTTCCCGGCTCTGACCACGGCCGGCCAGCCGTTTGTCCGGATCGTGTCGTGCAACCCGCTGGAGGTCACGGACCCGGGCCTGCCCCCCGCCTTCTCCGGCCTGCCCGCCGCGTCGGCGGATGGCCGGGCCGAGTTCCGGGCCGAGTACGACCGGGTGCACCGGAAGATCTGGGGCGAGTTCAACGACTGGGTGACCGGGCAGGGCGCGGCGCCACTGCCGGACCTTGAGTTCATCGGCGACGGCGCGGCCAACCTGTACGTGTACCCGGAGATCGCCGACTACCAGCGGACCGTGCCGCTCGGCCCATCCTGGCACCGGATCGACTCCTCGGTGCGGCAGACCGACGCCGAGTTCACCGTTCCCGCCGAACTGGCAGACGGCCCGGGTGCGCTGATCTACTTCTCGCTCGGCTCGCTCGGCTCGGCCGACGTCCCGCTGATGCGGCGGGTGATCGACTGCCTGGCCGGGACGCCGCACCGGTACATCGTGTCCAAGGGGCCGCTGCACGCCGAGATCGACCTGCCACCGAACATGTGGGGCGCCGAGTTCCTGCCCCAGACCTCGGTGATCCCGCTGGTGGATCTGGTGATCACGCACGGCGGCAACAACACCACCACCGAGTGCCTGCACTTCGGCAAGCCGATGATCGTGCTGCCGCTGTTCTGGGACCAGCACGACAACGCCCAGCGAATCGACGAGCTTGGCCTCGGCGTCCGGCTCGACCCGTACCGGTTCACCGAACAGGCCATGCACGCCGCGATCGCCCGGTTGCTCGGCGACGCCGCGCTGGCCGGACGGCTGGCCGATTCCTCGGCGCTGATCCGGTCCCGGCAGGGGCTGAGCAGGGCCGCGGACATCATCGAGGGCGCCGCCGGATAACCGGCACGGAATCGGATAACCGGCACCGGATTGGAGTACGCTCGAATCAGCTGATGACACCGTCCGGGAGAGTCCGCGCGCTGACCAGCGCGGCGCCGAAGGGGCAACATCCCCGGAACCTCTCAGGCAGCAGGGACCGGACGGGACAAGCGGCTCTGGAGTCAGCGCGGCGACAGAGGGGGAAGCGGCCGGCGGTAGCCGGTCGCAGGACAACCTGACGTTTCGCTCCCGCCAGGAGGCTGCGGTGAATTTCGCGCGACGGCACATCGGCCCCGATGGTCCCGACCAGATTAAGATGCTCGCCACGATCGGCTATGCCAGCCTGGACGAGCTGACCTCGGCTGCGCTGCCCGGAGACCTGGCGCTGTCCGGCCCGCTCGACCTGCCCCCCGCCATGTCGGAGGATCAGGCGCTGGCCGAACTGCGCCGGCTGGCCGCGGCCAACCAGGTCCTGACCTCGATGATCGGCCTGGGCTACTACGGCACCATCACCCCGGCGGTGATCCGCAGGAACGTGCTGGAGAGCCCGGCCTGGTACACCGCCTACACCCCGTACCAGCCGGAGATCTCCCAGGGCAGGCTGGAGGCCCTGCTGAACTTCCAGACCATGATCGAGGACCTCACCGGCCTGCCGGTGGCCGGCGCCTCGATGCTGGACGAGGCGACCGCGGCGGCCGAGGCCATGACGCTGGCGCACCGGGCCACCGGCCGCGGCCGGATCTTCCTGGCCGACTCCGACTGCCTGCCGCAGACCCTGGCGGTGCTGGCCACCCGGGCCGAGCCGCTCGGCTTCACCCTGGTGACCGGCGAGGTGACGCCCGACCTGATCGCGGCCCAGTCGGCCGGGGAACTGTTCGGCGTGCTGCTGCCCTACCCGGGTGCCAGCGGCCAGATCAGGGACCTGCGGCCGGCCATCGCGGCCGCCCGGAGCGCGGGTGCGCTCACGGTCGTGGCCGCTGACCCGCTGGCGCTGACCGTGCTCACCCCGCCCGGCGAACTCGGCGCCGATATCGCGATCGGCAGCACCCAGCGGTTCGGCGTTCCGATGGGCTTCGGCGGGCCGCAGGCGGGCTACATCTGCGTGCGCGAGGACCTCAAGCGCCAGCTACCCGGGCGGCTGGTCGGGGTGTCGGTGGACGCCGACGGCCACCCCGCCTACCGGCTCGCGCTGCAGGCCCGCGAGCAGCACATCCGCCGCGAGAAGGCGACCAGCAACATCTGCACGGCCCAGGTCCTGCTGGCCGTTATCGCCGCCATGTACGCCTGCTACCACGGGCCGGACGGCCTGACCGCGATCGCCCGCCGGGTGCACGGCCACGCGGTGAGCCTGGCCGGCGCGCTGCGCGAGGCGGGCTATGCCATCAGCGCGGCGGCCTTCTTCGACACCGTGGGGGTCGTGCTCCCGGGCGGCGCGCAGGACGCGGCGGACCGGGCCCGCGCGGCCGGTTACAACCTCTACGTGGCGAGCCCCGACCTGCTTCAGATCTCCTGCGACGAGACGACCACCGAGGCGGACGTCGCCACGGTGCTGGCCGCGATCACCGGGACTGCGCCGGACGGCGTGCCCGCCAGCACCGTGCCCGCCAGCACCGTGCCCGACGGGGGCGATCTGGCGGCTATCCCGGCGGGCCTGCGCCGCACCTCGGCTTTCCTCACCCACCCGGTGTTCAGCGCGCACCGCAGCGAGACCGCCATGCTGCGGTACCTGCGCAAGCTGTCGGACTTCGACATCGCGCTTGACCGGTCGATGATCCCGCTCGGCTCGTGCACGATGAAGCTGAACGCGACCACCGAGATGGAGCCGATCACCTGGCCCGAGTTCGCCGGACTGCACCCGTTCGCGCCGCCGGAGCAGGCCGCCGGATACCTGGAGCTGATCAAGGGACTCCAGGACGCCCTGGTGGAGATAACCGGCTACGACACGGTCTGCCTCCAGCCGAACGCCGGCTCGCAGGGCGAACTGACCGGCCTGCTGGCGATCCGCGGCTACCACCGGTCGCGGAACGAGCCCGGCCGGACGATCTGCCTGATCCCGGAGTCCGCCCATGGCACCAACGCCGCCTCGGCGGTGCTCGCCGGGCTCAAGGTGGTCGTGGTCAAGTGCGGCTCGGACGGCGCGATCGACATCGGCGATCTCACCGCGAAGCTGGAGGCGCACGGCGGCGAGGTCGCGGCGATCATGCTGACCTATCCGTCCACGAACGGCGTCTTCGAGGCGACCGTGACCGAGGTCTGCGATCTGGTGCACGCCGCGGGCGGGCAGGTGTACGTGGACGGGGCGAACCTGAACGCGCTGGTGGGTCTGGCCAAGCCGGGCAAGTTCGGGGCGGACGTGTCGCACCTGAACCTGCACAAGACGTTCACGATCCCGCATGGCGGCGGCGGTCCGGGTGTCGGCCCGGTCGCGGTCCGGGCGCACCTGACGCCGTTCCTGCCCAGGCACCCGATGCTGCCGGATATCGCGGTGGTCGGCGCCTCGACGCCGGACCTCGATCCCGGGCTGCGGACCGGGCCGGTGGCCGCCGCGCCGTTCGGCTCGGCCGGCATCCTGCCGATCCCGTGGGCGTACCTGGCGATGATGGGCGCTGAGGGGCTGCGCCGGGCCACCCAGGTCGCGGTCCTGAACGCCAACTACATCGCCAGGCGGCTCGACTCGTACTTCCCGGTGCTCTACACCGGGCAGGCGGGCCTGGTGGCGCACGAGTGCATCCTCGATCTGCGGCCGATGACCGCGCAGACCGGGATCACCGCGGAGGACGTCGCGAAGCGGCTGATCGACTACGGCTTCCACGCGCCCACGCTGTCGTTCCCGGTGTCCGGCACGCTGATGGTCGAGCCGACCGAGAGCGAGGACCTGGCCGAGCTTGACCGGTTCTGCGATGCCATGATCGCGATAGCCGGCGAGGTGGCAAAGGTGGCCTCGGGCGAGTTCGACGCTAAGGACAACCCGCTGCGGAACGCGCCGCATACCGCGTCGATGCTGACTGCCGACGAGTGGCAGCACCCGTATCCGAGGTCGCTGGCCGGCTACCCGGCGGGTGGTGACCGGCGCTCGAAGTACTGGCCGCCGGTGCGCCGGATCGAGGCCGCATACGGTGACCGGAATCTGGTCTGCGCCTGCCCGCCGCCGGAGGCATTCGAGGGGTAGCCGGGGCTAGCCGGCCGGCCGGGCGGGGATCGTGCGTCCCTTCCACTCCCCGCCCCGGCCGGCGTGGTGCCGCCAGGCCGAACTGACGGTCATCGCCGCGTAGAGGGAGGCGGCGAGCGGCAGGGTCGGCGCGCGCAGCGGCGACAGGCCGGTCAGCCGCAGCACCGGCAGGTAGCTGGCGGACATGATCGCCCAGGCGGCCAGCCCGGCCACGGCCAGCCAGCCGTCGGCGGCCGCGGCCGGGCCGGCCGCACCGGGCAGCGCGGCAAGCCCGCCGACCGCGGCGGCGACCGGCAGCAGGTACAGGAAGGCCAGCCCGAGCACGGTGCCCGCCAGCGCGATTGGGGAGTACCTGAGCTGGGTGTACGCGCTGCGGGCGACCATGTCCCAGATCTCGCCGAACTCGGTGTATGGGCGCTTGCTGACCACGTCGGTGCTGAAGCCGAGCCAGCAGCCGCCGGGCGAGCCGGCCCGCTTCAGCAGCCGGCCGAGCGCCACGTCGTCGATCCTGGCGGCCCGGATCGGCTCCAGTCCGCCCGCCTGCTCCAGCGCCGTCCGGCGGACCAGCATGCACCCGCCAGCCGCCGCGGCCGTCCGGGACCTAGGGCTGTTCACCCGGCGGAACGGATAGAGCTTGGCGAAGAAGTAGACGAAGGCCGGGATGAGTAGACGCTCAGCCGCGGTCTCGGTGCGCAGCAGCGCCATCTGCGACACGATCGCCCGGCCGCTGCCGGCGGCCGCCCGGACCAGGGCGGTGACCGTGCCTGGCGCGTACGCGATGTCGGCGTCGGTGAACAGCAGGTAGCCGGCCTGCCCGGCGGCGCGCACGCCCTCGCTCATGGCCCAGACCTTGCCGGCCCAGCCGTCCGGGGCCGGCCTGGCCGCGATCACCCGCAACCTGCCGCCGCCTGGCTCGTTGCCCGCCTGTTCGGTGGCCTGCTCAGGCGGCTGGCCGGCCAGCCGCCTGGCGACCTCGGCCGTGCCGTCGGCGCTGTCATCGTCGACCACGATTACCGTGAAGCTGCCCGGATAATCCTGCCCGAGCAGGGTCGGCAATGTCTGCGGCAGCACCGCCGCCTCGTCCCTGGCGGGGACCACCGCGATCACCGACGGCCACTCCGCCTGCCCGGGCGCCACCCCGGTGCCGGGGTGGCGCTGGTGGGCATGGTCCGGTGGCAGTCGCTGGTCGGTCCGCCAGAACAGGCCGTGGGCGGCCAGCAGGTAGATCCAGGCCACGACTGCCAGCGCGGCGGCGACGGTGATCTCGGTCACGGCAGCAGCCTGACACAGCCGCCGGCCCGTCCCGGGCCGACCCGTCCCGAGCCGACCCGCGCCCAGTCGCCAGACTTCCCTAGATGTACGGGCCGGAGAGAACGGCCTTCAGGGTGATCGGAGCGGACAGTTTGACCCCAGCGGTCGGAGCATGGCCCAGTCGGGCCCAGTCGATCGTGATCTGCTGGCCCGGATGCCAGACTCGCGCGGATACGTAGGTCGCGCAGCAGGTGACGCTGATCTCGGGGCCACTGGCAGCGACTGACTGGGTCCGCGCACAGCCTCCGGCGAGGATGCCGAGCAGCGCGCACGCGCCAGCGAGGGTGGCAGCACGGCGAGGGCGGCCCCCCAGGACTGCTCGCATAGCCGGATCTTATGGTCGAGGACACCCCGCAACAAGCCGTCCGCATCAAGCCGCCCGCATCAAGCCGCCATGCCCAGATCAGGATCGGTGCGGCCGGGCGACGCGTGCTCTTTGCGCCGCTCCGTGTTCCCGGACGCCCACGGCCGACGACACGGGCAGGGAGGGTCAGAGCGCTGGCGTCGGTGCGTGCTGTCGACGTGTTCCGGCTGCGGGAATGTTCCCGACATCAGTGTTGCTATGATAACGACAATGTGTCGGTAAGGCCCGCGGTCGTCCGGCCGCGGGAAGCCCCCGCAGCGAAGCGAGGTTGGGACATGGCGCGGTCCACGGACCGGCGATGGCTGGCAATGACGGTCATCTCGGTGGGCGTAGCACTGGTGATCATGGACGCGACGATCGTCAATGTGGCGATTCCGCTGGTGATCAGGGCACTGAGACTGAATCCGTCCGACACCGAGTGGCTTAACTCGGTGTACGCGCTGGCGTTCGCGGCCCTGTTGCTGTTGTTCGGTCGGCTTGGTGACCTTTATGGCCGTCGCCGAATGATCCTGGGCGGGCTGGCGTTGTTCACGATCGCCAGTGTTGCCGCCGGGGCGAGTGCCAGCGGCGGCATGCTGATCGGTGCCCGGCTGGCCCAGGGCATCGCGGCCGCGGCGATCATGCCCGCCTCGCTGTCCACGGTGAATGCCCTGTTCCAGGGGCGCGAGCGCGGTATCGCGTTCGCGATCTGGGGCTCAGTGATCGGCGGCATGGCCGCCGTCGGGCCGGTGGTCGGCGGCTGGCTCGCTACCGACTTCAGCTGGCGCTGGGCGTTCTGGCTGAACATCCCGGTCGGGCTGGCCACCATGGCGGCTGGCAGGTCGCTGCTGCCGGAGACCAGGGATAGCCGTACCCGGCCCGGCCTCGACATTGGCGGCGCGGTACTTGCCGCGTTGGCCTTCTCCGGCCTGGTGTTCGGGCTGATCGAGAGCCAGCGTTATGGCTGGTGGCTGACGGGGTCGGGCGCGTTGTCGCCGGTTCCGGTGGCTCTGGCAGGCGGCATCGTCCTGCTGACAGTCTTCGCCGTCGTGCAGCGCCGCCGCGCCGCGGCGGGCAAGGTGGTGCTGATTGACCTGTCGCTGCTTCGGATCGGATCGTTCCGGTATGGCTCGCTAGCCGCGCTAGTCGTCGCCTTCGGCGAGTTCGGATTGCTGTTCACGCTGCCGCTGCTGCTGCAGGGCGCGCTCGGTTATAGCGCGCTTGGCACCGGAGTGCTGGTGCTCGCGCTCGCGGCAGGGACCTTCCTGATCTCCGGTGCTACCCCGCGGCTCACGCAGCGACTGGGCGGGCGGACGGTTGTCCAGCTTGGCCTGGCCTTCGAGGCCGGGTCGGTCGCGGCCCTCGGTGTGTCACTAGGCGCCGGGGTGTCCGGCTGGCTGATCGCGGTGTGGCTGTTCGGCTACGGGATCGGCGTCGGGATGGCCACGGCTCAGCTCACCAGCGTGCTGCTGGCCGACGTGCCGGTCGCGCAGAGCGGTGAGGCGTCTGGCGTGCAGTCGACGTTCCGTCAGCTTGGCTCGGCGATCGGTATCGCGGTGCTCGGCGGTCTGCTCGTGGTCACGCTGGCCCGCTCGACCGCCGGGAACCTGACTGCGATCGGACTGACCGGATCGGCGCAGGGCCACCTGGTCACCGCCGTCCGGTCCTCGATCGGTGCGATCATCCCGCGACTGACTGCGGCGCCGGCGATGGCTGCCGTCGGGCACGCGGCATCGATGGCGCTGATCCACGCAAGCAAGGTCGTCTCGTTCGCCGCCGCCGGCGTCCTGGCGGCCGGGCTTATCCTGACCTTCAGGCTGCCGTCGGTCCGGCCAGCCGCTCACCAGGTCCCCGTTGGGGCCGAGGGCGCCGGATCCACGTCGGCAGTTGTCGCCGACCCGGTGCCCGATTCGGTGCCCGCCGGACCGGCGACAGCGGGGACGGCGGCCACCGGAACTGCGGTGCCCGGCCGCGACGGCGACACGGGCGACGGAAGCCGAGCACAGGGCGGAAGCTGAGCACAGGAGGTCACCATTCCGAAGATCGCGGCAGCGACGGTCGCCGAGCACCACGCCCGCCGCAGGGCGGCGCTGCTTGAGGCCGTCGCGGACCTCCTAGCCGAGGGCGGCGTGGCCGCGGTCAGCCCTGCCGCGGTTGGGGCCCGCGCCGGGATCGCCCGGTCCAGCGTCTATACCTACTTCGACTCGGCGGAGTCGATGATCGCGGCGGTCGTCGAGGACGCACTGCCACGAGCCGAGGTGGAACTGAGAGCGGCCACCGAGGCCTCGGCGGACCCCGCGGGGCGGATCGATGCCTACCTGCGCACGGCAATTGACCTGGCGGCTCGCGGCGCGCATCGCACGGCGGCCGTGCTGGCCCGCGCTGACCTGCCTGAGCCATGCCGGGCTCGGCTGGCCGAGTTGCATGCCAGCCAGCGCGAACCGCTCCGCGAGGCGATCAGAGAACTCGGCGTAGAAGACGCTGACCTGGTCACCGGCCTGCTGGATGGCGTCCTGGCCGCCGCTATGGTCGCCGTGCAGGCTGGCGGCCAGAAGGCTGAGATCCAGGAGCAGGTACTCCGGTTCGTGCACGCCGGACTGCCGGGCCTGTCGGCCCGGCAGGTCCAGCGTCAGGCGCCACGAACCGGAAGCGAACTCTAGGTGCCCGCCTCACGCTGCTGACGCCGGGGGCGGGGCGTGGCTGCGGAGGGTTCTGCCGTCCGGGCTGAGGGCCGTCGTGGTTCCGTCGGAATTCAGCCGGATGGTCCATCCCCATCGATGGATGAGGATCAGATGGTGGAAGGTGCACAGGAGCAGCAGGTTGGACAGGCTCGTGACGCCACCTTCACTCTTTGGCCTGATGTGGTGGATCTGGCAGGCTGCGGGTGGTTGATCACATCCCGGGGCGGCGCATTGGCGGTCGCGCAAGGTGACGGCCCGGCGCAGGTGCGCCGGAATGCTGTCCGTGGCGGCGCCAACATCTAGCGGGAGACTGACGCTGGCGGCCGGTCCGCGGAGCCGGTTGATCCGCAACCACGCGCTGAGCCGGCCCGGGCCGGAAAGCAGATCGACCGCGTGGCGCAAGATCAGGTCGCGGACGGCTTCCTCGTCGGCTGCGGGCATGGAGTGGCCCCGGGCGGCCGGATCGGCCCGGCCGAGCGGATCGGGCTGGTCGAGCGGATCGGGCTGGTCAAGCGGGCCGGACTGGCCATGCGAGCCGGGCGACTGACTGGGGCGATCCGCGGCGTCGGCGCGGTCCGACAGGATCTGCCGGGCGAGAGCCCGGAGAAGCTCGTGGTTAACCTGGCCGGACACCACGGGGATGATGGTGGCGTCGCAGTCGTCGCCGGGGCCTGCGGCCGGTGCGGGTGTCTGCGGCACGTCCGCAGGCGGTTCGGGGCGGGCCGAGGCGCCCGGGGCCGGCTCGCGGGCCGAGGTGCCCGGGGCCGGTTCGCGGGCCGAGGTGCCCGGGGCCGCAGGCGGGTTGGTTCCGAACAGGTCGTTCAACGTGATGTGCAACTGGATCTGGGTGGGCTGGCCAGCGCGCTCGGGGAGGCAACCGGAGGCGATGAGCCGGCGGCATGCCTCCTCCAGGGCGTCGTGGTTGCGCTGGACCACCGTGCGGTTGTCTTCGGGGCCCATTCGCTTGCCGAGCGTCTGGAGAACGGCCTCGACGGCGGCGGCGCAGCGCGGGGTGAGGTCGCCATCCAGTCGGCCCGCGCCATCGAACGTGGTGGTGAGCCGGACCGCGCGATCCTCGAAGCCGTCATCGTGGTCCTGGTCGGGCCGGGCGAGGCGGCGCCGCATCTGGTCCGCGAGCGCGGCGAGGTCGGCCAGGTCGGCACCACCGTCGGCAGCGCCAAGCAAGATCACGTCTGCGTCGTTTCTGGCGTCCTCGGGGAGTCGGTCGGTCCAGTCGCAGATCTGCCGGCTCCAGGAGACCGAGATCCCGCCGGTGGCTAGGGAGTTGGCGACGGCCGGATGGGCGGCCAGGCGTCGCATCTGCGCGATCGCGGCGCTCGCGGCGGTGCCGGTGATCCTGGTCTGCCAGCGCAACCAGGTCCGGGGCGAGCCCTGGCCGTCGTCGGCGTATCCCTGATGGGCGCAGAAGGATTTAAGGATCGTGCCCCTCGCCACGGCGTGCATGGCGGACACGCTCTCCAGGTCGCGCAGGCAGTCGGCGAGAACGGTGTTCGGCAGGTCCGTCGTGTCGCAGGAAGCCAGCCAGCTCAGGCCAGCGAGCACCATCGCCATCGCGTCGGTTACGGACCGGGGCGTCGCTGGCGGCGTCACATCACCACGGGACGGGCCACGATTGTGATCCGCGCACATCTCGAGCCACCTCCCGTACTGCTCGTCACCGGGTGCTCTGCCATTTGATCTGCTGCCTGGAAAAAGGCTGTCTTTCGATCTCCTGTTCGCAGAATAACAACTGGTACCGACATTCTCCGGCGCGTGAGCGCGGCCCGGCCAGGACGAGCGCGCCGGGCCAGAAGCCGCGCGCTGTCGGCGAGACTGAATAGAGTTGCTGCGTGGCTGATCCGGCAACCTACCGACCGGCTCCCGGGTCGATCCCCGAGTCGCCTGGGGTGTACCGGTTTCGCGATGGTCACGGCCGGGTGGTGTACGTCGGCAAGGCCAAGAATCTCCGTGCCCGGCTCAACTCCTACTTCGCCGACTTCTCCGGACTGCACCCGCGCACCCAGACGATGCTGCAGGCGGCGACCGGGGTGGAGTGGACCGTGGTGTCCACCGAGGTTGAGGCGCTGCAACTGGAGTACTCCTGGATCAAGGAGTTCGATCCCAGATTCAACGTCAAGTACCGCGACGACAAGAGCTACCCCTACCTCGCGGTGACCATGAATGAACAGTTCCCGCGGGTCACCGTGTTGCGCGGGGCAAAGCGCCGGGGCGTGCGGTACTTCGGCCCCTACTCTCATGCCTGGGCTATCAGAGACACCGTGGACACCTTGCTCCGGGTCTTCCCGGTGCGGACCTGCTCGGCCGGAGTCTTCCGGCGGGCCGGGCAGATTGGCAGGCCCTGCCTGCTCGGCTACATCGGCAAGTGCTCGGCGCCGTGCGTCGGCCGGATCGACGAGGCGGGACATCGGAGGCTGGCCGAGGAGTTCTGTGACTTCATGGCCGGGCAGACCGGCCGGTTCATCAAGCGGCTGGAAACCGAGATGCGAGAGGCCGCCCGGGCAGAGGAGTTCGAGCGGGCGGCGCGGCTCAGGGACGACATCCAGGCGCTCCAGCGGGCCCTGGAGAAGCAGGCCGTGGTGCTGCCCGACGGCACCGACTGCGACGTGATCGGCCTGGCGGAGGACCAGCTAGAGGCGGCCGTGCAGATCTTCTACGTCCGGGGCGGGCGGGTGCGCGGTCAGCGCGGCTGGGTGGTGGACAAGGTCGAGGACATCGGCACCGCGGAGCTTGTCGAGCAGTTCCTCGGCCAGGTCTACCGGGACGACCCCGCCTCCGATCAGCAGCAGACGACCGGGCCGGAAGCTCCCGCGTCGGAGACGACCGACCGGCATGCGGCCGGCCGGCGGACGGCGGCGGACCAGCGGTCGGCGGCGGACCAGCGGTCGGCGGCGGACCGGCGGTCGGCGGCGGGCCAGCGGTCGGCGGCCGACCAGCAGGCCGTGCCGCGCGAGGTGCTGGTGTCCGCGTTGCCGCCGGACCCGGCATCGGTGCAGGATTGGCTGGCCGCGCGCCGCGGCGGCCGGGTGAGCCTCCGCGTCCCGCAGCGCGGCGACAAGCGCACCCTGCTGGAGACGGTGACCAGGAACGCCGCCCAGTCGCTTGCGCTGCACAAGACCCGCCGGGCCAGCGACCTGACCACCCGGAGCCGGGCGCTGGCCGAGATCGCCGAGGCGCTCGGACTGGACACCGCGCCATTGCGGATCGAGTGCTACGACGTGTCCAATCTGCAGGGCACGAACGTGGTCGCCTCGATGGTGGTCTTCGAGGACGGACTGGCCCGCAAGTCCGAGTACCGCAAGTTCGCGATCCGCGGCCTCGGCGGGACCGACGATCTGGCCGCGATCTACGAGGTGATCACCCGCAGGTTCCGCCGGTACCTGGCCGAGCGCGAGGCGGACGCCGAGCCAGCGGACGCCGAGCCAGCGGACGCCACCGGCGCCGCGCCGGTCGCACCGGACGGCAGCCGCCGCAAGTTCGCCTATCCGCCGAGCCTGCTGGTCATCGACGGCGCGGCCGGGCAGGTGGAGGCCGCCGTGCGCGCCCTGGCCGACCTCGGGATCACCGACATCGCGGTGTGCGGGCTGGCCAAGCGGCTTGAGGAGGTCTGGCTCCCCGGCGAGGACAGCCCGGTCATCATGCCGCGCACCAGCGAGGGGCTGTACCTGCTGCAGCGGGTGCGGGACGAGGCGCACCGGTTCGCGATCACCTACCACCGGGCCAAGCGCAGCGCGGCCCAGACCGTGAGCGAGCTTGACCAGGTGCCCGGTCTCGGTCCGGCCAGGCGGGCCGCGCTGCTCAAGCACTTCGGCTCGGTCCGGCGACTGCGGCAGGCGACGCCGGAACAGATCGCGGAGGTGCCCGGCCTCGGGCCGCGACTGGCCGAGGTGATCGCGTCGGCCCTGGGCGGGCAGGACACTGGTAACGGCCCGGCCGCGGAACCGGCCGAGCGGGAGGAACGGGGGGCGGGTTGATGACAGCGCATGCTGGCGCGCCGGAGATCGTGATCATTACCGGCATGTCCGGGGCAGGCCGCTCGACGGCGGCCAAGGCCCTGGAGGACCTGGACTGGTTCGTGGCGGACAACTTGCCGCCGGCGCTGCTGGTGACCATGCTCGATCTGGTCCGGCGGGCCCGTGCCGCGGTGCCCAGGGTGGCCGCGGTGGTGGACGTGCGCAGCCGGGCGTTCTCGACCGACCTGAAGTCGGCGGTGGCCGAGCTTGACGCGCTCGGCGCGAACCCGTTCGTGCTCTTCCTCTCGGCCAGCGACGAGACGCTGGTGCGGCGGTTCGAGAACGTGCGACGGCCGCATCCGCTGCAGGAGAACGGCCGGATCATCGACGGCATCGCCGCCGAGCGCGAGCAGCTTGAGAGCATCCGGGCCGAGGCCGACCTGGTCCTCGACACCTCGGCGATGAACATCCACGATCTGCGCGCGCGGATGCGGGACGCGTTCGGCAGCGAGAAGGACACCGCGATCCGAGTGACCGTGCTCTCGTTCGGCTTCAAGTACGGCCTGCCGGTGGACGCGGACATGGTGGCGGACTGCCGGTTCCTGCCGAACCCGCACTGGGTGCCCGAGCTTGCCCCGCTTACCGGCCAGGATTCGGAGGTCAGGGACTACGTGCTCGGTCAGCCGGGGGCGAGTGACTTCCTCCGGTCGTACGCCGAGACGGTGCAGGTGACCCTGGCCGGGTACGAGCGCACCGGCAAGCACTTCGTGACCATCGCGGTCGGCTGTACCGGGGGCAAGCACCGCAGCGTGGCGATGGCCGAGGAGATCGCGGCCAGGCTGGCGGAGACCTGGCCGGGCGTGCAGGTCGCGCATCGCGATCTCGGGCGTGAGTAGCGGGCCGCAGCCGCCGGGTCCGGACCGGGCGCGGCTCCGGCCAGCCCGCAGGAAGGTCGTCGCCCTGGGCGGCGGTCACGGTCTGTTCGCGTCGCTGTCCGCGCTGCGCCGGGTAACCCGCGACCTGACGGCGATCGTGACGGTGGCCGACGACGGCGGCTCGAGCGGCAGGCTGCGGCGCGAGTACGGGGTGCTGCCGCCCGGCGACCTGCGGATGGCCCTGGCGGCGCTGTGCGGCGACGACTCGTGGGGGACTACCTGGAGCCGGGTCGTCCAGCACCGGTTCACCGGCGACGGCGAGCTTGGCGGGCACGCGGTCGGGAACCTGCTGATCATCGCGCTGTGGGAACTGCTCGACGACCCGGTCCAGGGCCTGGAGTGGGTGGGCAGGCTGCTCGGTGCGCACGGCCGGGTTCTGCCGATGGCCTCGGTGCCGCTGGACCTGGCCGCCGAAGTGGTCGGGGTTGACCCGGATTTCCCCGATCGGATAACCACGGTTCGGGGCCAGGTCGCCTGCGCGACGACCACCGGGCAGGTACGGTCGATGTCGTTGGTTCCCGCCGACCCGCCGGCGTGCACGGAGGCCGTGCAGGCTGTCGCGGAGGCGGACTGGGTGGTGCTCGGGCCCGGCTCGTGGTTCACCAGCGTGATCCCGCATCTGCTGGTGCCTGAGCTGGCCGGCGCGCTGGTCGCCACTCCGGCCCGGCGGCTGGTGACGCTGAACCTGGCGCCCCAGCCGGGGGAGACCGAGGGGTTCTCCCCGCATGCTCATCTGGAGGTGCTGGCCAGTCATGCCCCGGACCTGGCCGTGGACGTGGTGCTCGCGGACCGGGCCGCGGTCCGGGGAACGACCAGGGAACTCAGGCGTGCCGCCGACCGGCTCGGTGGCAGGCTGGTGCTAGCCGACATGGCGATGGCCGGCCGGCCTGACCGGCATGACCCGCGGCGACTGGCTGGCGCCTTCGCGCGGATATTCGAGGGGGAGTGAGATCGTGGCGCTGACCAGCCTGGTGAAGGACGAGCTCAGCCGCTTTAGCGTGCTGAAGCCGTGCTGCCGGAAGGCCGAGGTGTCGACGCTGCTGCGGTTCGCCGGCGGGCTGCACCTCAGTAACGGCCACATCATGGTCGAGGCCGAGCTGGACACCGGCGCCGCCGCGCGCCGCCTGCGCAAGGACATCATGGAGATCTTCGGCCACTCGTCGGAGCTGATCGTGCTGGCGCCCAGCGGGCTGCGCAAGGGCAACAGGTACGTCGTCCGCGTGGTCAAGGACGGTGACAGCCTGGCCCGCCAGACCGGCCTGGTGGACAGCCGGGGCCGTCCGGTCCGCGGCCTGCCCCGGCAGGTAGTGGCCGGCAGCACCTGCGACTGCGAGGCGGCCTGGCGCGGGGCGTTCCTGGCGCACGGATGCCTGACCGAGCCGGGCCGGTCCATGTCGCTCGAGCTGACCTGTCCGGGTCCGGAGGCGGCGCTGGCCATGGTGGGCGCGGCCCGGCGGCTGAAGATCTCCGCGAAGGCGCGGGACGTGCGCGGCGTGGACCGGGTGGTGGTCAGGGACGGCGACGCGATCAGCGCGATGCTGACCAGGCTGGGCGCGCACGACAGCGTGCTGGCCTGGGAGGAGCGCCGGATCCGGCGGGCGGTCCGGGGCACCGCGAACCGGCTGGCCAACTTCGACGACGCGAACCTGCGGCGCAGTGCCCGGGCCGCTGTGGCGGCCGGGGCGCGGGTGGAGCGGGCCCTGGAGATCCTCGGCGACGAGGCACCCGAGCACCTGATCGTGGCCGGCCAGCTGCGGATCAAGCATCGTCAGGCCAGCCTGGAGGAGCTCGGGCAGCTTGCCGATCCGGCCCTGACCAAGGACGCGATCGCCGGGCGGATCAGGCGGCTGCTCGCGCTGGCGGACAAGCGCGCGGTCGAGCTTGGGGTGCCGACCACGGAGGCGCAGCTCACGCCGGAAATGCTGGCGCCGTGAGCTCGTGACGAACTTGTCATGCCACGATGATTCATCGCTTTTTGGCACATAAATAGCGATCATCAGGGGGTAGATGCGACATTCCGCAGCGGCGTGCCGCCCGACCCCGCCGGCCAGGGACGCTAGACCCGGCGGGGCAGGGAACTTCGCCCTGTGCCGGGTGGCCGGGCGATGTTATCGTGCGCGTTGGTGCGTGATCAGCCAGCGGCGACGCAGGTAGCGGCGGCGCACGTGCCGACGGCATTGCCGTGCCGCCGGTGGGCTACGAGTGAAACGGGAGCACTGCGTGACTGTCCGGGTAGGAATTAATGGGTTCGGGCGGATCGGCCGAAACTTCTGGCGTGCGGTGCACGCCATGGGGCCGCAGGCCTCCGGCATCGAGATCGTCGCGGCCAACGACCTGGGGGACATCAGGACGTTCGCGCACCTGCTCAAGTACGACACGCTGCTTGGCACGCTGGACGTCGACGTCACCGCTGGCGAGGACGCGATCGAGGTCGGCGGATCGCGGATCGCCTGGTTCGCCCAGCGCGACCCGGCCGCGCTGCCCTGGGCCGACCTGGGCGTTGACGTGGTGGTGGAATCGACCGGGCACTTCACCGACGCCGCCGGGGCGAGCAAGCACCTGCAGGCGGGCGCCAAGAAGGTGGTCATCTCGGCCCCGGCCAAGGGCGAGGACATCACGATCGTGATGGGCGTCAACGACACCGCCTACGACCCGTCGGCGCATCACATCATCTCGAACGCGTCCTGCACCACGAACTGCGTCGCGCCACTGGCCAAGGTGCTGCTGGACAGCTTCGGCATCGTCAAGGGCCTGATGACCACGGTGCACGCCTACACCAACGACCAGGTCATCCTGGACTTCGCGCACAAGGACCTGCGCCGGGCGCGGGCGGCAGCGCAGAACATCATCCCGACCACCACCGGCGCCGCCCGGGCCACCTCGCTGGTGCTGCCGGCCCTGAAGGGCAAGCTGGACGGCATGGCGATGCGAGTTCCGGTGATGGACGGGTCGGTGACGGACCTGGTGGTGCAGCTTGAGCGCGAGGTGACCGTCGATGAGGTGAACGCGGCCTACGCGGCGGCGGCGGCCAGCGGTTCGCTGCACGGCTACCTGCGCTACACCGACGACCCGATCGTGTCCTCCGACATCGTGGGCACGCCCTATTCGTGCACGTTCGACTCGCTGCTCACGATGGCCGCCGGCGACCAGGTGAAGGTGATCGGCTGGTACGACAACGAGTGGGGCTACTCCAACCGCCTCGCCGACCTGACCAAGATGGTCGCCGCCACCCTGCCTGGTCAGGGGTGACCGGCCCAGCCATGCGGGATGTCACTGACCTCGATGTCGAGGGCCAGGTCGTCCTCCTGCGCGCCGACCTGAACGTGCCGCTGGACGGCACGGTGATCACCGACGACGGCCGGATCCGGGCCACTTTGCCGACCATCGACGCGCTCCGGCGCCGGGGCGCCCGGGTGCTGATCTGCGCCCATCTCGGTCGGCCGAAGGGCGACGACTACGCCGCCCGGGCGGCGGGCGGCCCGTCGCTGCGGCCGGTCGCCACCCGGCTTGGCGAACTGCTCGGCCAGCGGGTCGCGTTCGCCTCGGACGTGATCGGCCCGTCCGCGCGGGAGGTGGCGGCCGGTCTGGCCGACGGCGGGGTCGGCCTGCTGGAGAACGTCAGGTTCGCGCCCGAGGAGACCAGCAAGGACGACGCGGTCCGCGGCCGGTTCGCCGCCGAACTGGCCGGGCTCGCCACCCGCTACGTCGGTGACGGGTTCGGCGCGCTGCACCGCAGGCACGCCAGCGTGTACGACGTCCCGGCGCTGCTGCCGCACGCCGCGGGCCTGCTGGTGCGGGCCGAGATCGACGTGCTCCGGCGGCTGACCACCGACCCGGCCAGGCCGTATGTCGTGGTGCTCGGCGGGGCGAAGATCTCCGACAAGCTCGCCGTGGTCGCGAACCTGCTGAAGGTCGCCGACACGATCCTGATCGGCGGCGGCATGATGTTCACCTTCCTGGCGGCCCGCGGCTACGGCGTCGGTCGCTCCCTGGTGGAGGCCGACATGATCGGCGAGGTGCGCGGCGTGCTCGCGGAGGCCGAGCGGATGGGCAGGCGGATCGTGCTGCCAGTGGACACCGTGGCGGCGACCGAGTTCGCCGCCGACGCGGCGCACGATGTGGTCGGGGCGGACGAGATCCCGGCGGACCGGATGGGCCTGGACATCGGCCCGGCAACCGCCGCGCTGTTCGCCGGGCACCTGGCCGGCGCCGGGACCGTGTTCTGGAACGGCCCGATGGGCGTGTTCGAGTTCCCGGCCTTCGCGGCCGGGACGGCGGCGATCGCGGCGGCGATCGCCGCAGTGCCCGGGCTGACCGTGGTCGGCGGCGGGGACTCAGCGGCCGCCGTGCGCCGGCTGGACTTCGCCGACAGCGCGTTCGGGCACATCTCGACCGGCGGCGGAGCGAGCCTTGAGTACCTGGAGGGCAAGACACTGCCGGGCATCGCGGCACTGGAGGACCTGGCATGAGCCGCGGATCTGGTCAGGGGCGCAAGCCGCTGGTGGCGGGCAACTGGAAGATGAACAACAACCATCTCGAGGCGCTCGCGCTAACCCAGCAACTCGCGTTCCGGCTGAACGGCAAGGACTTCGACGCGGTGGACGTGGCCGTGCTGCCGCCGTTCACCGCCCTGCGCAGCGTGCAGACCCTGGTGCAGGGCGACAAGCTGCGGCTGACCTACGGCGCTCAGGACGTCTCGGCGCACCCCGACGGCGCCTATACCGGCGAGGTGTCGGCCCGGATGCTGGCCAAGCTCGGCTGCGGCTACGTGCTGGCCGGGCACTCCGAGCGACGGCAGTACCACCACGAGGACGACGCCCTGGTGAACACCAAGGTGCGGGTCGTGCTTGAGCACGAGATGACCCCGGTGCTGTGCGTCGGCGAACCGCTGGAGGTGCGCCGCGAGGGGCGGCACCTGGAGCACACGCTCAGCCAGATCGGCGGCGGCCTGGTCGGCCTGACCCCGGCGCAGGTGGCCGGGATGGTGGTCGCGTACGAGCCGGTCTGGGCGATCGGCACCGGCGAGGTGGCTAGCCCGGAGGACGCCCAGGAGGTCTGCGCCGCGATCCGGGAGCGCATTTCCTCCGACCATGGGCCCGAATCAGCGGCCGGAGTGCGTATCCTCTATGGAGGGTCGGTTAAGCCCGACAACATGCCTGCCATCATGGCTCAGCCAGACATCGACGGCGCCCTGGTCGGCGGCGCCAGCCTCGACTACGACGGATTCGTGCGAATCTGCCGTTATCGCGAGGCTGCCGCAGCCGCCTAGCCGGTGCCCGCGGAGGGATGACGACAGCAGTGGTGATCGCTTTCTCTATCGTCTTGATCATCACGAGCGTGCTCATGGTGGTGCTCGTGCTGCTGCACAAGGGCAAGGGCGGCGGACTGTCCGACATGTTCGGCGGCGGAATGTCTTCCTCGCTCGGATCCTCGTCGGTGGTCGAGCGCAACCTGGACCGGATAACGATCTTCACGGGCATTCTGTGGTTCGTCTGCATCGTGGCGCTCGGCCTGCTGCTGAAGTAGCAGCCGGCCTGGCATCGCGCCGAACCCGCCGCACGGATCAAGAGCACCGCTTCACCGAGAAAGAGGCCAGCAGTGAGTAGTGGTAACGCCATTCGCGGCAGCCGGGTTGGCGCCGGGCCCATGGGCGAGGCCGAGCGGGGCGAGGCAGCGCCCCGGATACGCGTCGCGTTCTACTGCTGTAACGGGCACGAGACGACGCCAAGCTTCGCGAACGACGCGCCGATCCCCGACACCTGGGACTGCCCGCGCTGCGGCGTGCCGGCCGGTCGGGACGCGGCTAGCCCGCCGTCACCGCCGCACGCCGAGCCCTACAAGACGCACCTGGCCTATGTGAAGGAGCGCCGGTCCGCCGGTGACGGCGCGGCGATTCTGGCCGAGGCACTCGACCGGCTGAGGCAGGGCACCCGGGCCTGAGCCCGCACGCCGGCCGGGGCCGGTTGCCCGGCTAGCCGGTCTGGCGCAGGTAGCGGGCCAGCAGGAAGCCGTCGTCTTCCAGCAACGCGGCGAGGGCGAGTCCGGTCGCGGTGCTCGCCGGCCGGTGCGGTCCGTTTTCTGACCCGGACCCTGGCGCGGCGCTGATCCGCCCGGCCCGGCCGCCTTCGAGCAGCGGGCTGATCGTCAGGCATAGCTCGTCGATCAGGTCCTCGGCGATGAACTGACCGAGCAGGCCGGGTCCCCCTTCCAGCAGGATCCTGCGATGGCCGAGCGCGGCCAGGGCGCTGACCGCGGCCTTCGCGGTGATTTCGTGCCGCCCGGCCACCACCACCTCGGCGACCGCCTGCGCCGCGGCCAGGCGGTCGGCCGGGGCATCCCCGGTGGTGAGCACGATGGTCCTGGCCGGGCCGCGATCGCCGGTGGCGGCAGGCCAGCCGGCCAGCAGCCGCCCGTCGGGTTCGAGGTCGACGCGCCTGCTCAGCACCGCGATCGGCGGGACCGGGTCCCGGCCGGTCCGCAGGCTTGGCCAGACCTCGTGGCGGCGGATCCGGCCGTACCGCTCGGCGCGCGCCGTGCTGCCGCCGACTACGATCACGTCGGCGAGGCTGCGCAGCACCGAGAAGACCAGCCGGTCGGCCGGTCCGGAGAGCCCGCCGGAGCGGCCATCCACCGCGACCGCGCCGTCCGCGCTCTGCACCATGTTGGCGCGCACCCAGGGCCCGTCGGAGGCCGGATACCGGTAGATCCCGGCGATCGCGTCGATCAGCCCGGCTACCCCGGGCTCAGCGGCCCGTGCGGGGGTCAGCCGCCCGGCGGCGGCCAGGTCGCGCCCCGGGCCGGGCAGCAGGCCGTCCCGCTCCGGTGACGGCGGGAAGATCAGACGCACGATGTCCCCTTCCCCGTGCTCGGCGCCGGGCCCGGCGGTCGGCGGCCTCGCTAGCCGGCGTCGGTGAGCCGTGCGCCGCGCAGCACGACGATAGCGTGCGCCGCGACCGTGACCTCGGCCCCGGCGGCGGATCCACCGTCCCGCTCCGATCTGGTCAACCCCTGCGAGGCGCCAACGGGCCCGGCTGGCCCGTCCGGCGACACCGCTAGCGGGCGTTCCTGGCCGGTGTCCACGATGACGTCCCAGCGCGTCGGGACCGGGCTGACCAGGCCGGCCGGGATCGTGAACGGCACCGGGTCGCTGTGCGCGTTGATCAACAGGACGAAGTCGGCGTCCTGGATCCGCTCGCCGCGCGGGCCCGGCTCGGTGATCGCGTCGCCGTTCAGGCACACCGCCAGGGAGCGGGCATACTCGGCGTTCCAGTCCGCCGCGGTCATCTCGGCACCGGACGGGGCGAGCCAGACGATGTCCCGTTCGCCGTCGGCCGAGCCGTCGGCCCGGCCGCTGAAGAACCGGCGGCGCCGGAAGATCGGGTGCTCCCTGCGCAGCGCGGCGAGGGCGGCGACGAAGTCGATCAGGTCGGCGTGCTCGGCCGCGGCCGCCCAGTCCAGCCACGAGATCTCGTTGTCCTGGCAGTAGCTGTTGTTGTTGCCGCGCTGGGTCCGGCCAAGCTCGTCGCCGGCCAGCAGCATCGGCACGCCTTGCGAGAAGTACAGCGTCACAAGGAAGTTGGCGACCTGGCGGGCCCGCAGGGCGTCGATCGACGGGTCCTGGGACGGGCCCTCGGCGCCGCAGTTCCAGGACCGGTTGTCGTCGGTGCCGTCCCGGTTCTGCTCGCCGTTCGCCTCGTTGTGCTTGCGGTCGTAGCTGACCAGGTCGGCCAGGGTGAAGCCGTCATGGCAGGTGACGAAGTTGATCGAGGCGACCGGCCGGCGGGCGCTGGTCTCGTACAGGTCGCTGGAGCCTGCCAGCCGGGAGGCTAGCTCGGGCAGCCTGCCAGGCTGGCCGCGCCAGTAGTCGCGGACGGTGTCCCGGTACTTTCCGTTCCACTCGGTCCATAGCGGCGGGAACCGGCCCACCTGGTACCCGCCCTCGCCCACATCCCACGGCTCGGCGATGAGCTTGACCTGGGAGACCAGCGGGTCCTGCTGGACTAGGTCGAAGAACGCGGACAGCCGGTCGACATCGTGCAGTTCCCTGGCCAGCGCCGAGGCCAGGTCGAACCGGAATCCGTCCACGTGCATCTCGTCGATCCAGTACCGCAGCGAGTCCATGATCAGCTGGAGAGTGTGCGGGTGCCGGACGTTCAGGCTGTTGCCGCAGCCGGTGTAGTCCAGGTAGGCGGCCGGATCGTCGTCGGCTAGCCGGTAGTAGGCGGCGTTGTCGATGCCGCGGAAGCAGAGGGTGGGACCGTCGGCGCCGCCCTCGGCGGTGTGGTTGTACACCACGTCCAGGATGACCTCGATGCCCGCCTGGTGCAGCGCCCGGACCATCGACTTGAACTCGGCGACCTGGCCGTGCGGGGGAGCGGCGGAGGCGTACGCCTGGTGCGGGGCGAAGAAGCCGATCGTGTTGTAGCCCCAATAGTTGGTCAGGCCGCGCTGGATCAGGGCGGGCTCGGACACCGACTGGTGCACCGGCATCAGTTCGATGGCCGTCACGCCGAGCCGTTGCAGGTGCTCTATGACGGCTGGGGTAGCCAGGCCGGCGTAGCTGCCGCGAAGTTCCTCGGGCACGTCAGGGTGTCGCAGAGTCAGCCCGCGGACGTGCGCCTCGTAGATCACCGTCTCGTGGTAGGGGGTGCGTAGCTGCTGGTCGCCCGCCCAGTCGAAGTACGGGTTGATCACCACGCTGCGCGGCATGAACGGCGCGCTGTCGTCGGTGTTGATGCCCCGGCCACTGCCGCCGCCGGTACCGTCCGTGCCCGGTGGCGGCTCGGAGTACAGCGCGCGGTTCCAGCGCACCTCCCCGTCCACGGCCTTGCCGTACGGGTCAAGCAGCAGCTTGGCCGGGTTGCACCGCTGGCCCTGCCGTGGCTGGTACGGCCCGTGCACCCGGAAGCCGTACCGCTGACCCGGTCCGACGTCGGGCAGGTAGCAGTGCCAGACCAGGCCGTCGACCTCGGTCAGGCCGATCCTGGTCTCGGCGCCGTCGTCATCGAACAGGCACAACTCGACCTGGTCGGCGACCTCGGAGAAGATCGCGAAGTTAGTTCCGGTTCCGTCCCATACCGCCCCGAGCGGGTACGGCTTTCCCGGCCAGACGCGCAACCCGGCCCGCCTAACGGGTGCTGGCCGGGGTGACCCGCTCGACCAGGGCAGGCAGGTCGAGCCCACCGGGCAGGATGCCGAACGGCTGGCCGGGACCGCCGAGGCCGCCGGTCTCGCCGAGCCTGGTGGCGCAGAACGCGTCGCTGACCGCCGCCGGTCCGTGCCGGACCAGCAACGCGGCCTGGAGCGTCACGGTCAGCATGCCGGTCAGCCTGCGAGCCTGGTACTGAGCGGCCGCCGGGTCGGCGGCGGCGACGTCGGCGAGTTCCCGCCACAGTGCCGCGACCGCGCGGTCCAGGCGGTGGTCGGCGCCGGCCGACAGGTCAAGCTCGGCTCGCAGCGCCTCCAGGCTGCCGGGGGAGCGGCCGATCGCGCGGAGCAGGTCGAGCGCGGTGACGTTGCCCGATCCCTCCCAGACCGAGTTCACCGGCGCGTCCCGGTACAACCTGGGCAGCACCGACTCCTCGACGTACCCGTTGCCGCCCAGGCACTCCAGCGCCTCCGCGGTCACCGCGGGGGCCCGCTTGCAGACCCAGTGCTTGGCGGCCGGAAGCGCCAGCCGGAGCAGGGCCGCCTCGGCTGCGTTGCCGCGTGCCGCCCGGTCCGCCGCGCCGACCAGGCGGAACGCCAGCGCGGTGGCCGCCTCGGATTCCAGCGCCAGGTCCGCGATCACCGCGGTCATCGCCGGCTGGTCGATCAGCAGGCGGCCGAACGCCTGCCGGTGCCCGGTGTGGTGCGCGGCCTCAACCGCGACCTGGCGGATCCCGGCGGCCGAGCCGGTCAGGCAGTCCAGCCGGGTCGAGCTGACCATCTCGATGATCGTCGCCACGCCACGGCCTGGCTCGCCCACCGGCCAGGCGACCGCGCTGTCGTACTCGACCTCGGCCGAGGCGTTGGACCGGTTGCCCAGCTTGTCCTTCAGCCGCTGCAGGCGCATCGCGTTCCGGCTGCCGTCGGGCAGCACCCGGGGCAGCATGAAGCAGCTCAGTCCCTCGGTGGTCTGCGCCAGCACCAGGAAGATGTCGCACATCGGCGCCGAGCAGAACCACTTGTGACCGGTGATCAGATAGCTTCCGTCGCCGGCCGGGACCGCGGTGGTGGTGTTGGCGCGGACGTCGGAGCCGCCCTGCTTCTCGGTCATCGCCATCCCGGCGAGCAAGCCGGGCTTGGTGTCAGGCTGCCGCAGCACCGGGTCGTAGTCGCCGGCCGTGAGCAGCGGCTCGTACCTGGCCGATAGCTCGGGCGCGTGCCGCAGCGACGGGACGACCGCGTAGGTCATCGAGATCGGGCAGCCGTGGCCGGCCTCGGCCTGAGTCCAGACGTAGAACTTGGCCGCCCGGGCGACGTGCGCGCCTGGCCGGTCGCTGGCCCACGGGGCCGCGTGCAGCCCATGCCGCACCGCCGTGGCCATCAACTGGTGCCAGGCGGGGTGGAACTCCACCTCGTCGATCCGGTTCCCGAACCGGTCGTGGCTGCGCAGCACCGGCTCGTGCTGGTTCGCCAGCCGGCCTAGCTCGATGGCCTCGGCCGAGCCGGCCGTGCGGCCAAGCTCGTGCAGTTCCGGCAGCACCCAGGCGGCATCCTGTGCGGTTACCGCGGTGAGCAGCGCCTGGTCGGCGGCGACGTCATGCCCGGCCAGCGCGGGCACCTGGTTGATGACCTCGTGCGTGGCGCGAGCGCCGTGCGGATACCCCGCAGGCGCCTCGGCTGTGTCGTGGGCCATCGGCGGGGTCAGGTGTGGATGCCGCACTCGGTCTTGCCGGTGCCTGCCCAGCGCCCGCTGCGTGGATCGGCGCCCGCCGCGACCCGCGCGGTGCAGGTACGGCAGCCGATCGACGGATAGCCGTCGTAGATCAGCGGGTTGACCAGCACGCCGTTGGACTCGATGTAGTCATCGACGTCCTGCTGGGTCCACTCCACGATCGGGTTGACCTTGACCATCTGCCGCCGCTCGTCCCACTGGACGACCTTGGTGCTGGTGCGGGCGCTGGTCTCCTCCCGGCGGACGCCGGTGAACCAGGCGTCGTACGGGCCGAGTGCCTGCTCGAGTGGCACCACCTTGCGGAGGTAGCAGCACAGGTCCGGGTTCCTGGCGTAGAGCTTGGGCCCGAGTTCGGCGTCCTGCTCGGTGACGGTCGCCGCCGGGGTGACGCTGACCACGTTGACCGGGTACACGGCGGACACGGCGTCCCTGGTGCCGATGGTTTCCGGGAAGTGGTAGCCGGTGTCGAGGAACAGCACATCGATCCCGGGCGCCTGGCGGGAGACCAGATCGATGACGACGGCGTCCGACATGGAGGATGTGATGCAGATCCTGCTGCCGAACGTTTCCATCGCCCAGGCGATGACCTCGCGGGCGGGCGCGCCCTCAAGCGCGGCCGCAGCCTGCGCGGCGAGTTCCTCCATCCGGACCCCCTCCTCGGCGCTGCCGGTCATCCGGCGGGAAACGCGGTCAGCCGGCCGCCGCCGTCGCGGCCGAGGTTCGGGGCTCACCATCCGCCCCGCGAATCAGGATAATCGTAAGGGTTCTTGAATGCATCGCAGGGCTGTGAAACGCGATGATGCACGGTCATCTCCCCCAGCCTCGCTCGCTGCCGTCCGGGCGGTCGCGGTGGCCATGATGGCCGGGCCGCAAATGCACGGTGCCGACTGGCCACGGATCGCCCCCCGCAATCTGTCGGATGCCCGGGAACGGGCTGGCCAAACCGGGAATACCGGCCAGGCTAACCCTGAGTGCGACAGCGGCACGGAGCAGCCCGGAGCACGGCAGAACTGAGCCCGCATGATCAGGTAAGGCTAGCCTGACCAGGCGGGCTCAGGGTTGGCTTGGCGCCGCGTCGGCGGGCCGGCGGCCGGTGAACCGCTCAGGCCGCGTTGGCGTTGGCCCGGCGCATCCGGCGGCGGCGCTCGGCGGAGCGCTCATCCTCGTTCAGCCCGCCCCAGGTCCCGTACTTCTCCGGGCGGCTCACCGCATAGCCAAGGCACTCAGCGCGGACCGGGCAGGCGGCGCAGAGGGCCTTGGCCTTGCGCTCGCGGATCTCCCGCTCAGGCTGCCGCTCGCCGTCCGGGCCGAAGAACAGCACGACGTCGGAGCCATGGCAGGCGGCACGATCCTGCCAGCCCCAGTTGGGCCGTGGTAGGAGCACGGCCTGACGACGTACCTCAGACATGAAAAACTCTCCTCAGCAGCTCACCGTTAACTCACGCCTAGCGGAGCACCGGGCCCGCTGGACGCAAACAACTACGAAACAACGCGATGCGGATTTGCCCCGTCGCCTGATGCAAACGTCTCGCAGGGCCGAAGTGTTCCCTTACACTGACGTCCGCGGCGAACGTGGCTAGCGCCAGCCGCGGTCACCCGCGCCCAGGCCGGTCGCAGCTTCCCCGATTGTGATCAAGATCACTGCTCGCGGCGGGCAGCAGGGGGCATGCCCGCGATCATCGGCGCATCGCCAGATAATCATGGCACGATCGGGCGGATCTTATGGCTGAGATCTCAATTTTGGCGCCGATGACGACGCGTTGTATTGGCTAGATCACGTTAAGACGCGCGACCGGGCCGTCCGGGGATCTGGCGCACCGTCGGTGACGGGCGGCTCGCAACGGGTTCACAAGCCCCGGTCGGACCAATGCCGCGCATCCGCTAGACAAGCAGGTCAGGCCGGGCGACGATAGGCACCATGTCCGAGCCGGATGCCGTTCCACTTCCGCGCGCCGGAGAGGTCTTCTTCGACGTCCGCGGTGAGGCCAGGACGATGCGCCTGAGCTGGTACGCCGATAGTGCCGTCGCTGTCTTCAGCATCTGGCAGGCGAACCGATGCACCGGTACGTTCCGGCTGCCGTTCGCCGACCTCGACCGGATGATCGCCACGCTGCAGGACGGGCCGCCCGGGCAGGCCGGTGCCGGGCGCCGCGCCGGGCTGCCCGGCTACCTTGGCGAGTCCGGTGGCTATGGTCCCGCGGATGGCTACCTGGCCGGTGAGTACGGGGCCGGTGAGTACGGGGCCGGTGAGTACGGGGCCGCTGAGTACGGCCCGGGTGACTACGGCCCGGGTGACTACGACGCGGCGGAACCAGGCCCGGCGGGCTATCCGGCGGCCGATTATGCCGATGCCGGCTATGGGTCGTCGGAGTATCCGGCGCAGTGGCCGGGCGAGGCCGGCGCGGACGGTTACGAGTCCGGTGATTATCTGGCCGGGGCGTACGGGGCCGAGGCCTACCAGGGCGCCGATTACGGAACCGCCGAATACGTCGGTGCGGGCTATGACGGTGCGGGCTATGACGGCGCCGATTACGCGCCTGGCGGCGAATACGTCGGCGCCGCTTACGTCGCGGGTGAGTACGGACCTGGCGATTACGGGCCCGGTGAGTACGGGTCGTACGGGTACCTGGACGACGCGGTCGGCGAGCATGCGGCCGATGAGTATGTGACCGGCAGCTATCAATCCGGTGCCGACCCGACCGCCGACAGCGCCACGGACGGTGTCGGCTATCAGCCGGCCGCGCGGTCTTGGGCGGGCGGCAACGGTCCGTCCGGGTTCGCCGACCAGCCAGGAGTCGCGGGGTCGGCCAGACCCGCGCTGGAGGCCGCTGGCCGGTACGGGGACGTGGAGCCGATTGGCAGGCTGGACGAGGGCCGGGCCGGTGCCGGGCGGCACCGTGGTGCCGATCTGCCCGCGGTGAGTGGCCAGTGGCTGCCGGCCCCGGCGGCCGCGAGCCGGTCGGGCAACGAGGAGACCGCCGGGGGAGCGGACCCGACTGGCCTCCCGTCGGTTCCGGCCGGGAACACCTCGGCCCGCCGCTAATCCAGTTCGGGCCGGCCGCCGGTGGCGCTAGCGGTTCGAGCGGAGACCGGGTCGGCCGCCGATAGTGCGAGCCGATCTGAGCGACGGTCGCGCCGATCGCCCGAACGCGGTAACGCCGTCAATCCGGGGACGCGTCCGGCCGATCGTTCCGCTGCCGCCTGCCCGCTCCGGCTATCCGGCGGCCGCTGGCTTTCCCGGATCCCGGCGATCGGCACGCGGCGATCCGGGCGCACTGCATATCAGCTGTGCGCCTCAGCCTGAATCCACCGTCGGGCTTGGCTTGGTTCGGTTTCCGGCGTTGCGTCGCTGCGTTTGCTGGCCGGGCCGCGATGGCTTTGTTTTCGGGCATGTCAGGGTCGCCGCT
>JAJYTW010000276.1 GCA_021792855.1 Actinomycetes bacterium
GGCACCAATGAGAAGAGTAACGCTCGCAAGGGGATTATACGATTGCCCCAGTGGATGCCTGCCGACCCGTTACCACGGCAGCAGATATCCGATCAAGGGGGGCATTGAGACGATGAATTCTGCGCCGAGCGCACGGCGGTGGCTTGTCCGGGCGGGGGCCGCCGTAGCGGCCGTCGGTACCGCCCTCGCACTGGCCGGATCCGCCGCCGCGGCCGTTCCGGCAGCGAAACCGGCACAGCACTCGCTAGTCACGCTGTTCGCCAACGTCCGCGCCTACGTCACGCCGAGCATGCACGCCGGTGTCCAGGGCACACTCGGGCCATCCGGCACAACCGCGACCGTCCTGTGCTGGACCAGCGGATTCGAATACAAGGAAATCCCGATCTGGTATCAGGTGTCCGCACCAGTGGCGGGATATGTGGCGGCATTCAATATGGCGGCCCATTTCGCTCCTGCGGCACATATACCGCACTGCGCGACGCCGGCATTTCATGAGGAGTTCAACGCGCTCGCGGCCAATCTGCGCATTCGCCAGGCACCATCTACCACCGCCGCCATCGCCGGCTACCTGCCCGCCGTCGGCAGCGTCGTGAAGGTCGCCTGCTTCGTTCGCGGCACGCCGGTCTTCGGCGACCCGATCTGGTACCAGACCACCACGCCATCGGCCGGCTACGTCACCGGCCGATTCCTGAACACCGGCGGCGACCCGGCACCGGGCGTCCCGCGCTGCTGACCGGCCAGGCCAGGCCGCCCCGCGGCGGCCGTCTCGGAGCAGCCGCGTGATGGCCCGGACATCCTTCCCCCGACCGGGCCATCACGCGGCGCCACCGGAACACGGCGCTAGGCGTCCCTGAACCGCAGTGCCAGGCCGCCGAGCAGCAGGGCGCCAGCCGCCCAAGCTGCGAGCACGCCTAGCCCCGCCCAGGGACTGAGCGGCAGGCTGGCCAGCCCGGTCGTGGCCTGGATATCCATCCCGGCCGTCAGCGGCGCGATCTGCTCGAGATGCCGGTGCAGACCAGCCGGCGTCACCACGGCGGTGATGATCGGGACGACGTACAGCAGGCCGAGCACGATCCCGACGCCCGCCGCCGTGCTCCGGGCCACGGCTGCGGCCCCCAGGCTGAGCAGGCCGATCAGCGCCAGATACAGCACCGAGCCGACGGCGGCCCGCAGCACTGCCGGGTCCGTCAGGGCCAGCGCCGGCGAGCCGTCTGCCCCGGTGAAACCGCGGCCAGGCAGGATCAGCCGCCCAGCCAGCAGCGAGCCGGCGACCGCCGCGATCCCCGCCAGCAGCACCGGGCCCGAGACGGTCACCGCCTTGGCGGCCAGGGCCGCGATCCGGCGCGGCATCGCGGCCAGGGTGACGGTGATCATCCCGCTGCCGTACTCGCCGCCGATCGACGCGGCCGCCAGGACCACCACGATCACCTGGCCGAGGTAGATCCCGGTCAGCGCGGTCCTGGCGGGATCGATCCGGCACCCCGCCTGCGGGCATCTGGCCGCCAGGTCCGCTGTGACACCGAGCGCCGCCGTCGCCGCCACCATGGCCAGCAGTGCCCATGTCGTGCCCGGTGCGGTGCGCAGCTTGGTCCACTCGGCGTGCACGACGGTCGTCATCTCGCTCACGCGTCCCTGCTTCGCAGCGAGAAGACGGCGAGGGCCATGGCCAGCGCCGCGAATCCGCACAGCACGGCGAAGCCGGCCCACGGTGGCAGCGGGTAGTAGCCCTGCTGCGGCGAATAACCGGCCACCACCTGGGGGTACCTGACCAGCGTCTGCTGGACGGCGAAGCCCGCTGCCGGGGTGAGGCGCAGCAGCCAGTCCGCGGCCGGAGCGGGCAGCACCGGGAGCGCGGTGGCGAGGACGTACGGCAGCACCATCGTGACCACCAGCGCGGTGATGGCGCCAGCGCCGCTGCGCAGGATCGTGCCCGCGGCCAGGGCCAGCACGGCGGCGACCGCGAGCACTGCCGCGGTGCCGATGACCAGGCGCGCCTGGGTCAGCGGGGTGACCGGCATTATGAAGTTGCCGTTGGACCGCAGCAGCGCCTCGCCCAGCGGCAGCGCGACCGCGCCGCCGACCAGGCCGGCGGCGAAGGCGACGCCCCCGACCACGGCGGCCTTGGCCACCAGTACCCGGCCGCGAGCCGGGCTGGCCGCGAAGGTTGCCAGGATCAGGCCGCGGCGGTACTCGGCGGTCATGAACATCGACGCCACGACGACGACCGCGATCAGCGCGGCGAACGCGCCGAGCAGGGTCTTCCCGGCGTCGGTTCCGCCGGCTCCGGCGCCGCTGACGCCTGGCACCAGCGGCGCGATGTCGCCGGTGCCGGTGACGGTGAACGTCCCTCGTCGCTGTCGGAACCCCTGGCCGGGGATGGCGCCCCCGACCGAGGAGCCGGTCCACGAGGTACCCGGAACCGCGCCGCCAAGGCTGACCTGGTCGAAGCGCGCGGTGGCCAGGCTCAGCGCGCCGACGGCGCTCGACCCGGTGATGGACTGCGAGACTTGCCGCGAGGAAGCGGGAGATGCCGCGAAGAGCCCGGCAGGGACCGTAGCCGGGAGGCCGGGGAGATGGACCGTGCCCACCGTCGTCCAGTGCACGCCGTCGGCGGAGTCGTAGCCGGTGATGGTGTCACCGGACCGGGTCAGCCGTAGCCATCGCGGGGCTGCCGGCGACACGGCCCCGGCCAGGCCGGTGATGTCCCCGGTGTAGTCGTACTGCATGCGCACCCCGTGACCAGCGGTGACCATCATCGCCGCGTACGCCGATCCCGGTCTGGTGGATGCCGAGATGATCAGACCGGCCTTGGACCAGGGCGACAGGCCACCTGGTCCGCCGGCGCTCGTCAGCGCGGTAACCCGGGCAGTCACCGTCCCGGTGCGGCCCAGCGACCGATGCACGAGGTAGTAACTGTCAGTGACGGCCTGGCCGCCCGGACCGATCGGAGCCGCGCAGCCCTGCCCGGTGACAATCGGGCCGCCCGGTGTGACCTGGCCGCCGCACGAACTGTGATCGAGCAGCGCGATCCCTACGATCAGCGCCGGCGCTAGAAGCATCCCGATGACCCAGCCACGGACGGTGCGGAACTTGGTCCACTCGGCGTGCAGCAGACGGCCGAAGCCGGTCTCCCGGCGCGGCCGGCGCGCCGGGCCAGGGCCGGATCCGCGGGTAGCGGTGGTACCCATGGCGGTCACCTCGCAACCTGCTCGTCAGCCGGGCCGCCGACCAGATCGGCCGCGCGGTACTCGACCGCGCTGGCGGTCAGCTTCAGGTAGGCCTGCTCCAGGGTCACCCGGTGCGCGGAGACCTCGGAGAACGGCACGCCTGCGTCGGTCAGCAGGCGCACCACCCCGGCCGGTTCCAGCCCGGCGACGGTGACCGTGTCCAGGTCGGAGGCGGTCAGGACGCCCCCCGCCCGGGCGAGCACGGTCATCGCCTCGCGCGCGGCCGTGGTGCGCACCCGAACCTGGGCGGCCGAGGCCGCACCGATCAGGTCGGCCACGGACTGGTCGGCGATGACCCGGCCGCGGCCGACGACCACGAGATGGTCGGCGGTGTCCTCAAGCTCGCTCATCAGGTGGCTGGAGACCAGCACCGCCCGGCCGCGGGCCGCCAGCGACCGCAGAAAGCCGCGCATCCACACGATGCCCTCGGGGTCCATGCCGTTGAACGGCTCGTCCAGCATCACGGCCGGCGGATCCCCGAGCATCGCCGCCGCGATCCCGAGCCGCTGGCGCATGCCCAGGGAGTACCCGCCGGCCCGGCGGCGGGCGACGCTGGCCAGTCCCGCCTGCTCGATGACCTGATCAACCCGCTGGGCGGCCAGTCCCTGGGAATGAGCCAGCCAGAGCAGGTGATTACGTGCGCTGCGGCTGGGCTGGAGCGCACCGGCGTCCAGCAGCGACCCGAGCACGGTCATCGGGTGGCGCAGGCTGGCGTACGGCCGGCCGCTCACCAGGGCGGTGCCCGCGTCGGGGGCGTCCAGGCCGAGAATCACCCGCATGGTGGTCGACTTGCCGGCGCCGTTCGGTCCGACGAACCCGGTCACCTGCCCTGGCCGGACGGTGAAGGTCATCTGATCCAGGGCGAGCGTGGTCCCGAACCGCTTCCGCAGCCCGGTGACCTCGATAGCCACCTCGCTCATCTGGCTTCCTTCCTGTGCACCGGACGCTCGGCGGAGTAGCGTGCCTGGCCCGGTCGGTGGATGGTGTCGGTAGCGGTTCTACGCGGTGGCCGGTCTCGGGCCGGTGCGCGCCGCTGAGACCTGGCTGAGACTGGCTGGATGGCATGCTGATCGCACCCGAGGAAGGAGGTGGTCGCTGCCATGAGAGTGCTGGTGGTGGAGGACTTCGAGCCGATGGCCCGGGCGATCGGTACCGGTCTCCGCCGCGAGGGCATGGCGGTCGATGTGGCCGCCGACGGGTCCGCGGCGCTGGAACGGCTGGCGGTCACCGGCTACGACGTCGTGGTGCTCGACCGTGACCTGCCGGGGGTGCACGGGGACGAGATCTGCCGACGGCTGGCCACCGCGCGGTCGCCGAGCCGGATCCTGATGCTGACCGCCGCGGGCGCTCTCGCCGACAAGGTGGCGGGGCTCGATCTGGGGGCCGACGACTACCTGGCCAAGCCCTTCGACTTCGCCGAACTGACCGCTCGCGTCCGGGCACTCGGCCGGCGCACCGCAGTGCCGGTGCCGCCCGTCCTGACCTTCGGTGACATCAGGCTCGATCCGGCCGCGCGGGTGGCCTCCCGGGCCGGACGGCGGCTGCCGCTCAGCGCGAAGGAGCTTGCCGTGCTGGAGTACCTGCTCGCCCGGGCCGACCGGGTCGTCTCAGCCGAGGAACTGCTCGAGCGGGTCTGGGATGAGGCCGCCGACCCGTTCACCACGGCGGTCAAGCAGACGATGTACCGGCTGCGGGCCAAGCTCGGCGAGCCTCCGGTCATCCGCACCGTCCGGGACGGCGGCTACCAGGTCACGGAGGAGCCGTGAGCGTTCCGAACTGGCTGAGACGGCCCGTGCCGCGCGGATTGCTCACCTGGCCGCCCCGGCCCGGCCGGCGGGTACCCGGCCTGACCCTGCGCTCGCAGCTCACCTTGCTGTATGCGGGCTTCTTCCTGGCCGCTGGCGGCGCCGTGCTCGCGGTCCCGATCTTCACGATCCGGACCGCGCTGCCGGCCGGG
>JAJYTW010000277.1 GCA_021792855.1 Actinomycetes bacterium
GAGGGGACCGACGCGCAGCAGACCGACCAGTCCGGAGTCGTAGGCGCCTGCCGAGGCCCCGGTGAGCCAGCCACTGCGGGTCAGGCCCGCCAGGCGGGCCTCGGCTTCGGCAAAGCCGACATCCACCACGAATTCTGCGCTGGCGAACATCAGCGCAGTCAACCCGGTCGGCCCTGGCCCGGGCTAGGGACCAAGGTCCCGAACCAGGCGACGATTCGGTCACGGCCTCCAACTGCCGTACTGCCGAGTCAAGGGCGATGTGGACCCGCTGACGGTTACCGCTAAATCTATGATAGTCACTCTAGGTAATGTCTTAATTGCTAAAAGTGCGATTTGAACGCTGCTGACACGGTAAGGTGTCTTCCAACGCCGCTCGACCACTCACCAGCACGTTTGGTCGCGCACGTCACACGGGGATCACGGAGGGGTTTTTACGCATGCCGGTTCCGCTCAACGCCGAGAACCGGGACTCGTGGCTGGACCGCGGGTACCCATCGACCGACCAGCGGCAGCAGAATCGCACCGGGCAGCGCACCAGCGTCGGGGAGCGCTGGGATGACGCGTCCTGGGACATTGCCGCGCCGCCCGGCACACCGCATCCTGGTGAGCAGCGTGACCTGCGGGTCCGCGAGGGAGCGTCCGAGCCGCGCCGGGTCGCTGCCGAGGGTCGACGCGCCAGGCGGCAGTGGGGCCACGACCGGCGCACCGAGCCGCTGCCCTCGGTGCCGCGGGCGGCCAGCGATCGCCGGCTGGCGATGGGCAGGCTCGCCATCATCGTCACGGTGACGGCCTGGATCGGCTACTTCATCACCTGGCTGCTCCAGGACTTCTTCAACCCGGTCTACTCCAGCGCGGTGTCCCGCACCGAGGCGCTGCTCTACCTGCTGATCGTCACCCTGCTGACCGCCTCGGCGCTGGCCTACCTGCTCACCAGGCTCGGCTACTTCTACCGGACCAGGCAGCATCACCGGGCGAACCGGGCGCTGCTCGAGCAGTTCTACGACACCACCGCCCCGACCCTGACCACGATCGTGCCCTCCTATCAGGAGGAGACCGGCGTGATCAGGAAGACGCTGCTGTCCGCGGCGCTGCAGGAGTATCCGGGCATCCGGGTGGTGCTGCTGATCGACGACCCGACCACGCCGCGCAACGCGCACGCCCGCGAACTGCTCCAGGCCGCGCGGGAACTGCCGGGGCAGATCGAGACCCTGCTCGGGCCGCCGGCCGCCCGGTTCAACCGTGCGCTCACCGAGTTCGAGGACGAGGTCCGGCGCGGCATCCGGCCGACCATGCGCACGATGGTGGAACTGGTCGGCCATTACGACGTGGCCGTCGGCTGGCTGGAGAACCTGGCGGTCAACCAGCAGATCACCGACCACACGGATCTGTTCTTCGCGAACGAAGTGGTCATGCCGCTGGCCGAGTCGCTGCGCACGGTCGCGATCGCGCTGCGCGACCTGATCGCCGAGGGGGCGGTGCTCGGCCGCACCCGGACCCGGCGGCTGTACCGCAGGCTGGCGTGGATCTTCAGCGCCGAGGTGACCAGTTTCGAGCGGAAGCGGTATAGCTCGCTGTCACACGAGGCCAACAAGGCCATGAACCTGAACAGCTACATCGGCCTGATGGGAGGCAGCTACCGCGAGGTGCAGACGGTCAGCGGCCCGGCGCTGGTGCGGTCAGATCCGGCGCGCTCGCACCTGCGCATCCCGAACCCCGACTACGTGGTCACCCTGGACGCCGACAGCGTCCTGCTGCCCGAGTACTGCCTCCGCCTGGTGCACCTGCTCGAGCAGAGCGAGCACAAGGACATGGCCATCGCCCAGACGCCGTACAGCGCGTTCCCCGGGTCGGCCACCCGACTGGAGCGGATCGCCGGCGCGACCACCGACATCCAGCACATCGTGCACCAGGGCCTCACCTACTACGACGCGACGTTCTGGGTTGGCGCCAACGCGGTGATCAGGAAGCGGGCGCTGGACGACATCGCCGAGACCTCCTACATCGGCGACTGGGAGATCCGCCGCTACATCAAGGACCGCACGGTCATCGAGGACACCGAGTCCACGATCGACATGGGGATCCACGGCTGGAAGCTGTACAACGTGCCGGAGCGGCTCAGCTACAGCGCGACCCCGCCGGACTTCGGCTCGCTGTGCATCCAGCGCCGCCGGTGGGCGAACGGCGGCCTGCTGATCCTGCCCAAGCTGCGCAGGCAGTCCCGGTCCCGGCGGGCGCGCGGCGAGCGGACCAGGTTCGGCGAGTTGTTCCTGCGCTGGAACTACATGGCCTCGATCTCCTGGAGTTCGTTCAGCCTGCTCGTGCTGCTCGCCTTCCCGTTCAACGCCACGCTGATCAGCCCACTGCTCGGCCTGGTCGCGCTGCCGTATTTCATGGCGATGGCCAGCGACCTGCGCTCCTGCGGTTACAAGCGGATGGACGTGGTCCGGATCTACGGGTTCAACCTGATCCTGCTTCCGGTCAACCTGGCCGGCACGGTCTCCTCGCTGGTGCAGGGGATCACCGCGTCCAAGGCGCCGTTCGCGCGCACCCCGAAGGTCCGCAACCGCACGGTGTCCCCGCCGTTCTTCGTGGTCGCCCCGTACCTGCTGATCATCCTGGCCGGGATCACGCTCTACTTCGCCTACCGGCACCACCTGGTCGAGAACATGGTCTACGCGGCGATCAACGTGCTGCTCGCGATCTACGCGACCATCGCCTTCATCGGCCTGCGTAACTCCGTGGTGGACGCCTGGGTGCACTTCACCGGCCTGCTCCGCAAGCCGGTCCGGACCCGCCGCCGCGTTCGCCGGGCGCGGCCCGCCGGAACCGTCCAGGTCGGACCGCAGCCCACCGACTGGCGCTCGGTCCTCGGCGTCAGCCCGGCGGACACCGGGCAGATGCCGGCCATCCGCGGCCCCCAGGCGCCCGCCAGGCACTCCCGGGGCGGCCCGGCCCCGCTGGTGCCCGCTGGCTTCGGCGGCGGCCCGGCCGTGCTCGGCGAGACGGGACTGCTCCAGGAGGAGCCCAGGCCGCGGTACTCACTGCTGCGGGTACTGACCGCGCTGGTGCTGGTCGCCGCGATCGGCTACGGCGGATACCTGGGCATCCGGACGCAGTACCTGGCCGCGATCACGCCGATCCGCAAGACCTGGTTCGCCCCGTACGTGGACGTCACGCTGACCCCGACCTACCAGTTCCAGAACACCGCGGCGGATCCGGCCAGGCAGAGCGTGCTCGGCTTCGTGGTCTCCGACCCGACCGCGCCGTGCACGCCTAGCTGGGGCGGGGTCTACCCGCTGGCCCAGGCCAACCAGGCGCTCGCGCTCGGCTCCCGGATCGCCCAGGCACAGCAGAACGGCGCTCAGGTGATCGCCTCGTTCGGCGGCCAGGCGCACACCAGCCTGGCGCTCGGCTGCACGAACGTGGCCGCGCTGACCGCCGCGTACCAGTCGGTGATCAGCGCGTACCACCTGTCCACGATCGACCTGGACATCGAGGGCGCCGCGCTGAACAGCTTCCCGGCCGAGAAGCGGCGGGCGGCGGCGATCGCCGCGCTGGAGCGCATCGCCCGACTGCACCATCGTCAGCTCAACGTGTGGCTGACCCTTCCGGTGCAGCCGAATGGACTCCAGGACAACGCGATCTCGGTGATCGAGTCCATGCTGCGGGACCGGGTGGCGATCACCGGCATCAACGTGATGACGATGGACTTCACCAACCCGCCCGCGGCCGGGAGCAGCATGCTCGGTCAGGTCGAGAGCGCCCTGACCGCCACCCATAACCAGCTAGCCAGCCTGTACCCCAGGTACGGCATCTCGCTGACATCGGCGCAGATCTGGCAGCGGCTCGGCGCCACGATGATGATCGGCCAGAACAACATCAGGGGCGAGAACTTCACGATCGCCGACGCCCGCGGGCTGACCGGTTTCGCGGCCGCTAACAAGCTCGGCCGGATCTCGATGTGGTCGCTGAACCGGGACAGCCAGTGCGGCTCGTCGTTCGCCGAGACCGTGCTCTCGACCACCTGCAGCGGAACGGCCGAGGCGAACCTCGGGTTCTCCTCGGTGTTCGGCCGGCTCCACGGCTCGGCGACCCAGCCGAGCCTGGTCCGGGGCGGCAACGTAACGCCGCTGGCGCCGAACACGAACCCGGCCGAGGCGCCGTACCCGCAGTGGTCGCCGACGAGCTCCTACCCGCTCGGCTACAAGGTGGTCGAGCACGGCGAGATCTACCAGGCCAAGTGGTTCAACGTGGGCCAGGACCCGGCCGCTCAGGTGCAGTTCAGCTGGCAGACGCCGTGGGAACTGCTCGGCCCGGTGCTGCCGGGCAACCACGCGCCGGTCATCCCGCGCCTGCCGAAGGGCACCTACCCGGGATGGTCGCGCCGCGCCCAGTACCCGGCGGGCGCGAAGGTGCTCTACCACGGCCTGGCCTACCGGGCACAGTGGGTGAACCAGGGGGTGGCCCCGACGCCAATCGGCGGCGCCGGGTCGCCGTGGAAGCCGCTGTACACCATCCCGGGCGAGCCGGCCGGCTGACCTGTGCCGGGCCCGGGCGGGCTCAGAACGTGCGGTGAATCTCCACCGTCCACACGATCACCAGCAGCGCGCAGAACGCGGCTCCGAAGGCCGCCGTGTACGGCGCGGTCCTGGGGCGGGCGGCCGGGTCGGCCAGCCAGACCAGCAGCAGCACCGCGGCCACCGGCAGGTAGACAAACAGCGCGAGGAACATCCCGGCGATCGCGAGCAGGAACAGCACGATCGCCACGCCGAGGACGGATCGGCTGAACGAGTCGGCGCGGGCCAGTGCGGGCAGCAGCGTGAGCCCGACGGCCACGATGCCGACCAGGCCGACCGGGGACTGGCCGGCGAGCCAGCTTGTGGTCGCCGCCGCGATCACCGCCGCCGCGATCACCAGGGCGCGCCGCCACCACGGCACCAGGCCGGTGACCTGTGCGGCGGTCCCCGGTGCCGCGGGCCCGGCCTCGGGCCCGGTCCCGGGGCCGGGTTCGGGCCCGGGACCGGATAGCACCCCGGCATCGGTCTCACCGGCCATAGGCACCTCCGGCGTCAGCGTCATCGCCCCGACGTTCCTTCGGTTAGCAAAGCACATCACCGCGACCGCGCCGAACCCGGCGGCGGTACCCGGCCAGCC
>JAJYTW010000278.1 GCA_021792855.1 Actinomycetes bacterium
CGACCTGCTCGGCCTGGCGTTCCTCGCCTTCCTGCTGGCCGGCGCGGCGAACGAGGCGGCAGGCGGCGGCGCGCTGTTCCGGAAGCTGACCATCTTCCTGGTCGCGACGGTGCCCGTGCTGGTCGGTCTGGGCCTGGTCCGGGCGGTTGCGCTGCTCCGCCGGGGCACCGGCGCGGGCTGGCGGGACGCTCTCGGGGCGTTCATGATCTGGCAGTCCACCTCGCTGGTCGTGGCCCGGGCATCGATCATGGGCCTGTTCGCACGCAAGGCCGTGTTCCTGCGCACCCCGAAGACCAGCGAGCAGGCCACGTGGTGGCACGCGCTGCGGGCCAACTGGGCGGAGGCGACCCTCGCGCTGCTCGGCCTGACCGGCATCGCGGCGGCGCTGACCAAGCCGACGCAGCTCAGCGGCCCGCTGCTGGCCGTGCTGCTGGTGATGCCTACCGCGGGACTCGCGGCGGCACCGCTGAATAGCTGGGCGGCCCGGCGGGCCGCGCTGCCCGCCACGCTCAGCGCCCGGCGTCGGTCGGAGTACCTGCGGGACCGGCGGTCGTTCGCGGCGGGGGCAGCGGCAGGCGGCCTGATCGGGGTGCTCGCCGTTGTCATCGCGGCCGCCGCGCTGCTGCTCGGCCCCGGGCACCTGCGGGTCCCGCTCCCGCACCCGGCAGGACCGGCCCCGGCTACCGGCCAGGGCTCATCGCGCGCTCCCGATCCGCGAGCCCGCCAGGCCTGGTCCCGGACGGCCTCTCCCCGCCCGCGGCCATCCTCGCCCGGCCCGTCCCCGTCGGCGTCCAGCCCAAGCCCGTCGCCCAGTCCGTCCCCGTCGACGTCCAGCCCAAGCCCGTCGCCAAGCCCCTCGCCAAGCGCCTCGGCCTCGCGCCCGGCGCCAAGCCCGAGCGCCTCACCAGGCACTGCCACGCGACCGCCCGGATGACCGGCTATCCGCTTCCGAGCGGACGCGCCGCGGCGTCCTGGCCGGTCGGGACCGGCTCCTGCTCGCCGACCGGCGCGCCATGTCCGTTACGGATCGTGCCGTGAGCCGCCGGGGCCCGGTCGTGTCCGGTCGCCCGCGCGCGGTGGCCGCTGCGGCGGCCGAGCGCGCCCCTGGCCATGGTGCGGCCGAACTCGGTGACCAGGCCGCCGCCGCGGTAGGCGTCGGCGAGCACGTCGTCGAGCGCCTCGGTGAAGTAGCTGATCTCCGCCTGGCCGACGATCAGCGGCGGGAGCAGCTTGACGATGTTGACGTTGTCGGCGGCCACCTGGGTCAGGATCCGGTGCCTGCCGTACAGCGGGACCACGATCATCTGCGCGAACAGGCCGTGCCGCAGTCGCTCGGCGGTACGGAAGACCCGGCGCAGCGGCCCGGCGGCCGGCTCGGTGAACTCGATGCCGATCATGAGTCCCTCGCCGCGGATGGCCCCGATCACGTCGTAGCGCTCGGCCAGCGAGGCCAGCGCGGCGCGCAGCGCGCGGCCGCTCCGCTCGGCCCGGGCGATCACGTCTTCCTCGTCGAACGCGGTCAGCGTCGCCAGCCCAGCGACCATCGCAAGCTGGTTCCGGCCGAACGTCGATGAGTGCTTTACCGCGTCGGCCATCGAGCGGTAGACGGTCGAGAAGATGCGGTCGCTGGTGAGCATCGCGCCGACCGGGACATAGCCGCCGGACAGGGCCTTGGAGACGGTGATGATGTCCGGGCGTAGATCCCAGTGCTCGTGCGCGAAGAATCGCCCGGTCCGGCCAAGCCCGGTCTGCACCTCGTCCATGACCAGCAGGGTGCCGTGCTGGTGGCATACCTCCTGGACCGCCGACCAGTAGCCGGTGTCCGCACTATCCAGGCTCTTGCCCTGGATGGGCTCCACTACGAAGGCCGCGACGTCGCCGGAGCGTACCTCGCGGCGCAGCGCGTCGACGTCGCCGAAGGGCACCGCGTCGAAGCCCGGTAGCAGGGGCCCGAAGCCCCGGCGGAACTCCTGGCCACCGTTCAGCGACAGGGCGCCGTTGGTGAGCCCGTGGAACGCGTGCTCGGCGTACAGGACGCGGGACCGGCCGGTCGCCTGCCGGGCGAACTTGATCGCCGCCTCCACCGCCTCGGCGCCGGAGTTGCAGAAGAACACTCGCTCGATGCCGGAATGGCTCCGCGACACCAGTTGCTCGGCGAGCAGGCCAGGCAGCAGCGCGCAGTCAAGCTGCACCATGTTGGGCAGGTCGAGGTCGAGAGCCTGGTGCAGGGCCGCCTTGACGCCAGGATGGCTCCGGCCGAGCGCGTAGACCCCGAACCCGGCCAGGAAGTCCAGGTAGCGCTGCCCATCCTGGTCGTAGAGGTAGCTGCCCTCGCCGCGCACGTACCGTCCGTCGAAGCCGATCGTCCGCAGGACGCGGGCAAGCTGCCGGTTCAGGTACCGCTCATGCAAAGCCACCGCGTCCCCGCAGCGCTGCGCGAGAGCGCTCGCGACATCGAAGGGCATGGCCGCACTCCCTCCCGTCTCCCGGCCGGGCGCAGCGGCGCTGCCCCAGTTGGTACGAATCTATGCCCTGCGTCACACCAGACTTTCATGGCCCGTCACCTTCGCGACACCTGACCGGTATCGTGCCGGGAATGACGGCGGACAGTGATCCAGCTAGCCCCGGGGCCAGCCCGTCCGGGCCGGCCGGCCCGTCGGCGCCGGCGCAGTTCGGGCCGCATCGGTTCTCTGGCGGCGAGGGCGGCGACGGCGAGCGCTTCCGCGGCGCCCGGTTTGATGTCGCCGATCTGCGCGGCGCGCGGTTTACCGACTGCGACCTGACCGGCGTCACGATCCGGGACTGCTGGCTGGCGGACGTGAGCATCTCCGGCTACCTCAGCAACGTCACGGTCAACGGCGTCGACGTGACCGACTTCGTCAACGCCGAACTGGACCGCCGCCACCCTGAGCGCGTTCAGTTCCGGGAGGGGCAGACCGCCGACGACGTCCGGGTGCTCTGGGCCACCATCGAGCGACTGTGGGCGCAGACGGTCGAAAGGGCGGGCAGGCTGCCGGCGTGGGTGGTGGACGAGCAGGTCAACGAGGAGTGGTCGTTCGCGCAGACGCTGCGCCATCTGGTCTTCATCACCGACGCCTGGGCGAGCCGGACGGTGCTCGACGAGGAGATGCCCTACCACCCGCTCGGACTGCCGCAAAGCTGGTACCCGGCGGCCGACGCCGCCGCGATCGGCATCGACCTAAGCGCCCGGCCCGGCTACGCCGAGGTGCTCGCTGCCCGCGCCGACCGGATGGCCGTGATGCGGCGGATCGTGGCCGGCCTCACCGACGGCGAACTCGGCCGGCCCTGCCCGCGAACGCCCGCGCCCGGCTACCCGGATGAGGATCGCACCGTGATCGACTGCGTCGCCGTGGTGCTTGACGAGGAGATCGAGCACTACCGGTTCGCCGTCCGGGACCTGGCGATCCTGGAATCCCGCTAGCCGGCCAGTCCGCGCGGCGGTTAACTTCGGTACGCGACGGTGATGATGCTATGGCCGTTCCAGCCGGCTCCGAAGAGCCGGGCCCCGTCCGCGCTGCGCCCGAAGATCGATCCGTGGGGGAAGCCGCTGGCGATCCACAACAGCTTGCCGGTCGCGACCGAATAGGCGGCCAGGCGGTCGCCGCCGATGTACGCCGTGCTCGAGCGCGGGTCGATCACCAGCCCGGACGGAAACATCCCGGTGACCGGCGCGGCCCGCGTCCACCGGGTCTTGCCGGTGGACGCGTCGTACGCGGCTATCCCGTAGGTGCTGGCGCGCGGCCCGGTGGCGATCACCGTCCGGCCGTCGGGAGTCACGGCGATGCTCGGCGTGCCACCGCCGACGCGGTTCAGCCAGCTGCGCCTGCCGGTCGCCGCGCGATAGGCGAGCGTGGCGATGGTGACGTCGTGGGCACTGTTCCAGGCATTGGCGCCGACGTAGACGGCGCCGCCGCCGGGGCCGACCACGATCTGGAAGCCTGCGGCGTAGCCGCCAGCGGGCCCGGCGTAGCGACTTGCCCACTTCTGGGTGCCGGTCGCCCGGTACGCCACGGCGAGGGAGAAATCGCCGGCCGGGCTCGTCAGCGAGGGACCGGCCGAACCCGCCGCGTAGACCGTCTTCCCGTCCGGGCTGACCGCGACGGACTGCCCGGCGCCTGACTGCCCGGCGCCTGGACGGCCGGTGCCGTGGGTGTCGCGCCGGACGACGAAGGCGACGGACTCGCGGCGGCCGACCCGGCCGGGCCGCATCCAGCCAGGCAAAGCGTGATCAGAGTCGCGCCCTTGATCCGATGCCCCAGAAGGAGGTCCGTCACTCTCATCGGATGCGTCCTTCTTCCGGCTTCTTCCGGCGTCCCGGGCACCGCGCCGCCGACCCGTCATGATCACGGAAGATTTGGTGTCCATGGGTAGCCAAAGCTTCCACGATCATGACGACGGGCCTTCCAGCACGGTACGCCTTCCCGTCGGCGCCTGTCACCCGAGCAGCGCGCCGCTGACGACTCATGATCACGGAAAGTTCGGTGCCTATAGCCAGCCAAATCTTCCACGAAGATGGCTTGATCGCCGGTGGTGGATGGCGATGATGGGCGGCCGACAATCCACTGGCGGTTCGGTCAATCCGAGGTCTTGTGGCCCATGGAAATAGCTGACAACACGACCAGGATCCCGAGCAGCGCGGAAATCACTGCGACCGCGATGCCTGTCCCGGCGTGCGGATGTGCGTAGCAGGTGAAGTTCGTGGTGCCCGGGGGGAAGTACGTGCCATTGGCGCACGATGCAACGTGACTCTGGAGCGCCATCACGACTCCGTCGATTAGCCCTACCAACGCAAGGGCGAGACCGACCCACATCGCCAGCAAGATGAGGTTCTGGTCACGACCAGCACGCCGTCCGTCGGACTGGGAACCGGAGGCTGGCGTCGTTTCTCCGACCATAACGACACAGTATTGGCCCCGGGCCGGAGGCGCCATAGCATCGACCAGTTACTGGTTCACAGTGCGGCACGAGGCCCGCCGTGCGGGCGAGGCGATCAAGAGAGTGGTCGACGCGACAGTCGCGCCAGGATCTAGAGCACGCTCGATGACCCGGAAGTCCCTGCTGGAGCGGGTGACGGGAATCGAACCCGCACTGTCAGCTTGGGAAGCTGATGTTCTGCCATTGAA
>JAJYTW010000279.1 GCA_021792855.1 Actinomycetes bacterium
GGAGCAGATCCCGGCAGCGTTCCCGCCTTGCGGTCTGGTCCTGTCATCCTGGGGCCAGGCCGATCCGGCACGGTTCTACGCGACCTACCACGCGGCGTTTCGCGAGCGGCCCGGCTTTTCCGGCCAGATCCAGCAGGAGCAGCACGGCGACCAGCAGCCAGACAGCGCCCGCGAAGAGGCTCGCGAAAGCCATGAATCATCCTGGGGAATCTGCGGCCGAGACAGGCCCGTGCAGGCCAGCCGCCGCCTAGTCTGACGCGCGGTTGCCGAGTGCGTCGAGGCAGTGCCGGAAGGAATCTGCACCTCGGTGTCCCGGCCCGCGACGCCCAGCTCGTCCTCGGCCACTCCCAGCTCGCTAGCACGCAGGAGATCTACACCCACGAAGACCTCCAGGCGCGGCGCGACGCACTCGTCTAGCTCGGCCATGCGCTGCGAGACAGCCGGACGGAGACGCAGCACATCCACCTGCCTTCATCGCTTCAGGTCAGCCTCCCAGTGCGTTCCCTCGGATGCTCCTCCGTCCGCACCGGTTGCGGTACTTCCGTGCTGTACTCGCCGCCTCGGTCACAGCAGCCGCCGCAGCTCATCAACCGTCATGCCAACGTCGGACAGGATGCCGCGCAGCGTGCCCTTCGCTACGTCCCGGCCTGGATGCACCGGCACCGTAGTGCCACGGCCGTCGGGATGGCGCATGATGTGATGGCTGCCCGCCACCCGCGCGATCTTGAACCCGGCCCTTTCTAACGCGCGGACAACCCGCCCACCGCGAACAGAGGGGACCGGCGGCATCAGGCGACGTCGACCGTGATAGTCAGTTCCTGCGGCGCGCCGAACTCTGCGATCAGCCCTTCCAGCGCTTCCCGCAAGTCGGCGACCGCCGCCTCCGGGTTTTCACCCTCACCGTGCGCCCCTACTCCCGGCCGCAACTGGGCATGGGCGCACCAGACACCGTCCTCGTCCTGCTCCACGGTGTAAGGGACGTGCACTGCCTGTGTCATAACTTTCGGTCTTCCTGGTGATGGCTCCTTACATCGTAGCCTGGCGCAGGTTGGTGATGGCCTAGCTGAGCTGACCGTCGGCTACAGCGTTGTGGGTCTGGGCTTGGACGATCGGTTGGGAGGTCCCCAGCCGGGTCGGAGCGGTGGAACCCGAGTTGGCTCGGATTGGTGCGCACTGGCCTGGCTTCTGATCGCGTCGATGGCGTGGCGGAGGTCGTCGGGCAGGGGGTCGGCTGCGGTGATGACGTGGCGGCCGGCCTGGATCTGGATGGTCCGGTAGCGGCGGGCGGTTTTCACGAATTTGCGGATCTATCCGGCGCAGTTCGTCTTCGATCCCTCGGCGGCGAACTTCCTCCCCAGACGGCTGGTCTGAATCCGTCAAAGGCTCTCCTCGGCTCATCTGCCGGTCATTTCTGTGTGCGTCGTACCGGGGGCGCAAGCGGCCCTCGAACACGCTTCACACCAGGCATACTGCTGTACTTGGCTGCTGTACGGTCGGATTCCCGGCACCATTGCAGCGAGTTTTCCCAGGCGGAGCTGACAGGAAAATGGCCCCGGCCAGCTCTAAAATGGCGTTCGTGGTCGCGTCTACTGTGTGCACCCGGGTAACGAACCCGGCCGACTACCGACAAGCTCGATGCGGTGTGGCTGGCCAGGCTCGCCGGATGGGGCATGCTGCGGGCGTCGTTCGTCCCGCCGGCCGAGATCTGCGCGCCATGCTGGCCATCTCTGCGTGGTGATCGTCGAACCGCCCGCGGACGGATGAACTGCGCACAACGCCTGACGCCTTAGCCACATCGACTGCGGCTACCCGCGCCACGGCGACCTCGGCCTCCCGGTCCTCGCATCCCGGCACCTCCGCGCATCCAGGCACAACAGGGCGGGCTGTCCGGGGCCTTCACAGATCAGGAAATACTGACAGGCGTGCTCGTGGCAACAGTGCAAGACACTTCACGAAGGCCCGCGGCCAGGCTAAGGGACGGGCTTCACGCCCAAGCGGCCACCGGCGTCGACGGACAGCCCTTGCATCCCATTTTCCGCCCTTGCAAGGCGGGTTGACAAACCCCTGGTGGAGCTAAGGGGACTCGAACCCCTGACCCCCTGCTTGCAAAGCAGGTGCTCTTCCAGCTGAGCTATAGCCCCGAAGCGCGGTGCTCACAGCGTACCGGGCGCGCGACGTCACGACCGCCCGGCGATCGCCCCGGGCAGCCGCGAATCGCCGCGGCAAGCAGGCTGCGGCACCCGCTGGTTACTCGTCGGCGGTGGTTGCCTCGGTCCACAGGTCAAGCTCGGCGCGGTCGGCCTGGACCTTGCGCCAGACGACAGCCAGGCCAAGCGCCACGACTGCCAGCAGGATCAGTTTCTTCACGGCTGTGTCCTTTGCGTTTGTCGCATTCCGCCTGATGAGCCGCCAGGAGCCGGGTTGGCCGGCACACCGCTCGAAGTCCGCGAGCCGAGCACCATCGGGTCTTGACAGGCCGATAACACCCTAGCAAGCTGCTCGATCAGCGCTGCCGCTCCACGCGCCCGGAGTCCCACACCGGCTCCGGTGCCTCCCGGACCTCGCCCGATTCGGCGAACACCACGAAGCGGTCGAACGACCGGGCGAACCAGCGGTCGTGGGTAACCGCGACTACCGTGCCCGAGTACTGTTCCAGGCCTTCCTGGAGGGCGTCGGCGCTGGCCAGGTCCAGGTTGTCGGTCGGCTCGTCGAGCAGCAGCAAGGTCGAGCCGGCCAGTTCGAGCAGCAGGATCTGTAGCCGGGCCTGCTGCCCGCCGGATAGCGTCGCGAAGTCCTGCCGTGCGCACGGGGTGAGCTCGTACCGCGCGAGTGACGCCATCGCCTCGTTGGTCAACAGGGCGTGCTCGGTCATCAGGATCTCCAGCGGGGTCCGGCCGGCCAGGTCGGGCCTGGCGTGGGTCTGGGCGAAGATCCCGGGGACCACCCGGGCGCCCAGCCGGCACTCACCGGTGTGGGTCACCGGATCCCCGGCGAGCAACCGGAGGAAGTGCGACTTGCCGGACCCGTTGGAGCCGAGCACGGCGACCCGCTCGCCATACCAGACCTCCAGGTCGAACGGCCGCATCAGGCCGGTCAGCTCCAGGTTCTCGCAGATCACGGCGCGCTTGCCGGTGCGGCCGCCGCGCAGCCGCATCCGGACGTTCTGCTCCCTGGGCGGCTCCAGCGGCGGTCCCTCGTCCTCGAACTTGCGCAGCCGGGTGACGGCCGCCTGGAGCCGGGAGGCCATGTCGGAGTTGTAGGACGCCTTCTGCCGGTACATCCGGACTAGCTGCTTGAGCTTCTCGTGCTCCTCGTCCCAGCGCCTGCGCATCTCGTCCAGCCGGTCGAACCGGTCCCGCCGCGCCTGGGCGTAGCTGGCGAACCCGCCGCCGTGCGTCCAGACGGCGCCGTCCTCGACCGTGATGATCCGTTCCGCGGATCTGGCGAGCAACTCCCGGTCATGGGTGATCAGCAGGACGGTCTTCGGCGTGGCCGCGATCTGCTCCTCCAGCCAGAGCTTGCCGGGCACGTCCAGGTAGTTGTCCGGTTCGTCGAGCAGCAGCACGTCGTCCCTGCCGCGCAGCAGCGACTCCAGGACCAGCCGTTTCTGCTCTCCGCCGGACAGCGTCGCCACCTCGCGCCACTGGCAGCGATCGAAGCTGATGCCCAGCGCGGCGATGGTGCAGGCGTCGGCGTGCACCTCGAAGTCGTAGCCGCCCGCGTCACCCCACTCGGCCAGGGCGGCGGCGTAGCGAAGCTGGGCCGGCTCGTCGTCCCGCTCCATCATCACAAGCTCGGCGGCGTCGACCCGTTCGGCGGCCTCCCGCACCCGCGGCGGCGCGATGGACAGCAGCAGGTCGCGGACCGAGGTCTGGTCCCGGATCCCGCCGATGAACTGGCGCATGACGCCGAGGCCGCCGCTCCGGGTGACCGATCCCTGCTGCGGCGCGAGGTCCCCGGCGACGAGCCGGACCAGGGTGGTCTTCCCCGCGCCGTTCGGCCCGATCAGCGCGACCTTGGCGCCCTCGCCGACCCGGAAGGAGACGTCGTCGAGCAGCACCCGCCCGTCCGGGAGGGCGTGCGACAGATGCGCCACCTCGACATGGCCCATCGTCTTCCCCTCCGCCGTCCTGGTCAGGCTGCCGAGGATATGCCGGGTGCGGGCGCCCGGCCAACGCGATTTCCGGCCGCAACCGGCCCCGTGCTGACCCTGGCGGCCCGGGCCGCCCCCGATTAGCCTCAGCGACATGACTAGTGCTGGCTGGCCGGCCGTCGCCGGACCGCGTGCCCACCGCCGGGACCGGACCCGATGAGCCGGGCGCCCTTCGCGGGCAGTTACGGTCCGTGGGCGCTGGTCGCCGGAGGATCGACCGGGATCGGCGCGGCGTTCGCCGACGAGATCGCCCGCCGGGGCGTGAACCTGGTGCTGGCCGCCCGCCGTTCCGGGCCGCTGGAGCGCACGGCCGCGCGCCTGCGGGCGGACCGGGCGGTGGAGGTCGTGACGGTCCCGGCGGACCTCGCCGACCCGGCGGGCCTGGACGCCGTCTTGCAGGCCACGGCGGACCTGCCGGTGGGCCTGCTGGTCGCGAACGCGGCGGTGATCCCGACCGGGCCGTTCCTGGCCGCGGCGGAGGACGAGATCGCCAGCGCGATCGACCTCAACTGCCGGTCCAGCACCCTGCTCGCGCGGCGTTACCTGCCGGCGATGGCGGAGCGGGGTCGCGGCGGGGTGATCTTCGTGTCCTCGCTGGCCGGAATGCAGGGCGTGCCCGGTCTGGCCGCGTACAGTGCGACGAAGTCGTACCTGATCACCCTGGGTGAGTCGTTGTGGGCCGAAATGCGGGGGCGCGGCGTCCATGTCGTCACCGTCTGCGCGGGGGCGGTCAGCAGCCCGGATGGCCCGCAGGCCGCCCGCCCGGCGCCGGGCACCAGCACGCCTGCCGAGGTCGCGAGGGCCGGGCTTGCCGGACTCGGCCGGGGATTCCGGGTCGTCCCCGGCGGGGTGAACCGGGTCGGCGCCGTCGCCCTGCAGCGTCTCGCGCCGCGTCGCGCGGCGATCGCCCTGGTCGGCCGGGCATCGGCGGGCTCGCTGGAGTGACCGGGCCGTTGGCCGTGTTAGGGCGGGAG
>JAJYTW010000280.1 GCA_021792855.1 Actinomycetes bacterium
GGACAGACAAGGGACCCTGGCACGTGCTGAACGCACTGTGCCGGGGCCTCTTGGCTGTCCGGGCGGCCGGTGCGGCCGCGGGACCGTGTGTGCAGGTCAAGGCCCCGCACGGGGCTAGCCCTGGAAGGTCAGCAGGCTGCCGTTCGTGGTTAGGTAGAGAAGCCGGGTGCCGGTCCACAGCGGAGCGCCGCCGGCGGGGTAGGGATAGCCGGGCACGGCGGGCAGGCGCTGCCAGCGACTGGTGACCGGGTCGAAAAGGGCAAGGGCACCCGGTCGCATGGTCAGGCCATTCGGCCCGCTGATCGTGGCACCGCCGAAGGCGATGATCGCACGCCCGGTCCAGATGTAAGTCGGCTCCGTCTGGCCGAGCGGGCCGGCCGGGATGGGCGTGCGGCGCAGAGTGACGGGATCGGCGAAGTAACCGGGGATTGAGGCACCCGGAGGGCTGCACGCCAGGCCGCACCAGATCTGGCTGGCGGAGATCAGGATCTGGCTGCCGGTGTAGGACGGCGGGGCGACGGGGGCCTCGTGCTGTGGCCAGCTTCCGGTGACGACCTGCCAGCGGCCGGACGGGCCCAGGGCGAGCACGTCGGTTCCGGACGTAATGCTCGCGCCCTGGTGGAAAGCATGCGTCCGATCCCACCAGGACCAGAGCAGCAAGCGGTTGCCGGCCGCGAGCAGGGAGACGTACCGGGCGGGGTGGCCGGCCGGGACGGCCGGGTCAGAGGCGGTCCAGCGGCCGGTGGCGGGGTCGTAGAAGGCGACATGGATGTGACCGGAGGAGACACCCGCCAGCACGACGTCGCGGCCGGTCCACGCCGCGACCAGGTCGGGCGGGGGCGTGATCTGCGTCCGGATCGGCAGGCTGGTGGTGGTCCAGGTGTTGCTGACCGGGTCGTACAGGAAGACCGGAGCACCTTCTGCCCGGGGCGGGAGCGGGGTTCCCCAGGACCCGCTCGTGACGACGAGTTCGTGCCCGGTCCAGACGCTGACAGGCGCCGGGCCGTTCTTCGCCCACAGGCCGGCGGCGGTGCCGGACGGCAGCGGCGCGATGGTGCGCCAGCGGCCGGTGGCGGGGGTGTAGGCGGCGGCGGCAAGTGGCGAGGTGCCCCGGGGGCCGGGGCCGCCGATCTCGATCAGTTCGCTGCCGGTCCAGGTCAGCAGCGGGGAGGTACGGGGGCCGAGCGGGGAGGACGGCAGCGCGGACCAGCGGTAGCGGGCGATCTGGGCGGCCGTCGGTCCGGAGGCGACGGACTGCCGGTTCGGCGGGAACAGGCCGGATGGGGCGGTCACGGGCTGCCTTGCGCCGCGCGGGGATCCGATCAGCGACGGCAGGCCCGCGGCGAGCAGGACGACCGCGGCGACCCCGGCCGCGGCGGATCCGGCGATCCGGCCGGTGCGGCGGCGCCGGGCGCGTGTCAGCAGGGCCGGGACCGGCGCCTGGACCGAGTCCGGTGGTTCGGCGGCCAGCGTCAGCAGGGATCGCAGTTGCTGCTCATCGCTCATGGCGTCCTCCCTCGAGGTCCAGCAGGCCGGTCTGGCGGAGCGCGGCCAGGCCGCGCGCGGCCCGGCTCTTCACGGTTCCGGGCGAGATGCCGAGCATCCGGGCGGTGTCGGCCTCGCTGAGGTCGTCCAGGTAGCGGAGCACGAGCACCGCTCGCTGGCCGGGCGGCAGGGCGGCGAGGGCCCGGCGGACGTCGACCGCCAGGTCGCCGGCGTCCCCGTCGGCGCGGGGCGGTGGCTCGGGGAGCCGGTCGGCCGCGATCTCGCCGGTCCACTTCCGGCGGCGGGCGCGCAGGGCAAGCCGGACCAGCGTCGTCCGGGCGTACGCCTCGGCGGCGGCCGGATCCCGCAGCCGGCCCCAGGCCAGGTAGGTGCGGATCAGCGCGGCCTGGGTGAGATCCTCGGCGTGCCCGAGGTCGGCGGCGAGGGCCAGGCCGGTGCGCACCAGGGCCCGGTAGCGGGCCGCGGCGAACGCGGCGAACTCCTCGTCCCTGGCCACCGGCTGCTCCCTTCCGCATAACTAAGAGGCCGTGGCCAGCCAATCAGGTTCCGGCGATCCTGGAGAGCAGGTCGGTACGCCACCGCTGGGTGCGCTGGACCTGGTTGAACGTGAAGATGTGCAGGCCGGTGACCGCCGACTCGGGCGCGGCCAGGGTGGGACCGAGCCGGTCGAGCAGTCGCTCGGGCCGGTAGGCGCCGGGCGTGGACAGTCGCAGGATGGTGGACGAGTGCCCGGCCAGGTACCTGGCCGAGTCGGCGACGCCGACCTTGGTCGCCATCTGCATCAGCTTGGTCTGTTCGACCGGCCCGGCCAGGCCGAGCAGCAGCGGCAGGGTGATGCCGCGTCGCCGGATCCGGCCGATCCAGGCCCGCAGGATCTTCGGGTCGAAGCACATGTTGCTGACGATGTAGGTGGCGTGCCTGCGCTTGTCCCACATCGACTGCACCAGCACGTCGTCCTCGATCTTGGGATGCCGCTCCGGGTAGCCGGTGATACCGACCTGGGCGAACGGATCGCCCATCGCGGTGAGCAGTTCCAGCACCTCGAGCGCGCTGGTGAACTGCCCGGCCGGCGGATCGGCGTCGCCCGCGGGGACGAACACGTCGGTCACGCCGGCGGCCGTCAGCCTGGCGACGATGTCGGTCAGGTGCGCGGCGTCCCGCACCAGCCGCGCCGACAGGTGCGGCACCACCCGGAAGCCCGCGCCGGCCAGTCGCTCGGTCAGTGCCAGGGTCGGCTCCAGGCCCTTCGTGGGTGAGGCGGTCACGGTGACGGTCACGTCCGTCGGCAGGTGCCCGAGCACCGACTCCTCGGCGCTACGAGTCGGCAGGACCTCATACCTCGCCCGGTGCAGCAGCGGCGCCGCCTGGCGCAGGCCGGCCCCCACCGGGCGCAGCCGCCGGGCCCCGGCGCGTGCCGTCTGCGTGCTCATGCTCCGCCCCTGGCCCGGTGTCCCCCGGCAACGCGAAGACTTTGTCGCCTCATCTGCCGCCAACCCTTCGCCATAACGCTAGCCAGCGCCCGAGCCGGCCGCTCCGGCCGGGGCCGGCCGGTTCGGGTCGCCGACCAGCGACTGCAATTCCCGCTCCAGCCGCCCGGTGCCGACCACGAGCACTGTCAGCGGAAGCCCGAACATCGACGCCACCTCTTCCGCCCGGGCCGAGAGGACCGGATCTGGCGCCTGCGCCAGCCAGACCAGGCGCCGGTAGTGCCGGAAGTAGTCGTCCCAGAGTTCCGGGTGCCGGTCTAGCCCCAGCGGCTCGATCACCGAGCGGCGGAAACTCCGCAGCAGGAAGTCGGTCAGCAGATAGGTACCCGGCTCGGCGGCGAGGGCAGCCTCGATCCGGTCGGGCCCGGCGAACACGTCGTAGCAGTGCGCGCCGGGCAACCTCCGGAGCCCGAGCCGTCGGCAGAGATCGTCAAGCTCGCCGTAGGTGCCGCAGTCGGCGTAGGCGAGCGCGACCGTGCGGCCGGACCGGCGCAGCGAGACCGCGAGCCGCTCGGCCGCCGGGCCGATCCGGCCCGGCGTGTTGTGCAGTCCGGCGGGCAGGGCGTGCACCTCGACCGGCCAGCCACGGCGGGCCGCGATCTCCCGGATGTGCCCGCCGAGCGCCCCGCAGGCGATCACCGCGACACCGGGCGGCTGTCCGGCGGCGTCAGTCCGGGAACCGCAACTGGTCGACGAACCGGTCGTTGAAGTCGGCGCGGTCGGAAAGCTCGACATACCTGACCTCCTCGAGCAGGGCGAGGGCCGCCGCCCGCTCGCGCACCGAGAGCAGCGCCATCTTGGCGCCCTCGCCCGCCACGTTGCCCGCGCTGACCACCCGCAGCACCGGCAGCTTCGGCACCAGTCCCAGCCGGATCGCGTTCGCCGGGGAGAGATAGGTGCCGAACGAACCGGCCAGCAGCACCTGCTGGACGTCCCTGGCGGTGATCCCGGCCTCCTCCAGCAGCACCGACCAGCCGGAGGCGATCGCCGCCTTGGCGAACTGAAGCTCCCGGACGTCGCGCTGGGACAGGTAGATCGAGTTCGCGGTGTCGCCGGGCTCGCCGAGCCAGGCCAGCACGAACACCCGCTCGCCTCCGGCCGTGGTCAGCCGGGACGCGAGCGCCGGTGCGGTGGCGGCCGCTTGCTCGTTCGGCACGAACCGGCCCGAGGCGTCCAGCAGTCCGACGTCGTGCAGGCTGGCCACCGCGTCGACCAGCCCGGACCCGCACAGCCCGGCTGGCGCGCAGTCGCCGATGACCTGGAGGCGGACGCCATCGTCCGGCCCGCCAGGCCCGGGTGCGGACGCCGATAGCGCGACCCCCTCGATCGCGCCGTCGGCGGCCCGCATCCCGCATCGGATCGCGGCGCCCTCGAAGGCCGGCCCGGCCGGCGCGGCCGTGGCCAGCAGCCACTCCCGGTTGCCGAGGACGATCTCGCAATTCGTCCCGATGTCGATGAACAGCCTGATCCTGGAGTCCCGGTTCATCCCGGCGGCAAGCAGCCCGGCGGTGATGTCGCCGCCCACGTACGCGCCGAAGGACGGGAACACCACGGCCCGGGCCGCCGGGTGCACGGCCAGCCCGAGGTCGGCGGCGCGCACCTCCGGCAGCAGCCGGGCGGCCAGGATGAAGGGCGCCACGCCGAGCGGCTCCGGGTCGATGCCGAGCGCGAGATGGGTCATCGTGGCGTTGCCGGCCACCGCGACCTCGTACACGTCCGCGGGGTCGACCCCGGCCTCCGCGCACACCTGCTCGGCAAGCTCGCGCAGCGACTCGTGCGCCAGGTCGCGCAGCCGGTCCAGGCTCGCCGGGTCGAGCATCACGGCGCTGATCCTGGTGATCACGTCGGCGCCGAACGGCTGCTGCTTGCTCAGCATCGAGCCGACCGCGGCGGGTGTCCCGGTGGCCAGGTCGAGCAGCGTCGCGACCACGGTGGTGGTGCCGAGATCGAACGCGATGCCGTACCTGCGCCCGGTCGTGTCGCCGGGCTGCACGTCGATCAGGGCCTCGTCCGCGATCACGGCGGTGACCTTGAAGTCGGACGCGCGCAGCGTCCGGCCGAGGCCGCGGAGCACCGGTAGGTCGACGGTCAGTTCCAGGTCGTCAACGGCCGCGAGCACCCGCTC
>JAJYTW010000032.1 GCA_021792855.1 Actinomycetes bacterium
CGCTCGGCGAGCTTGGCGAGATCATCCCGCCCGACCTCGCGCACCTGGCCTGGGACCGGGAGAACCGGCTCGGGCAGTACCGGATCGGCGAGCTTGCCGCCGCCTGCGCCGCGCTCGGCGTGACCGATCACCGCTTCCTCGGCGGGCCGGGGCGCTGGCACGACTCCGGGATGATGGGCACACCGTCGAACGACTGGGACGGCGCGTTCTGGCGGGCCGACGTGGACGAGGCGGCCGGGGTGCTGCTGGAGATCATCCGCGAAGTCCGGCCGCAGGTGCTGGTGACCTATGACGCGAACGGCTTCTACGGCCACCCCGATCACATCCAGGCCCACCGGGTGGCGTGGCGGGCCTTCGAACTGGCCGGCGGGCTGATCAGGAAGTTCTACGCCACCGCGATGCCGCGGTCGCTGCTTGCCGAGGCGGCCAGTCAGCTCCAGAACGCGGGCGGAGCCGGCTTCGGCGCCCTGGGCTCGATCGACGATCTGGACTTCGGTGTGCCCGACGACCAGGTCACGACCGAGATCGACGCCAGCGACTACCTGCCCGCCAAGCTTGCCGCGATGCGCGCGCACGCTACTCAGATCGCGGTGGACGACCCGTTCTTCGCCCTGTCGAACATGGTCGGCCAGCGGGCGTTCGGCCGCGAGCACTACACGCTGCTGGCCGGTCCGCGCGGGGCGGGGGGCGGCCAGCACGGCTGGGAGAATGATCTTTTCGCGGGGATTGACTAGCCTGCAACGGTGAACACCAGCCAGATCACCCGGGAGCACGGCGCCGCCGGCGGGACCGGGGACCGCCTGCTCACGGCCGCCACCTACCTGATGCTGATCCTGTTCGGCGCCGCCCAGGCCCTGCTCGGCGCGTTCTTCTACAGCTCGGGCCCGGCGCCGGCCGCCTCGCTCGGGTTCGACCTGGTGCTGTTCGCGTCCTGCCTGCTCGGCGCCTGGGGACTGCGGCGCCCGGTCGGGGCGTTCGCGCCTGCGGTCGGCTGGTTCGTCGCGGCCTTCATCCTGGCCAGCGCGACCGCGGCGGGCAGCGTGCTGGTGACGGCCTCGGTGGCGGGGGAGACGTTCCTGTTCGGCGGGGCGGCCGCGGCGATGCTGGGCCTGCTGACCGCGTTCGTGGTGGCGTCCCGGCGCGGCATCGGCGCGACCGGGACCCGGATCGCCGGCCCGGCCGGCGGCAGCGGCGCGGGCCAGGCCAATGGCGTTAACCGGCGCAAGCAACGGTGATCGGCCGACGACGATGGTGACGCGATGACGGCGGTAGGGGCATGAGCCAGGTCGATCCGAGCGCGTTCCGGCAGGCCGCGGGAAGGCTGCCGACCGGCATCGTGGTGATCGGTACCGCGCTGGACGGCGTCAGTCACGCGATGACCGTCAGCGCGTTCACCTCGGTATCGCTGGATCCGCTGCTGGTGCTGTTCTGCGCCGAGAAGGTGGCCAGATTCCACGACGCGGTGCTGGCGGCCGGGTTCTGGTCGGTCTCGGTGCTCGGGTCGGACGCCGAGGATGTGGCGCGCTGGCTGGCGACCAGGGGCAGGCCGCTGCTCGGCCAGCTTGACGCGGTTCCGCACCACGCCGGGACGGCGACCGGGGCCCCGATCCTGGACATCGCGACCGCCGCGTTCGAGTGCCGGACGACCGCCGTGTACGACGGCGGGGATCACAGCATCGTGGTCGGCGAGGTGGTCGCGGTCAGCGAGCCGGCCAGCGACCGCGCGGAAGGCCAGGGAGCGGGCCGGCCCGATGCCGCGATGCTGGACGACAAGGGCCCGCTGATCCACTACCGCGGCCAGTACCGCAGGCTGGCGGACTGAGGTCAGCGTGCCGTGGAAGCGCGCTAACCGACGAACGTGACCTAGCTAGGGAACGGGAGCAGGTGCCCGGGGATGTCGGCCATCGCGGCGCGGAGTTCCTCGCCGAGCGCCTTGGCCTGCGGGTCGAGCCGGGTGCTCGCGGCGACGCCGCGGCCGAGCAGGCCGACGACCACGAAGTTCAGCGCGAGCAGGTTCGGCAGCCGGTAGCGCTCGATCCGCAGGCCGGCGGTCGCGGGCACAAGCTCGGCTAGCCGGTCGGCGGTCAGGTAACCATCCAGCCAGGCGAACGCGGCCGGGTCGCGGGTCCAGACCCCGAGGTTGGCGTTGCCGCCCTTGTCACCGGACCGCGCGCCGGCGACCAGCCCGAGCGGCGCCCGCCGGGTCGGGCCAGTGCTGGCCGGTCCGGTGGCGGCCGACACCGTGCCGGCCGGTCCCGTGCCGGCCGAGACGCCGGGGCTATCCTCGGACGGCCCGCCGGCGGGCAGCGACCTGGCCGGGCCGGACCATACCGGCTCGCCGTCGATCAGCACCCGGGCGGTCACCAGTTCGGCGGGAACGGCGGCCGGCCAGTACACGCCGTACGCCGAGCCGGCCCCCGGCGGGCTGAGCGCGTAGAACCCCGGGTAGCTGGCCAGTCCGGTCTCCACCACGGCCGAGGAGAACGCCCGCCCGGCCCTGGCCTGGTCGGCGTCCAGCACGGTGATCCGCAGCAGTGCCGGGTCCGAGCCCACCAGGTCCACGTCGACCGCGTCGAACGCCTCGCGCCCGCCGTCGATCCTGGCCCAGAGCGCGTCCTGCGCGACCTTGGCCTTGCCAGCCACGTCCAGGCCCTCGATCGCCAGCACCATCGAGTTCTTGTAGCCGCCCGCGTAGTTCAGCGCGACCTTCAGGCTGGCCGGCGGGGCCTCGCCGCGCACGCCGCTGATCCGGACCCGGTCCGGCCCGGCTTGTTCCAGCGCGATGGTGTCGAACCTGGCTGTCACGTCCGGGTTCAGGTACGCCGGGCCGCCGATCTCGTACAGCAGTTGCGCGGTGACGGTGCCCACCGAGACCAGGCCGCCGGTGCCCGGATGCTTGGTGATCACGGCCGACCCGTCGGCGGAAAGCTCGGCCAGCGGGAAACCGGCGTGCGCCAGGTCGGGAACCTCGCCGAAGAACGCGTAGTTCCCACCGGTCGCCTGGCAGCCGCACTCCAGCACGTGCCCGGCCACCAGCGCGCCGGCCAGGGCGTCGGAGTCGTCGCCGGTCCAGCCGAACCGCCACATGCCGGGGCCGATCACCAGCGCCGCGTCGGTGACCCGGCCGGTGATCACCACGTCGGCCCCGGCGTCCAGGGCCCGGGCGATCGGCAGCGCGCCGAGGTAGGCGTGCGCGGTCAGCGGGGTGACCCCGGCGTCGGCTAGCCGCTCCCCGGTGTCCAGGTTGGCCAGGTCGTGCCCGGCCGCGGTCAGTTCGGGGAGGCGGGGCAGCAGGTCGTCGCCCTCGACGTGAGCGACGGTCAGGTGCACGCCCGCCCGGCGGGCGACCTCGCGGACCGCCGCGGCGCAGCCTGCCGGGTCCAGTCCGCCCGCGTTGCTGACGATCTTGATGCCGCGCTCGGCGCAGGCGGGCAGCACCTGCTCCATCTGGGTCAGGAAGGTCCGGGCATAGCCCGGGCGGCCGCTCAGCACGGCCTTGCCGAGCAGCAGCATGGTCAGTTCGGCCAGCCAGTCGCCGGTGAGCACGTCGATCGGCCCGCCCTCGACCATTTCCCGTGCCGCGGACAGCCGGTCACCGTAGAAGCCGCTGCAGTTGGCGATCCGCAGCACCTCGCCGCCCGGCCCGGCGACCCCGGGGTGAGCGCCGTCCACGGTCAGTCCGTCCCGGCCGACACCCAGGCCGGCGCCCGCTTGGCGGCGAACGCGGTCATTCCCTCGCGCGCCTCGTCCCCGCCGAACAGGGCCCCGGACAACTCGGCCATGGCGGCCAGTCCGCTGGCCAGCGGCAGGCCGGGAACGTCCCGAAGCAGGGTCTTGGTGGCGGCGAGGGCGCCGGGAGCGCCGCGCAGCAGCATCCCGGCGTACCGGGCGGTCTCGGCGTCCAGGTCGGCGGCCGGCACGGCGCGGGTCAGCAGGCCGATCTCGGCCGCGCGGGCGGCGTCGAAGACCTCGCCGGTCAGGAAGTACTCGGCGGCGGCGCGGGACGGCATCCGGCGCAGGCACGGCACCGAGATCACGGCCGGCGCGACGCCGATCCGGACCTCGGAGAACGCGAAGCTGGCCCGGTCGGCCGCGAGCGCGATGTCGCACGCGGCCACCAGGCCGATGCCGCCCGCCCGGGCGGCCCCGTTGACTCGGCAGATCACCGGCTTGGGGCTGTCCCACAGCAATTCGAGCACGCCGGTCAGCAGCGAGGTCGCCCCGGCCGGGCGGGTCAGCGCCTCCTTCAGGTCCGCGCCCGAGCAGAACACCTTCCCGGCGCCGGTCAGCACCAGCACCCGGACCTGCTCGTCGGCGAGAGCGTCCTCGATCCTTCCGTGCAGTTGGGTCAGCAGACCGGTGGACAGCGCGTTGGCGTTGCCCGGTGAGTCCAGGGTCAGGGTCGCCACCGCGGCTGCCGTTTCGGCGCGGACCAGCGTGGTCCCGGCGCCGGTCCCGGTTCCGTCGTCCGTGGTCATTCGGTCCTCCCGTCTGCCGAGGCGGCCTCGGCGACGATGGCCAGCACGTCGCCCGCGTTCACCTGGGTGCCCTGGCTGACCCGCAGTTCGGCGAGCACGCCCGCGGCAGGCGCCGTGATCTCGTGCTCCATCTTCATCGCCTCCAATACCAGGACGACCTCCCCGGCGGCGACCGGCCGCCCGGGGGCGGAGATGACCTTGACCACGCTGCCCGGCATCGGCGCGCGCAGCGACCCGGACTCCGTGGCTGCCGTGGGCACGGGCAGCCGGGGCAGCGCGGTCAGTCGCACCGCGCCGAGCGGGGAGTGCACCCAGACTCGGTCCGCCGCTGACGTGACGGTGAACCGGTAGCGCACGCCGGCCACCTCGAGCGTCACCTGCTCGGGGGCCGCGGTGGTCACCGAGGGCAGGTCATCGCCGGATGCGCCGCCGGTATCGTCGCCGGGCGCCGCGCCGTCCGGCGGGGCCGCCAGGCTGAGCCGGCCGGTCCGGTCCCAGCGGTACCAGACGTCGACCCGGCCATACGGCCCGTCGAACGAGCCGGATTGCGGCCGGGAGGACACGTTCCGCCAGCCGGCCGGGACGCCCGGTGCGACCGTGGCGTCCCGCCGGTTGGCTGCCGCGCCGGCGAGGGCCGCGGCCGCGGCGGCCAGCCAGACCTGATCCGGCCCGGGGGCGGTCCCGGCCAGGTCGAAGCCGGCCAGCAGCGACGTGTCCGCGCCGTGCCGGGCGAAACCGGGGTCGGCCAGGACCGAGCCGAGCAGGCCGAGGTTGGTGGCCGGGCCGGCCACCCGGGTGCCGGCCAGTGCGGCGGACAGGCGCCGGACCGCCCGGCTCCGGTCGGGCGCCCAGGTGATCACCTTGGCCAGCATCGCGTCGTAGTGTGGCGGGACCGTGCTGCCCGCCCGCACCCCGGCGTCCAGGCGCAGCACCGGGGCCTCCGGCCGGGCCGCCGGGGTGAACCCCGCTGGCAGGCCGAACCGCACGTCGACGTCGGGTACCTCGAAGACGTGCACCGGCCCGGCGTCGGGGCGGTACCCGTCCGCCGGGTCCTCGGCGTACAGTCGGGCCTCGATCGCGTGCCCGGCCGCGGCCGGCGGTTCGGCCGGCAGCGGCTCCCCGGCGGCGATGTTTAGCTGCCAGGCCACCAGGTCGATGCCGTGCAGCAGTTCGGTGACCGGGTGCTCGACCTGGAGCCGGGTGTTGAACTCGAGGAAATAGAACTCCTCGGCCTCGCCGGTGCCAGACGTGCCGACCAGGAACTCCACCGTTCCGGCGCCCCGGTAGCCGACCTGCCTGGCCAGGGCGGCGGCAGCCGCCGCCAGCCGGTCCCGCAGCGCCGGGCCGACCGCGGGGGACGGGGTCTCCTCGATCACCTTGGCGTACCGGCGCTGCACCGAGCAGTCCCGCTCGGTCAGCGCCCACACCGTGCCGGCGTCGTCGGCGAGCACCTGCACCTCGATGTGCCTGGCGCCGGTCAGCAGCGGCTCGCAGAACACGGTGCCGTCGCCGAACGCCGCCTCCGCCTCGCGCCGGGCGGACTCGATCGCCGTGGGCAGTCCGGCCCGATCGTAGACCGCGCGCATGCCCCGGCCGCCGCCGCCGGCCGACGCCTTGACCAGCACCGGGAACCGGGTCACCGTCGCCGGGTCGAGTTCGGGCAGCACCGGAACGCGGGCCGCGACCGCGCGCTGCCTGGCCTGGACCTTCAGCGCCATCGCGGCCATCGCCTCCGGCGGCGGGCCGACCCAGGTCAGCCCGGCCCCGATCACCGCGCGGGCCAGCCCGGGATCCTCGGACAGGAATCCGTAGCCGGGGTGCACCGCATCCGCGCCGGCCGCCAGCGCCGCGGCCACGATCGCGCCGGTGTTCAGGTAGGTCGCCGCCGAGGCGACCCCGGGCAGCCGGACGGCTCGGTCGGCCTCGGCCACGTGCGGCGCGCCGGCGTCGGCATCGGAGAACACCGCGACGGTGCCGATCCCGAGCGCGCGGCAGGAAGCGAAGACCCGTCGGGCGATCTCACCCCGGTTGGCCACGAGCAGCCTGGTGATCACGACCTGCCCCTCACATCCGGAAGACGCCGAAACGGCTCGCACCCGCCGGTCCCGGCTGGCCGGGCGGGCCGCCGCGCGGGCCGCCGCTGTCGATCGCGGCCAGGCACAGGCCGAGCACCGCCCTGGTGTCGCGGGGGTCGATCACGGCGTCGTCGTAGAGCCGGCCGGACAGGAAGAACGACCGGGACTCGGCCTCGATCTGCTCCTCGACCAGGGCGCGCATCGCGGCGTCGGCTGCCTCGTCGTAGCTGTCGCCGCGGGCCGCGGCGGCCTGCCGTCCGACGATCGACAGCACCCCGGCTAGCTGGGCCGGCCCCATCACCGCGGACTTGGCGCTCGGCCAGGCGAACAGGAACCTCGGGTCGTAGGCCCGGCCGCACATGCCGTAGTTCCCGGCCCCGTAGGAGGCGCCCATCACGACGGTCAGGTGCGGGACCCGGCTGTTGGACACCGCGTTGATCATCATCGCGCCGTGCTTGATGATCCCGGCCTGCTCGTAGCTCGCGCCGACCATGTAGCCGGTGGTGTTCTGGAGGAACAGCAGCGGCACGCCGATCTGGTTGGCTAGCTGGATGAACTGGGCGGCCTTCTGGGATTCGGCGCTGAACAGCACGCCGCGGGCGTTGGCCAGGATGCCGATCGGATAGCCGTGCAGGTCGGCCCAGCCGGTGACCAGCGAGGTGCCGTACAGCGGCTTGAACTCGTCGAACCGGGACCCGTCCACGATCCGGGCGATCACCTCGCGCGGGTCGAACGGGATCTTCAGGTCCTCCGGCACGATGCCGAGCAGTTCGTCGGGGTCGAGCGCGGGTTCCGCCGGCGCGCTCCGCCGGCCAGATCCCGGCCGCGGCCAGTTCAGCCGGGCGACGATGGACCGGCCGATCCGGATCGCGTCGTGCTCGTCGGCGGCCAGGAAGTCGGCCAGGCCCGAGGTGCGGGCGTGCATCTCGGCGCCGCCGAGGGACTCGTCGTCGGATTCCTCGCCGGTCGCCATCTTGACCAGCGGCGGCCCGCCGAGGAAGACCTTGGACCGGCCCTCGATCATGACCACGTAGTCGCTCATCCCCGGCACGTAGGCGCCGCCGGCCGTGGAGTTGCCGAAGACCAGCGCGATCGTCGGGATCCCGGTGGCGGACATCGCGGTCAGGTCGCGAAACACCTGCCCGCCGGGGATGAAGATCTCCTTCTGGGTGGGCAGGTCGGCGCCGCCGGACTCGACCAGGTTGATCAGCGGAAGCCGGTTCTCGATCGCGATCCGCATCGCCCGCAGCGACTTCTTCAGCGACCACGGGTTGGTGGATCCGCCGCGTACGGTCGGGTCGTTGGCGCTGATCACGCAGAGCGTCCCGGAGACCACCCCGAGTCCGGTGACGCCGCTGCCGCCGACCGGGAAGTCGGTGCCGTACCCGGCGAGGGCGGAGAACTCCAGGAACGGCGTGTCCGGGTCGAGCAGCAGTTCCACCCGCTCGCGAGCGGTGAGCTTGCCGCGGTCGCGGTGCCGCTTGAGGTATTTGGGCCCGCCGCCCGCGATCGCCCTGGCGTGCTCGGCGTCCAGGTCGGCCACGCGGGCCAGCATCGCCTCGCGCCTGGCCCGGTACGAGGCGCTGCCGGTGTCCAGCGCGCTGGCGAGAACGGTCACATCCGGAACGATATTCTCCGCGCGATCATGGGCACCAGAGCGGGTCGCGGCTCAGCCGAGTGCCGGATTCGGCGGGCTCAGACCCGGACCACGGTGACCCGCTCGCTGGCGGGGCGCTCCGGTTCGGCGGTCAGCGCCGCCAGATCAGCGGGATCGCTGGTGAGCAGGACGACCGGCCTGGGCTGGCCGAGGGCGACGACCGCGACCAGTGCGTCCAGAGCATGCTGATGGCCGGAGAGCTTGAGTTGCCCGAGCAACTCGCCTGCCGCCCTGGCCTTGCTGCCGTCGATGGGCGTCACGATTACCCTGCCAAGGACCCGGTGGACGGCGGCGTCCCGGCGGTGGTCGCGCAGGACCTCCGTCAGCGTTGATGCGGCCACGACAACCCGCGAACGCGAGTCGTGCGCCTCTGCCAGAAATGCCCGGGCCCTGGGATCTCCGGCCGCGATCTTGGACAGCCCCTCGGCATCCAGGACCAGCGCGCCTACCCTTCTTCGGCGGTCGGCCACTCTCGCCTCGCCTGTGCGCGAACCTCTGGTGCAACGGGGCCGTGCTCCGCGTCAAGTTCGTCGATCAGGTCGGCGATGAGGTCGTTGCGGACCTCCCGGTCCACCGCATCGGCAACGTAGCGGCTGAATCCGCCGCTGCCGGTTCGGGCGCGCACGGCCTCCACCAGTTCCTCCGGCATCGAGACGCTCACCTTCCTCACCTTGCCGCCATGCGGGGGCGCGGCCGCCTCGACGACCGCCTCGATCGGGATCAGTCCGGCGACGCAGCGCACGACCTGATCCCTGGGGAGTTCGCCGAGGGCGGCGCGGAGTGCTTGCTCGAGCGCGCTGAGCCGCTGGGTCCCCGGCACCGTCGGCTCTGGCGCGGGCGTCTCCTGCATGGCAATTATGCTACCACCGGTAGCAACACTATGCCGGGGGTGAATCCGCGCGGGAATGCCGCGCGGGCGCGCGGACTTGGACCGGGGGTGAACGCAACGCACGAGACACTGCCGCTGGCGGTGCTGGACTTCGTCGGGATCGAGTACGGGGAGAGCGCGGCGGCGTCGATCGCGGGCGCGGTGGGCATCGCCCGGGCGGTCGAGGCGGCCGGCTACCGGCGCTACTGGGTGTCCGAGCACCACAACATGCGGAGCCTGGCGTGCAGCGCGCCGGAACTGCTGACCGCGCACATTGGCGCCAGGACCGATTCGATCCGGGTCGGCGCGGCCGGGATCATGCTGCCGAACCACGCGCCGTTCAAGGTCGCCGAGATGTTCCGCACCCTGCTGGCGATGTACCCGGGCCGGATCGATCTGGCCCTCGGCCGGGCGCCGGGAACCGACCCGCTGACCGCGCACGTGCTGCGCCGCGGCCTGGACATCGACCCGGGGGCGGACTTCCCCGGCCAGGTCGCCGAACTGCTCGCCTTCCTCGGCGGCGGCTTCCCCGCCGACCACCCGTACGCCCGGCTGATCGCCGCCCCAGTGGTGGACGAGCAGCCGGAGATCTTCGTCCTCGGATCGAGCCCGTACGGCCCGTCGTTCGCCGCGATCAACGGCATGAGCGCGGTGTTCGCTCACCACATGAGCCCGGACCTGGCGTTCGAGTCGCTGCGGGAGTACCGGCGCACCTTCCGGCCCCGCACCCCGGACGGCGCCCCGTACAGCGCGATGTCGGTGCTCGCGTTCGCCAGCGAGGACCCCGAGGCGGTGATCGACTTCGAGGCGGCCTGGACGCTGACGATGCACAACCTGCGCCGGGGCATCCGGGAGCCGCTGCGGCCCGAGGAGGTCACCGAGCTTGCCAGGTCGCCGGAGTTCCGGGCGGCCGGCCGGGGTGACGGCCGGATGGTGACCGGCGAGCCGAAGGCCGTCGCCGAGCGACTGCTGCGGATGAAGCACGACGCGCAGGTCGACGAGATCGTCGTGGTCACGCCCAGCCTGGGCCGCGAGCGGCGCGCGGCCAGTTTCGCCGCGCTGGCGGAGGCCTGGCGGGCCGCGGCCTGACCGGGTGCCCGGGTCAGGCCGCGGCGGCTCAGCTAGCGGGAGATCGCCTCTAGCTGGTCGAGCGCGAGGTCGAGATCGGCCTCGCTGATCATCAGCGGCGGGGCCAGCCGGATCGTGCTGCCGTGGGTGTCCTTGGCCAGCACGCCGCGCTCCAGCAGCGCCTCGCAGGCCTGCCTGCCGGTCATCGCGGTGAACTCCACCCCGGCCCACAGGCCCCGGCCGCGCACCTGCCGGACGGCGCTGGCCGGCAGGTGCGCGAGCCGGTCGTGCAGGTGCGTCCCGAGCTTGGCGGACCGCTCCTGATACTCACCGGTGCGCAGCATCGCGATTACCTCGCGCCCGACCGCGCAGGCCAGCGGGTTCCCGCCGAAGGTCGAGCCATGCTGACCGGGCTGGAACACGCCGAGCACGGCGGCCGATGAGACCACGGCCGAGACCGGCACGATGCCGCCGCCGAGGGCCTTGCCGAGCACGTACATGTCGGGCACCACGTTCTCGTGCTCGCACGCGAAGGTCGCCCCGGTGCGGCCGAGACCGGACTGGATCTCGTCCGCGATCATCAGGGCGCCCCACTGGGTGCACAGTTCCCTGACCCGCGGCAGGTAGCCATCCGGCGGGACGATCACGCCCGCCTCGCCCTGGATCGGCTCGATCAGCACGCCGACCACCCGGTCGTCCATCGCCGCCGCCAGCGCATCGGCGTCGCCGTAAGGGACGATCCGGAAGCCCGGCGTGTACGGGCCGAACGAGTCCCTGGCGTCCGGGTCGGTGGAGAAGCTGATGATGGTCGTGGTCCGGCCGTGGAAGTTGCCGTCGAACACCACGATCACGGCCTCGCCGGCCGGCACCCCCTTCACCTCGTAGCCCCACTTGCGGGCGGTCTTGATCGCGGTCTCGACGGCCTCGGCGCCGGTGTTCATCGGCAGCACCATCTCCTGGCCGGCCAGGTCGGCTAGCTCGGCGCAGAACGGCTCGAACTGGTCGTGCTCGAAGGCCCGGCTGACTAGCGTGACCCGGTCAAGCTGCCGCTGCGCGGCCGCGATCAGGCGCGGGTGCCGGTGGCCGAAGTTGATCGCCGAGTACGCGGCGAGCAGGTCGAGGTAGCGCCGCCCGTTGACGTCGGTCACCCAGGCGCCCTCGGCCGTGCTGATCACCACCGGCAGCGGATGGTAGTTATGCGCGCTATGCACCGCCGGTGCCGTGCTGAGCCGCCCGGCCGCCTGGTCCTGAACCGTCACCGCAACCTCCGCTGTTACCTCAGTTCGAGCGTGCAGCACTTCGGCCCGCCGCCCGACTTGGCGAACTCGGACATGTCCACTCCGACAACGCTGAACCCGGCCGCCTCAAGCTGCCCGGCCAGACCGGTCGCCTGGACCGGCAGCACGACGGTGGCTCCGTCGCTGAGCCCGTTCAGGCCGAGGACCTCGGCATCCTCGTCCTTCGCCTCGATCAGGTGACCGAAGTGCGCCGCCAGTGCGGCCCGGCCGGCGTCGTCGAAGGCGGCCGGATAGTAAGCGGCGGTGTCGGCGTCGAGCACCAAGAGCGCGGTGTCGAGGTGGTAGTACCGAGGGTCGATCAGCCGGACTCCGATGACCGGCAGCCCGAACAGCGCCGCGGCCTGCCGCTGAATCGCGCGGCTGCTGCGGAATCCGTACCCGGCGATGATCGCCCGGTGGGCGAAGATGAGATCCCCCTCGCCCTCGTTCACCTCGGCGGGGTCGGTCACGGCCTGGTATCCGTTGCGGCGGAACCAGTCGAGGTAGGCAGGGCCCTCGCCGGCCCGCTCCGGATACCGGAACTTCGAGCCGAGCACGGTGCCGCCGATCACGGTCGCCCCGTTCGCGGCGAACACCATGTCCGGCAGGTCGGGGCGTGGGTCGATCAGCCTGACCGCGTGACCGAGCCGGGCGTAGGTGTCCTTCAGCGCCGCCCACTGCCGCCTGGCGCGGTCGGGGTCAACCGGGTTCGCCGGATCCATCCACGGATTGATCGCGTACTCCACCCGGAAGTAGTCGGGCGGGCACATCAGCAGCGTCTTGGGACGACCGGTCCGAGCGGTCGCGGACGAGCCAGTGCCAGAACCATCCACCGGAGTCATGTCGCCTCCCGATGCCGACGTACCCAGCGTAGAAGGCTCCTAGCGCAACGGATCTGGCTAGCTCATGCGCATCGGCGCTGATTCGTTGCGTTTCCTCGCGCAGATTGACGATCTCATGCGCGCCTATCGCGGCGGGCGCTCAGCTAAGGCTGGCCAGCCGTCCGGCCGCGGTGTCGATCCGCTCGTCGGTGGCGGTCAGGGCGACCCGGACGTGACCGGCTCCGCCCGGCCCGTAGAACGCGCCCGGCGAGACCAGGATGCCGATCTCGGCGAGCACCCGGACCGACTCCCAGCAGTCGCGATCCGGATGCGCGGCCCATAGGTACAGGCCGGCCTGGGAGTGGCTGACGGCCCAGCCGGCTCGCTCCAGCGCTGGCCGCAGCACGGCCCGCCGCCGGGCATAGCGCGCGTGCTGCTGCTCCGCGTGCGCGTCGTCGTCCAGTGCGGCGGCCATCGCGGCCTGGACCGGGGTGGGCATCATCATCCCGGCATGCTTGCGGACCTCGAGCAGCGCGGCGATCAGGTCCGGGTCGCCGGCCACGAAGCCTGCCCGGTATCCGGCCATGTTCGACCGCTTGGACAGCGAGAACACGGCCAGCAGGCCCCGATGCGAGGTGCCGCAGACGTCCGGGTGCAGCACCGACACCGGGGCCGCCTCGAAGCCCAGGTCGAGGTAGCACTCGTCACTGGCGAGCACGGCGCCGGACGAACGAGCCCAGGCCGCGAGTTCGGCCAGGCGGGCGGCGGGCAGCACCCGCCCGGTCGGATTGGCCGGGGAGTTGAGCCAGGCGAGCGTGACCGGATCGGCCCCCGTCTGGTCGGGCGCGTCGGTGCGCACCGGCCGCGACCCGGCCAGGCGGGCGCCGATGTCATAGGTCGGGTAGGCAAGCTCGGGGTAGCTGACGGCGTCGGCCGGACCGCAGCCGAGCAGTCCGGGCAGCGAGGCGATCAGTTCCTTGGTGCCGATGACCGGCAGGATCGACTCGGCGTCCACACGGACCCGGTGCCGGCGATCAAGCCAGGCCGCCGCGGCGGCGCGGACCCGGTCGGTGCCCTTGGTGGCCGGGTAGCCAGGCGCGTCGGACGCGTCCGCCAGGGCCGCCCGGACGGCGGCGGGGACCGGGTCGACCGGCGTGCCGACCGACAGGTCGACGATGCCGTCCGGATGCGCGCGGGCAATCGCGGCCGCCGGGGTAAGCGAGTCCCACGGGAAGGCGGGCAGGCGAGCGGCCAGCGGCTGCCGCCGGCCACTCGGCCCGGCGGCAGCCGGCCGGGTGTCAGTGCTCAGCGGCCTGCGGGGGAAGCGCGGCGACGATCGGGTGGTCCTTGCCGACCTTGCCGGTCTTGGACGCGCCGCCGGGGGAGCCGAGGTCCTCGAAGAACTCGACGTTCACCTTGTAGTAGTCCTTCCACTGCGAGGGCACGTCGTCCTCGTAGTAGATGGCCTCTACCGGGCAGACCGGCTCGCAGGCACCGCAATCGACGCACTCGTCGGGGTGGATGTAGAGCATGCGCTCGCCCTCGTAGATGCAATCCACCGGGCACTCTTCGATGCACGCCCGGTCCAGCACATCGACGCAGGGCAGGGCGATGATGTACGTCACTGAAGAACTCCTCTTCCCACCGCGACTCCGGCGCCGCCTGCGGCGCCGGAATCAGTATCGCGGATCATGCCGGCGTAGCGTGGCTGGCGCGCATGATCGCGTCGCCTGCTTGCCCGCCGGGAAGGCAGGTTATCAGCCGTAGCCAACCGTCAGACGGCCCGGCGTCCGGTGATGACCTGTGGCGACGTATCTGGTCCAGCCCTGCTGGCCGGCGGCGGCCCGCCACTGGTAGCCGCGGTACCTGACGAAGGTGATCCCGTAGTCGCTGGCGTTGGTGACCAGCCAGGTCGCGACCGACCAGCCGGCGGCCCTGGTGCCGACCGTCACAGTGGTGGCCGGGTCGGCGGCGTGGCCGATCCGCAGCGGCCCGTAGACCCTGGCAAGCTCGCGCGCCGCCGCGGCGAGCCGACGCCGGCCCGTGCCCGCGGCGGCCCCGCTGTACCAGCACCAGACCGCGCGCGGCTGGCGGCCGGTGAAGCCAGCGGCCAGGATGGACCCCTCCGGCGCGTACTGGTTGTAGGCGAATCCGTCGGCGCTGCGCTGGACCGCCTGGGCCGCCTGGTAGACCCGCATCGTCTGGTACCCGGGTACTGCCGTGAGCGCGGCGAAGAACTTCCCGGTCGAGTAGACCGGGTCAAGCAGTTCACTGCGGGTCCCCCAGCCCTGCGATGGCCGCTGCTGGAAGACCCCGACCGAGTCCCGGTCGCCATAGGTCAGGTTCTGCAGGTCCGACTCCTGAAGCGCGGTCGCGTAGGCGATCGTGACGGCCCGGGCGGGCAGCGTCCGGTGGGTGGCGACTCCGGCGATGGTCGCGGCGATACCGGCCTGGCTCGGGCTGAGCGGCACCTCGAAGCTGCGGCCGCGGACCAGGCAGCCGCTCCCCGCCTGCGGCACGTAGTGCCGCATCCTCGTGATCGCGAACACGGCGACGATGATCACGACGAGCAGGACCGCCGCTAGCCCGACGCGGCTTGACCGACCGACTGGCACGCATCAGAAGCTACCCGCTGCGGGCGAGCGGCTAGGCTCGCCCGCATGAACGACACTCCGGCCCAAGGCACCGCCGTGTCCGCGCTCCCCGAGGTGATCGAGACGCTCTGGCAGGACCGGGCGACCTTGACCCCGCAGGACACGCGGGCCCGGGCGGCGATCGTTGCCGCGGTCGACCGGATCGACGCCGGCGAGGTGCGGGTAGCTCGCGTCGACCCGGCCAGCGGCCAGGTCATCGTCGATGAGCGCGCCAAGCGGGCGATCCTGCTCGCGTTCCGGGTGCTGCCGATGGCCGAGTCCCAGGTCGGTGACTTCCGCTACCACGACCGAGTGCCGCTGACTCAGAACCTGGTCGGCGTCCGCGCCGTCGCGGGATCGATCGTGCGCTGGGGCGCCTACGTGGCGCCTGGCGCGGTGCTTATGCCGTCGTTCGTCAACATCGGCGCCTACGTGGACACCGGGACGATGGTGGATACCTGGGCGACCGTCGGGTCCTGCGCCCAGATCGGCAAGAACGTGCACCTGTCCGGCGGCGTGGGGATCGGCGGCGTGCTCGAACCGCCGAACGCGGTCCCGGTCGTGATCGAGGACGAGGCGTTCGTGGGCTCGCGGTGCATGGTCGTCGACGGCGCCCGGGTCAGGACCGGCGCGGTGCTCGGAGCGGGCACCATCCTGACCGCGTCCACCCATGTGATCGACGTCCAGACCGGCGAGGAACTGCCGCGCGGGGAGGCGCCGGAATGGTCGGTCTGCGTGGGCGGAACCCGGACCAGGTCGTTTCCGGGCGGGGAGTTCGGGCTGCCCTGCGTGCTGGTGCTCAAGCGACTCGCCGCGGGAGACCGGCATGACAAGGCCGCGCTGAACGAGGTGCTCCGCGACCACGGAGTCAACGCCTGACTCGCGGGCTAACTGACACCCGGCCCGGGCCGGCGCGCCCTTGGCGGGCGCGATTGGTCAGGCCAGGCCGCGGACCGTCCTGGCCGGACGCCGCCAGCCCGCGATGGCAGCGGTCATATCGATCGCCCGGCGGACCTCGACCGGATGGCTCGTGCTGATCAGCGCGGCGCCCAGCCAGGTAGCGAGCGCCGCGGTCGCTGCGCTGCCGGCGGTCAGGGCCGGATCGGTGTACCGGTCCTCCCTCGCGCCAGGGCCCGGGCGGGCGGGCGGCGCCAGATCCGCGTCGACCCAGGCGGCGAGTCCGGCTCCGGTCACGGCGGCCAGGTCGGCGGGCGTGCCCATGACGACGAGCCTGGCCGGTGGCAGCCCGGCGGCCCTGGCTGCCGGTACCGAGTCACAGACCAGCAGCGTGTCCGGCCCGGCCTCGTCGGGCTGGCGGCTGAGCGCCGGGTGGCGGCCGGCCGGCAGGCGGCCGGCCAGTGGCGCGCCGCCCGCGTCGGCCGGTGCCGTTACCCCTGGCCGTAGCCCGGCGCAGAACCGGACCTCGGGGTGGCGCGTCAGGAAGTCGCGCGCGGCATCTGGCCCGAGCAGAGTCAGATCGACGATGTCCGCTCCCGCGACGACGGCGCGCTCGGCGGACGGTGAATCCGTGGCGACGGCGATCAGCGCGGGCCAGGGCAGCGCCGGCCAGGCGGGCAGTGCGGGTTGACGCTGCGCTGGCCGACGCTGCGGGCCGGCCTGCTCGCTGCCGTTGCCGAACTGCGACGCCGGTACCTGCTCGGTCATGGCACGATTCTTGGTGTGTACTTCGTTCTCCTGGCCGTTGCCGCGGCGATCGTGGCAGGGATGGTCGTGACGTCCTCGGGTCGTGGCGGCCAGATGGCTGCCTTCCGGCGTGATGTCCCCCCGGTCGACCTGGATCTGCGTACTCCGACGGACGTGGCCATGGTGCGGCTCCCGATCGCGCTGCTCGGCTATCAAGAGCAAGCTACCGGTGAGGTGCTGGCGGAGGTCGCCAGGATGCTGGCGGATCGGGATGCCGAGATCGCCGAACTGCGGGCCGAGGTCAGCAGGCTGGCCCAGGCCGGATCGGGAGATTCCGAGGCGGCCGCCGCGCCGGGCAGGACGTGACCGGTACGACCGCCGGGCCGGACGGGTTGCTTCGGTGCGCATGGTGCCTGGGCAGCGCGGATTACCTGGCTTACCACGACGACGAGTGGGGCCGTCCGGTCCGCGATGACGTCGGGATGTTCGAGCGGCTGTCACTGGAGGCGTTCCAGTCTGGCCTGTCCTGGCTGACGATCCTGCGCAAGCGCGGCAACTTCCGCGCGGCCTTCGCGGGCTTCGACCCGGTCACGGTGGCCGGTTATGGTGCCGCGGACGTGGCCAGGCTGCTCAGTGATGCCGGGATCGTCCGTAACCGCGCGAAGATCGAGGCAGTGATCGCCAACGCACGCGCGATGCTCGATCTGCCGGTCGGCCTGGCCGACCTGGTCTGGGCCTACGCCGATCCGGGCCGCCCGGCCCCGCGCGGTCCGGAGGAGGTGCCGCCCTGGACGCCGGCGTCCAGGGCGCTGGCCGCCGAGTTGCGAGGGCACGGCTTCCGGTTCGCCGGTCCGGTGACCGCCTATTCGACGATGCAGGCATGCGGCGTGGTGAACGACCACCTGGCCGGCTGTTTCCGACGAGCGGCCGCGCTTGGGTAGCTTCTGTCCGATATGCTACTGATAGTTATTTTGAAATTTCCGGCGAGAATGGTCGTATGACCGTTCTGGGCTGGGCAGATGGAAATATGGCCGGTGCCGTCGGCTGGGGCTGCGCGCGGGTCACAAGGAGGATCCCGATGCGGTGGAAGCCGACCCTGGCTCAGCTCGGGGTCGATCTCGAGGCGCTTGACTGGCAGCGATCGGGCACCGGTTCGGGATCCTTCGAGATCGCGTTCATCCCCTCGGCCGAGCGGGACCTGGCCAGGGCCGATGACCGGTCCGAGGTGGAGTGGATCCTGCTGCGCGTTTCCGGTGATCCGGACCGGCGGGTCCTGATCTACGACCGGATCGAGTGGGAGTCCTTCCTGCACGGGGTCAAGCACGGCGAATTCGATGACGGAGCGTGATGAACCGCTCACGTCACAACCGACCGCCGGGTCGGGGGCCGGTTGCCCGCCGCGGCTCGGGACCACGCGCATCGCGATGCTCCAGAGATTGGCCGCACGCCATTTTTCGAAATGATGAGCGAATAGATCCGGTCGTCTCGGAGCGTAAGGGCGTCATGGCGGTCCGCAAGCAGATCGCTATTCTCGTCGCATAACGATTGAGGACGTGAATTGCGAATCGCAACTTAAGTGATGTCCGGGTGGCTAAGATGGGAGCTAGGTGGATGCCAGGAGGTCAATGGTGAGCGATGACGCCTATGGCGCAACCATCGCCAAGCTCCGGCTAGCGCGCAGCCTCACGGAGTTGCGGGTCAACGCCGGATTCACCGCGAACCACGTCTGCGACATCCTCAACTGGGGTCGCGGCAAGGTCGGCCGGTTCGAGGCCAATCAGTGGAAGCGACCGGAGATGAGCGACATCCGGGATCTGCTGCGGTTCTACGAGGCCGACGACTCGACCTGCCGTGAGGTCGAGGACCTGGCCATGCGGGCCAGGTTCCGGCCGTGGTGGCGGGACTATCAGGACATCTTCGACAACGAGTTTCCCGGCTTCGAGGCCGACGCCGACCGGATCAGGATGTTCACCCCGCTGGTGATCCCTGGCCTGCTGCAGACGCCGGACTACATCGACGCGCTGATGCGGGCCGGGGGCAAGCCACCGGCCTGGCGTCGCCGGGCGGCCGAGGCGAGAATGCGCCGCCAGCAGATCCTGGACCGGGACAAGAGCACGGTCCCCCAGGTCGAGGCCGTGATCGCCGAGGCGTCGCTGATGTACCGCTGGGGAAGCCGGACCGAGCGGCGGGAGCAGTTGCTGCATCTCGCCGAGCTTGGCCAGCGCCCGAACATCCGGCTGCACCTGCAGCGGTTCGCCGACGGGCCGCCGCCCGGCATGTTCTCTGCCGTGCACATCTTCGACTACGCGGGTGAGCCCAGCCTGGTGTTCGCCGAGTCCGATCATGCGATCCAGGAGGTGACTGACCCGGAGTACGTAACCGGATACATCGAGTCTTACGACCGAGCCGTGGACGTGGCGCTTGAGCCCATGGACACGGCGTTGTACCTGAGGCAACTTGCCGAAAGACTGGAGTGAACCATGACTGACCTGTCTCGAGCGGTCTGGCGCAAGGCTGGACGAAGCTATGCGAACGCCGGCTGTGTCGAAGTGGCAGCCAATCTCGGTGACGTTATCGCCGTCCGTGACAGCACGCGCCCGGACGACGGCGCCCACGTCGTCGAGCGCGGCGTGTTCGGCGCGCTGCTTGCCGATCTGAAGAACGGCCGATACGACATCTAGCTTCCGGTCCGCCTGGGGCTAGCTGGCCTCGGCCGGCATCGGCGATGGCCAGGAAAGCGGAAACCCCCCGGGGAGGTAGGCCCCGGGGGGTTTCCTTTTACCTGGAGTGCACCTGTCTCGGGGTGCTGGCGGACCGTATGAGGGCGGTTACCGCCGATCTAACTGTACACGCGGGACGCCATTAGCAAAATAACCATTATCAGGACAAACACGGACAGGATCCGTGACGTGACAGGTGTCCCGTCGACTCAAGATGGTCGGCTAATTCGCCACGGTTATTGCGAAGCAGGCCAATTGACTCGTAATCTGTGTTTCACAGAAGTCGAACACCGGGAAGGCGGCTGAGGATGTTACTGTCACCCGCCGACCCGGGTTCTGCGGGGCCTGCCGATCCCAGTCGTCATCGTCATGGTGACACCTGGCTCGCCGCGCCACTGGCGGAAATGCCGGTTCAGGTCACCCAGCCGCCGGATCGTCGCGCCCAGACGGTCATCACAGCCGGGGGAGCAGTGCGCAGCGTCGCCGAGCGGGCCGAGGCCAGTCTGTCCGAGGTCAGCCTGTCCGAGGCCAGCGTCCTGGCCGGTGGCTGCTTCGTCCGCCCGCTGCCGCTCAACGAGCGGTGCGCGAGCGCCGCGCGCGCGTATTTCCGTGCGGCCGTCGAGGATGCCGGGCTGCCCAGCGACCTCGTGCACGACGGTGTCACGATGGCCAGCGAACTCGCCGCGAACACGCTGAACGCGCACGGCAACATCGAGTATGCGGGCAGCGAGCCGGTCAGTGGCCTGCCCGAGTTCTGGCTGTACGTGCGGAGCTGCGGTTCGGGCCGGGAGATCGTCTGCAAGATCTTTGACTCCGATCCTGGCTGGGACGCCGGTGAGCCGGTGCCGGTCGGCGCCGCGATCCCGGCCGGACCGGACTCGGTTCGCGGCCGTGGCCTGCAGATGGTCGCCGGGCTATCGGCTGGTCGCTGGGGCCACCATCCGAGCCGCGGCCGACTCGGCGCGTGGAAGCTGCCGGGCAAGGCGGTCTGGTTCGCGCTCCGGGTGCCGCCGGCCAGCGAGCTTGCCAGCAGTCCGCGGGTCGCGCCGCGCGGTACGCGGGCGATCGAGGAGATCGCGACCGCGCTGGCCGGACGCGGGCTCGGCGCCGGGCTGGTGCGGATGACCGAGCCAGGCGGTGAGCTTGCCGTCCTGTCGGTCAGCCGGGACCTGACCGTCTGGTGCCGTGGCGAGGTGGTCTGGTGGCAGGACCCGGCGGGCGGGTACGACCGGATCTGCGTCAGCGACCTGGTCGAGGCTACCGAGCGCATCGTCTGCGCGCACGAGGAACTGCTCGCCGCCCGTCGGAGCGGCGGGGACGGCGAGCAGACGGCTGACGCGCCCGCGGGCGCGGGCGGCGGGATCTCCTAGAGATAGCGTCCCTCGGCGGTTAGCGCCCCTCGAAGTGCGGCTGCTCCTTGTTCAGGAATGCCTCGGTCGCGGCCCGGTGATCACGTGAACCGCCGAGCCGGACCTGGATCTCCGCCTCGGTCTCTAGCGCCGACGCGAGGTCGGCCCCGGCCGCGCCCAGCAGGCTCTGCTTGATCCCGGCGTAGGCGGCGGTCGGGCCGCTCGCCAGTCGGCCGGCCAGCGCGGCCACCGCGCCGTCGAGATCCTGATCGGCGACTACCTCGGTCAGCAGACCCAGGGCGAGCGCCCGCTCGGCGGAGATCGGCTCGGCCAGCATCAGCAGTTCGGCCGCCCTGGCCGGGCCGACCAGGCGCTGCAGGGTCCAGGACGCGCCGGAGTCCGCGGACAGGCCGACCCTGGCGAACGCCAGCAGCAGGCTGGCCCGCCGGGCGGCGATCCGGAAATCGCAGGCGAACGCGATCGACGCGCCGGCCCCGGCCGCCACGCCGGGCAGGGCCGCGACCACCGGCTTGGGCATCGTCATGATCGTGGTGACGATCGGGTTGTAGTGCAGGCGAACCGTGTCCAGCGGCGAGCCACCCGCGCGCAGCAGTTCGGCGTGCTCGCGCAGGTCCTGCCCGGCGCAGAAGGCCTGGCCCGCGCCGGTCAGCACGACGGCACGGACCGCGTCGTCTTCGGCGGCCCTGGCCAGTGCCCGCGCCAGCGCCTGCTTGGCCTCGGTGGTCAGCGCGTTCCTGGCTTCCGGCCGGTTCAGCGTGATCGTGGCTACCGCGCCTGAAATGTCGTAGCGAACGCTATCGGTCACTGCCATCTCCTGCCTGCTCCGTGCGGTGGGGGCGGGTCCTGCCTGGTCCGGTGCTGCCTGGTCCGGTGCTGCCGGGCCGGTCGGCCTCGCGGCGGTCGGCCGCCAGACAACAGTCCACGAAGCGCCCCGCCGCGGGCAAGAGCCCGGCGGCCGTGCGGTGGAAGAAATCCGCGGCGATCTGGCCCGGCCAGGGAGCGGGCAGCAGTGCCAGGGGCAGGCCGGGATCGATGAAGAGGAACTTGCGCCATTCATGCACGAGCTTGCTCCGCACGGCGAACACGGCCTCGTCCGACTCCTCGCGGCTCGCTCCCGCGGTGAGGTCGCCGGCCAGGTCCAGCCAGTGCCGGTAGGCCCGCGCCAGGCCGTCGATGTCCCAGGCGCGGGACGCGAGGCCGCGGTCGTCGCCGTCGTAATCCGCCATGAACCGCTCGGCTCTGACCCGCTCGGCCGCCAGCAGCGCGTCGAGTTCGGGGGATGGCCGGGGACTCACCCAGGTCGAGCCGTCCACGCAGGCGTAGCCCAGGTAGCCGAGCGCCGCCCGGAGTCGCTCCCGCCTGGCCCGTTCACCGACCCGCTCGATCACGATGATGTGCCAGCGGCCGTCCCAGCCGGGCAGGTCGGTCGCGTAGATCCGGTCCCCGGCCCGGGCCAGCCTGCTCGCCGCCCGGCCGGTAAGCCGGTAGCCAGCGCCGCCGGGAAGCCGGACCGGCTCCAGCCAGCCCTGCCGGACCATCCGGGACACCGCGGTCCGGACCGCCGGCGCGGAGATTCCCAGCGGGGCGAGCAGTCGGACGAGCGCGGCGACCGGCGCCTGCGCACCGCGCTCGAGCAGATGATCTCCGTAGAGATCGAACAGTGCCGATCGGGCGTTCACGCCCCCAAGTCTGGCCGGATCGGCCGTCCTGCCGCCGCCGGAACGCCGATCGGGGCATCCAAGCACGGAGAACTGCCCGATAATAGTGGTACTGATTGATGTCGGTGTGGCTAAGTGATCCCGGACACGGCCGAGCGGCGGCTGGCGTCGTGCCAGAGCGCACGGACCGGCCGGGCGGCCTTTCGGGTTTCGAAGGGGAGGCAGGATGGCGGCGATGAAGCCACGGACCGGGGACGGTCCGCTGGAGGTCACCAAGGAGGGCCGCGGGATCGTAATGCGTGTGCCGCTTGAAGGCGGAGGCCGGCTGGTCGTTGAGCTGACGCCAGATGAGGCGTCGGCGCTGAGCACCGCACTCGAGTCCGCCGTCGGCTGATCTCCGCCTCCCGCATGCCTCTCACCAGCGTTGTAACCGCGCTGCCTGGCGCCGCACGAAGCACCGCGGGGCAGTTTCTGCGAACGGTCGCCGACGGCGTCGCCGAGCCTCCCGACCTGGTCATCGTGGCCGTGCCGCGCGATGATGCCGCCCCCGACCCGGACCTCGCGGATCTCCTCGGGGCCGGTCCGCAGGAGATCGCGGCCGGATCGGCGGATCCAGGCGAGCCCGGCCGGATCACCACGGCGGTCGTGCGGGCCGGCCGGGTGCCGGTCCGGATCGTCTGCTGCGGTGTCGGCGATCGGTCGCCTGCCGCGCTGCGGCGAGCGGGCGGCGAGCTGGGCAGGCTGCTGTGGCCGGGTCAAACGGCCTGGTCGGACGTGGTGTCGGGGCTGCCCGCCGAGCGGGCGCGGATCCTGGCCGAGAGCATCCTGCTCGGTTCCTACCGTTACCGCGAGACGGCGGCGGACTGGGCCGGCTCGTCGGCTATCGCGCGGGTCGGGCTGGCGGTGGCCGAGGCGGACGGAGCGGCGGCAGCCATCGAGACGGCCAGGGTGATCGCCACCGCCGTCGCCCTGACCAGGGATCTCAGCAACACCCCGTCGGTCCGCAAGAGTCCGCAGTGGCTCGCCGACTCCGCGGCTCGGGTCGCCGCCGAGTCCGGGCTAGACGCGCGGATCTGGACCAGCCAGGAACTGGCTGCGGCCGGCTTCGGCGGCATCCGCGCGGTCGGCGCCGGCTCCTCCCGGCCGCCGGTGCTGATCGAGCTTCGGTACACACCGCCGGGCGCCAGCCGGCACGTGGTCCTGGTAGGCAAGGGCATCACGTTCGACAGCGGCGGGCTCTCGCTGAAGCCCACCGACGGCATGACGATGATGAAGACCGATATGGCCGGCGGCGCTGCGGTGATCGGCGCCATGTCGGCGCTGGCCAGGCTTGGGGTGGCAACGGCCGTCACCGGGCTAGTGCCGGCCGCCGAGAACATGCCGTCCGGCTCGGCCTACCGGCCCGGTGACGTGATCACGCAGTTCGGCGGCCGCACCGTCGAGGTGCTGAACACCGACGCCGAGGGACGCCTCGTGCTCGCCGACGCGCTGGCCTACGCCGACCGCGAGCTTGCCCCGGACGAGGTCGTCGACATCGCCACCCTGACCGGCGCGGCGCGTGTCGCGCTCGGCCGGAGCCATGCCGCCCTCTACGCGACGAGCGACGATCTGGCCGGCCGGCTACTGGCCGCGGGCGAGGCGAGTGGGGACCGGCTGTGGCGGATGCCGCTGGCCGACGATTACCGGCCGCTGCTCGATTCACAGGTAGCCGACCTGGCGCACGTCGCGACGGACGCCGAGGCGCCTGGTTCGGTCACCGCGGCCCTGTTCCTGCGGGAATTCGCCGGCCGGCGGCCGTGGGCACACCTGGACATCGCCGGAGCGGCCCGGCGATCTGCCGACGACGGGGAACTGACGGCGGGCGCGACCGGATTCGGAACCAGGCTGCTACTGCACTGGCTGGCCGCCGACGCCGTCAGTCGGGTCGCTTGACGGCGGCGAGCAGTCCGCCGCCGATCGGCAGCAGCACCGGGACGAGCGCTGGCTCGGCGGCCACTAGCTCGCGCAGTTCCGCCGCGGCGGCGGTGTCCGGGTCACGGTGCGCGAGGTTCGATCCCTGATCGGACCAGATCGCGTTGTCGAAGGCCACGATCCCGCCGGGCCGCAGCAGCCGCAGTGCCGCGGTCAGGTAATCGACAAGCTCGCGCTTGTCGGCGTCGCAGAACACCAGGTCGTAGGCGCCGTCGGCGAGGCGCGGCAGCACGTCGAGCGCCCGGCCGGTGATCAGCCGGTACCGGCTGGCCGAGTAGCCTGCCGCGCCGAATACCTGCCGGGCGAGGCGGTGGTGCTCGGGCTCGACATCCACGCTGGTGAGCACCGATCCCTGGCGCATGCCCCGGAGCAGCCACAGGGCGGAGGTGCCGTACCCGGTGCCAATCTCGACGACGGCGCGGGCATCGATCGCGGCCGCGAGGAAACGCAGCGCGGCGCCGGTCATCGCCGCGACCGGAACGGCCGCGCCGGCCCGCTCGGCATTCGCGCGCGCCGTAGCCAGGAACTCGTCCTCGGCGGCGAACTCCTCAAGAACGGCGGCGACGTCGGTATCGAAGATGGTGGCCTCCGGTAGCCTGAGAAAACAAGTACTCGCGCCGCAGCCTAGCGCCGGCCGGGCGGGCCCGGGAACACGCCGGGCGGCCCACTCGTTGACCGGATGCGGCATGCCATAAGCAGCGACATTCTCTCGCGGCGGATCGCCACGCGATGACAGGTAGGGAAGGCTGATGCAGACCGAGGCTCCCGAGGACGCCGGGTCCGAATGTGCGCAGGACGCCGCGTGGACGCCGCCCACCTGGGAAGAAGTCGTCCGGCTGCACTCGGCCCGGGTGTACCGGCTGGCGTACCGGCTGACCGGTAACAGCCACGATGCCGAGGACCTGACCCAGGAAGTCTTCGTCCGGGTCTTCCGCTCGCTTTCCAGCTACACCCCGGGCACCTTCGAGGGCTGGCTGCACCGGATCACCACCAACCTCTTCCTCGACATCACCAGGCGCCGCCAGCGGATCAGGTTCGAGGGACTCGGCGAGGAGGCCGCCGCCAAGATCAGCGGGCCGGAGCCGACACCATCGCAGGCCTTCGACGAGCGGCACCTGGATTACGACGTTGCCGCGGCGCTGGCCGATCTGCCGCCCGACTACCGGGCCGCCGTGGTGCTGTGCGACATCGAGGGCCTGACGTATGAGGAGATCGCCGACGTCCTCGACGTCAAGCTGGGCACCGTGCGAAGTCGGATCCACCGGGGACGGGCGCAGTTGCGGGCCGCGCTTGAGCATCGCAGGCCGCGACGGGTTAGTACCGGGCCGGACGGTGGCGCCGCCGACGATGTGCTGATCGGACGCGTGAGCGATCCGGCCGTGGCTGGCAAAGGAAGCTAGCCATGAGCCACCTCGGGCGCTGGCTGACCGAACTGGTCGACGGCGAGCTTGACTGGGCGGAGCGGGACCGCGTGCTGAATCACCTGGCCCGCTGCGACGAGTGCCGCGGGGAGGCCAACTCGCTGCGCGCTCTCAAGCGCCAGATGTCCGCGCTCGGTGACCACGCGGCCGATGAGTCGATCACCAGCAGGCTGATCGATCTCGCGTGCTCCGGCGAGGTGCTGACGTTTCCGCTCACCGGCCAGGCCGGCGCGTCGTATGTCGAACTGCCCGTCCGGCCCCGTTCCCGGATCCGCAGGTCGATGCCGGGCTGGAAGGTGCTCACCGGGTCGGCCGGCGCCGCCCTGACCCTGCTCGGCGCGGCAGGATTCCTGGCTGGCGGCATCTCGTCGGGACAGCCGACGCCGCGGGTCACGCCGGCCGTGGAGACCTACTGGATGCAGCACAGCTACGACGTCGGCCAGGCGCCCGCCGCGGGCCCGGCGCCCGCACCGTCCGGTCCGGCCGCGACCGTGAGCCCGGCTGGGCCGGGCGGTCGCCAGGCGTCGTCGGCCGGCCAGGGGTCCGCCGGGGGTACCGCCTCGGCGGCAGGGCCCGCGCCAACCGCTGCTCCGTCCGCCCCGGCCATTCCTGGTCACGTCGGCACCGCAAGCTACCTGCCGTAGGCCGCCATGCTGTGGCTCTACTACCGCCGACTGCGGGTACCGGCCCTGGTCATCAGCCTGTCCCTGGCGGCGCTCTTCGGGTTGACCATCGGGATCGGATCGGTGATCGGCACCGACCGGCGGCCGCCCGGGGTGATCGATTCGGTCACGGCGGGAATCTCCGGCGCGCAGTTGCACGCCGCGCCGGGACCGGTTGGATCGGCGACCATGCGGCGGGGTCTGCGGCTGATGGCCGCGGCCGAGGCGGCCTGCCAGAACGTCACCTACCGGGGCGAGCAGATGGTGGTGTGGTGGGGCCCGGGGGGCCCGAGCGCGACCCTGGTCCAGGTCTGGCACCGGCTGGGCCAGCAGGAACTCACGCTCGGTACCAGCGACGTCGACCTGCCGGCCAGCGCCCGCCCGGCCGGATCCCTCGGCCCGACGGCGACCAGTCACGTCACCGCCGGCGTGCTCAGCGTGTCGGCGTGGATGCTGACCCTGATGCGGAACAACTACCTGATCGAGTACGCGGGCACCGGCACGGCCAGCGGCCGCCCGGCGAATCTGGTCGTGATCCGCCGCCGGGACGGCAGCGTCGCGGCCAGGTACTGGCTCGATCGCGCGACCGGCCTGCCGCTGCGCCGGGAGATCTTCGACAGTTCGGGGCACCTGGTGAACGAGGGCGCCTTCATCGCCCTGCACGTCGGTGACGCGGAGGTTCCCGACGTGCCGGCGCCGCGGGCACCTGCCTGGCGGTCGCAGCCGACCAGGGCAGGGCTGGCCAGCCTGCGCAAGCAGCACTGGCCGCTGCCGGCCAGGCTGGCCGGGAACCTGTCGCTGGTGACGCTGACCCACACGGCCACGAACTCCGGCGTGGTAGTGGACGCCTCCTATTCCGACGGGTTGTCCGTGGTGTCCATTTTCCTGCAGCGCGGACGGCTGCCAGCGAGCATGCGAGGCTGGAAGCGGGCGACCGTTGACGGCGCCACGGTATTCATGAGCGTGCCCGGTGCGCGCAGCGTCGCCTGGTCGGCCGACGGCTTCGTGTACACCGTCATCGCCGACGCCCCATCGGCCACGGTCAGACAGATCGTCGGTCAGCTTCCGCATGACCGGCACGAGGGCTTCTGGCAGCGGACCGGCCGCGGCCTGAAGCGGATCATCTCCTGGCTGGACCCGTTCCACTGACCGGCCGGGCGTTCCTGGCCACCCGGGATCGCGCTTGCCATCCGGTCACCGCCGCCGGTTAGTCTGTTAGCCAGCGGATCTCGTGCGCCGACCCGGCTGCGAGCGGTACATCGCGAGGCGGAAATTGTTCGACCTGTCCATCTGGAAGATCCTGGCGCTGCTGGTGGTCGGGCTGGTGATCTTCGGCCCGGAGCAGCTTCCGAAGATGGCCTCGCAGGCCGGGCGCGCGCTGCGCGACCTGCGGCGGCTGACCGAGTCGGCCCGGTCCGACCTGGCCGACAGCCTTGGCGAGGAGTTCCGCGACTTCGATCTGGAGGACCTCAACCCGCGTACCTTCGTGCGCAAGCATCTGCTGGACGACGACGTCGCCGCCGAGCTTAACGACGACTGGATCAACGACGCCGTGTCCGGGCCGGGTGGTCTCGCTCCGGCGGAGGTGGGCGCCCTCGCGCACCCGCTGATCGCTGGTGAGGTCCCGCCGTACGACGCCGAGGCGACCTGACCGGGGCCGGTCCTAGACCGGCGTCAGCCCGAGCTGGCGGCCGACCAGGCTGCGGGACCGGCCGACCAGATCCTTGGCGATCCTGGTCAGCTCGCGCGCGGCCGGCCCTTCCGGCCTGCTGAGCACCAGCGGGATCCCGTTGTCGCTGGCCTCGCGCAAACCGAGGTCGATCGGCACCTCCCCGAGCAGCGGGACGGTGGCGCCGGTGACCCGGGTGAGTGCCTGCGCCACCGCCTGGCCGCCGCCCGAGCCGAACACCTCGATCCGCTCATCGCAGTGCGGGCAGCTCAGGTAGGCCATGTTCTCGATCACGCCGACCACTCGCTGGTGCAGCTGGTTGGCCAGCGAGCCGGCCCGCTCGGCGACCTCCGCGGCGGCCATCTGCGGAGTCGTCACCACGATCAGCTCGGCGCCGGGGATCAGATGACCGGCCGAGATCGCCACGTCGCCGGTGCCCGGCGGCAGGTCGAGCAGCAGCACGTCCAGGTCGCCCCAGTAGACGTCGGCGAGGAACTGCTCAAGCAGCCGGTGCAGGATCGGCCCGCGGTACGGCAGCGGCGCGTTCCCCTCCGGCTTCAGCATGCCCGCCGAGATCGTCCGGACCCCGTGCGCCTCGGGCGGCATGATCATCTGCTCGACCTGGGTCGGCCGGGCGGTAACGCCGAGCATGCGGGGCACCGAATGGCCGTAGATGTCGGCGTCAAGCAGGCCGACCTTCCGGCCGGCGGCGGCCATGGCCACGGCCAGGTTCACGGTGACCGATGACTTGCCGACGCCGCCCTTGCCGCTGGCGACCGCGTAGACCTTGGTCAGTGAGGTCGGGCTGGCGAACGGGATCTCCCGTTCCGGCGTTCCGCCCCGCAGCTTGCCCTGCAATTCGCGGCGCTGCTCCTCGCTCATCACGTCGAGGTCGACCCTGACCTGGGTGACCCCGGCCAGCTGGCCCACTGCGGCCTGCACGTTAGACGTGATCGTCTCGCGCAGCGGACAGCCGGAAACGGTCAGCCAGACCTCGACCCGTACCGCTCCGCCCGGGCCGATCTCGATGTTCTTCACCATGCCGAGTTCGGTGATCGGCCGGTGGATCTCCGGATCCTGAACGCCTGCGAGCGCGCTCATCACCTGCTCGGCGGACGGGACGCCGGCGCTGGGGCCGCCCTGGGTCGGCGGTTGCTGGTCTGACTGCGGGGTTGTCGCCATGCGCCCATGCTAGAAGGCCCGGTCAACATGATCGAACCGGCGGCCCGCCGGCAGCACGCCAGCGGTGCCGTATTGGCTGTCTGGACCGCTGGCGGGACCAAAGTCAGCGCGGCCGAAGGACTCAAGTTCGGTGCGCGGCGGCCTGCGCCGGCGCACAGTGGTGAGATGATCGACATAGCGTCAGGAGGGCTGGCCACGCCGAGGTCGGTCCGGGGGAATGCCGCGGCCGTCGGGGCGGCGCGGCGATCGGCCAGCGAGCCGGGGGGATAGCGGCGA
>JAJYTW010000033.1 GCA_021792855.1 Actinomycetes bacterium
TGACCATCGCCGGCGGACCGTAATCAAGGCACCACGCCGGGCCGGCTCACAGTCACCAGCCAAACGCCACAGCAGAAGCAGTCGGACGACCTATCCAGTTACAATCAAGGTAATCACCGAGGCGGCAAGCCAGCGGAAACGTAGCCTGACGGAGTGTGGCATTAGCTACCACCTTCGACAATCGGCCAGCGTGATTCGCCACTCCGGCTAAGTGAGCTTAACGCCCCTGCTTGGCCAGTGTCAAAGCGCCGGGCGTCCGGGAATACCTTTCATTTGCTTTCACGTGGGGTCTGAAAGGGTGCCGCCCCGGCGTACCTGCCTGCCCGGGCCAAGGTACGGCCGTTGCCGATCGGATGCCCGCCCGGCCCCTGAATGAGACGATGGCCCGATGGACAGCGCGGGTGATCGCTGGAACCACAACCTGCACTACCACCCGGTCGTGATCTCTGCCATCCCGGCCGGATGCCAGCGGGCACTCGACGTGGGGTGCGGCGAGGGGACTCTCACCCGGCAGATCCGCGCGATCGTGCCCGACGTGACCGGGATCGACCTCGATCAGCCGAGCATCGACCTTGCCCGTGCGCATCCGGACGCGAGTGACATCCGCTATCTGCGCGGGGACTTCCTGAGCTACCCGTTCGACCCGGGTTCCTTTGACTTCATCGCCAGCGTCGCGGCCCTGCACCACATGGATGCCGCCGCCGCGCTTGGCCGGATGCGCGCCCTGCTCCGGCCCGGCGGTGTGCTCGCGGTGATCGGCCTGGCCAGGCCGAGGTACCCGGCGGATCTGCCGGCCGACCTGGCCGGGTTCATCGTGCACCGGTATTACCTGATGACCAGATCGTTGTGGGAGCACCCGTCGCCGATCGTCTGGCCCCCGCCCGACACCTTCAGGGCCGCGCGGGCACTGGCGGCCGACGAAATGCCGGGCGTCCGATACCGCCGCCACGTGTTGTGGCGCTATTCGCTGATCTGGGTCAAGCCTGACGGCTAGCGGATGCTTCTGTCCGAGCGGGCAGGAAGCTGCCGACCCCGCGAGTGGCCACCTGGCGCAGCACCGTACTCGCCAGGGCGATCCCTTCGGCTGCCAGCCGCCGAGCCTCCTGCGAGTTCGCGATCGCCCGCAAGGATGAACGTAGCCGGTTCGGTCCCGCGCTGCCCTCGGCCGATCCCGCCAGGTAGCCAGCCGCGAACCCGATGATCGTCTCCATCTTCCTGCCCGTCCCTTCGCATCGTTTCGCTGGCCCGGTGCCCCGGTCCTGCCGACTACATCTCGCGAATCTCGAGATACCGCTTGACGTCTGGCAGCGACTGGACGATCGCCATCAGCACCGCGGCAATGATCGCTGCCTTGATCAGCTTGATGATCACGCGGACCCCTCCTCCCGTTCACTCGTCTCGACGCCGTCATGGATACTGCTGCGAACCTCGCTGAGCGGCTCGATCTCGTCGATGCCGAAGTACAGGAACCTGCCCTGCTCCCGGTTCAGGTCAGCGGCCGGATCGTCAAGCACGGTCAGCGCCAGATGCACCTTCTGATCGACGTCGAAGAGCACCGCTTCCACCCGCGCTTCGCGCCCGGCGAGGAAGAGGTCCTGGGCGTCGGCTCGCCGCGCGCCAGGCCGCATCCGCACCCGACTGCCCCGCGCGACGGCGACGCCGTCGACGACTACGTGGTCGGTCTCGGGCGAAACGCTGGAATCTGAGCCCGGGTCCCACCAGGGGACGTCGGGTTCGGCGCCGAACGGGTCGCCGTAGGAGGGGACCCGATCCGGCCCGGTCCCGGCCGCTGCCTCGGCCCTTGCCCCCCGGTCCCGTCCCGGTGCGCCTTCGGGTGCCGGGCCGAGGTAACGGATCGCGCCGTGCAGGCGATCCAGCATTTCCGGCGGCAACACTTCCAGCCGGTCGAACAACTCTGCGGCACGCGGATCGGTCGCCCTGGCGGCCCGTTTCTCGTCCTCGGTGAGGGCCAGTGTCCGGAGCGTCAGGATCTCGTCGATCTCGGTCGCGTCGAACAGGTCGCCCGCGCTCTCCGGCGCGACCTCGGCGTGGTCGGCCAGGATCACCGGCGCGGCGAGCATCAGGTCGCGACACTCGGGCGGTCCGGCCAGAACCGGCCAGATTCCGGTGTTCCGGCACGCCGCGACCTCGGCGGCCGCCCACTCCGGCGGATCGGTCATGGACACGAACGTCCCGCCGGGCACCTGGATCAGCGCGTGGGCCGCCAACAGCGCACTGGCCAGTGCCTCGCCGCGATCACGCGGCGTCGTCGCCAGAACCGACAGGTTTTCGACGCACAACGAAAGCCGCAGCGCACCGAACGGCCCGGCCACTCTCCGGGCCCCAAGCCGGACCGCCATCCGCAGGTCGTCCCACTCCCGCAGCAGCATTCCGGCCAGCGCGCCGGTGGAATCGGTGATGTCCTGCGCCCTCTGGCCGGCGCCAAACCGCGCGATCTCCTCGACCTCCCGGCCGAGAATCTCCGCAACCGTGCGATGAACCCGGTGCTCCCGCTCAATCGCCTCGTCCCAGGCGGTGTACTCGCTGTCGCCGACCAGCAACTCGCTGACCTCGGTCATCGCCGCGCGATCGGTGTCGCCGCAGGAGTCAGCCCGGAGCACCCGCCGGTGCTGCAGATGCAGGAACCTGACGTCGACCACCACCGCGGCCTCGTCGCCGCACTCGACCAGGCACTCGGCCTGGAACGCGGATCGTTCCGACGGGTCAACGGCCTCGAAGACGGGCGGCATCAGCACGCCGAACTGGAATCTGGCCCGATTCTTCTGCGCGGCCTGGTGATACGGGTAGAGCAGGTATCCCTCGTACAAGATCGCGTCCGCGACCTGCCGTGCGCTCCGCAGGTGCTCGGGCTTGCTCATCGGGGTCATCGGGGTCATCGGGCCGTCTCCGCCTCCGGCCCGGCCTGCCCGAGCAACGCGGACAGGGTGGCATCCCAGGTGGGCAGGGCGTTCCTGGTCTTGAATCGAATCAGTTCGTCCAGCGTCTGCGTGCTCAGCGTGATCCAGGCGCTGTCCGGGAAGTGCGCGTCGATCGCCTCGCGCCAGAGTTTCACCGGCAGCCCGAACGAGGCCTCCTTGCTCCACGGAACCTGCTGCACGCTCATCCTGCCGTCCATCGCCGTGAACACCGTCCCGCTGAACAGCAGCAGCAGCGGCACCTCGCCGGAATCCAGGCCCGCGAAGTATCGGGTGGACGCGATCTTCAGGTCGTAGCTGAACGGAACCGCCAGGTCGATCTCGACGCTGCCGGTGAACCCGGGCACCATCGTCGGCACCGTGGCGAGTTGCAGCGGCTTGAGCGTCTCTGACCAGCGGGCGGTCTCCCCGAACAGGTCGTTCAGTCGCTCGGCCTCGATTCCCGAGTAGCGGCGTCTGGCCGGCTCGATCCGGATCTGGCAGCGCAGCGCGATCGCGTCGATGCGCTGGCCGGTCGTCTCGGCGATCCGCAGGATCAGCGACATCGATGGGGTGACCGCGTACCGGTCCGGCCGGGCGCCGATGCAGTCGAACGTCAGGTCGGCCACCTCATCGTCCCTTCGCCAGTGCCGACGCGCGCGATCGAACCCGGTCGAGGAAGTCGGCGATGTGGGCCCGCGCCTCCGTCCCGCCGTCGAACCCGTGCCAGTGCAGCCGCATCAGCCCGGCCAGTTCGTAACACGCGTCGATCGGGACGACGAAGCACTCGGCGTCGGCGCTGTCGTCGCCTGTGCTTCCCGCGCCGACCGCGCCCCCGCCCGCGCCCCCGCCCGCGCCCCCGCCCGCGCCCCCGCCCGCGCCGCCCCGCGTGATCAGCACCGCCTCCACGTCCGGTTCAGCCGCGGTCAGGATGGGATGCGTGGCCGCCAGTTCGTGCCAGGTGCCCAGGTCCAGCCTGCACTCGGTCACGCCGGCCGGGCTGGGATAGAAGCCGATCACGGTGTCCCGCGCCGAACTGCGCAGGAAGAACGCCAGCCCGACCGGGATTTCGAGCCGGTCCCAGTCGGCGCCGGAGAGCGGGTGGCCAGGGTCGGTGCGGTACCGGTCAGGAATAGCGCGATAACGGCCCCGGCCCGCCGATGGTCCGGGCAGGCCAGCCTGGTCGTGCGTGAACAGCAGGTAGCACGCGCGGCAGGCGCACATCAGGCTCGATCGCTCCAGGTCGGCCACGTGCCCGTGGGTGGCGGGCACCTCGGTGGCGCAGAATTCGCAGCTCTCGGTCCGGGTTGCCGCGGGGTCCCGGCTCGCCTGGATGCCCGGCAGGCTGACCGCGGGCCCTGGCGGTTGGCCGGGGGCCGGGCCGCCTTGCGCCGCGAGTGCCCGGTCAGGCTGGGTGGCTGGCACGAACCGGCGCAGTCCGCCGGTCACGGCAGGGCTCCGACCGGTAGCGCGACCCGGATACCGGCGCTGTCCGCGAGCAGCGGCAGCGGATCCAGGCGCAGGCCGGGACTGTCGATGCCCTGCCCGGCCAGCCGGACGTCGAAGCTGACCCCGCAGGACGGGCAGGTCAGGCGCTCGCGATCCAGCGTGCCCCCGGCCAGCGACGTGCCGCAGCTTGGGCAGCCGTCCCGGTAGGCGTACAGGGTTCCGCGTACGGCACAGATCAGCACCTCGACGCCACCCGCCGACGCGATCACCGGCCGGGCACTCGGCGGGCCGATGGCCGGAAGCTCGAACCAGCCGTGGCCCGCCGCGCCTCCGCCCGAGTCGGCTCCGGCAGGCTGGCTGGTCGCCGGTGCCCGGCCGATCTGCAGCAACGCCGGACCGGCCGGCGGCTCGGTCATCCCGTCCACCACGACCTCGCTCACCTCGGGCGCCGCGTCCAGGATCGCGTCCTCGATGGCCAGTCGCACGGTTGCGGCCGACGACGGGCAGCCGTGGCAACTGCCCTCCAGCCGCAGTTTCGCGACACCATCGTGCACGCCCAGGTACTCCACGCCGCCGGCGTGCGAGCCCAGGTAGGGCCTGACCCGGTCGAGCGCCCGCTGTATCCGGGCGTCAACGTCCAGTGGGTGCAGGTCGTGCAGCAGCAGCAGGCTCTCGACCAGCGGATCCCCGGTCAGCGCGGTCACCGAGCGATCGCCGTCCGCCTCGCGCAGGATCGCGACGATCCGCGCGAGGCCGTCGCCGTACAGGCCGACCAGCAACCGGACCAGTTCCTCGGCCGCGGCACCGGAATCACCAGGGGCCGATCGAAGCGCGGCCAGCAGCCGTTCGACCCGTTCTCCGACGTCCCGTACGTCCGACATCGGCTCAGGTGGACAGGACGACCGAGGTGGGCGTATGCACCTTCTCGAGCACCTTGCCGTCGCCGAGGTACATGTGCACGCCGCACGGCAGGCAGGGATCGAAGCTGCGCACGGCGCGCATGATGTCGATGCCCTTGAACGACTCCCGCGGGTTCTCCTCGAAGATCGGCGTGTTCTGGACGGCGTCCTCATACGGTCCCGGCGTGCCGAAGCTGTCGCGGACGCTGGCGTTCCACGGGGTGGGCGGGTACGGGTGGTAGTTCGCGATCTTGCCGTCCCTGATCACCATGTGGTGCGACAGCACTCCACGCACCGCCTCGGTGAAGCCGCAGCTATTGGCGTTGTCCGGAACGGTGAACGGCTCCCAGGTCTTGGTCCGGCCGGCCCGGATCTCGCCGAGTGCCTGCTCTACGAAGTGCAGCGCGCAGGCCGCCGCGTACGCCTGGAAGTACGTTCTGGCCCGGTCCCGCTCGATCGCGTTCGACAGCGGCAGTCCCTGGGCGTCGGTGGGGATCTTCCACTCGAATGTGACCTCGGGCCTGCTCACGGTCCTGGGCAGGTTGATCAGCACGCTATGGCCGGTGGACTTCACGTAGCCGAAGTCGACCAGGTTGCCGAGCGCGGTCGCCCAGAGTCGGGCGATCGGCCCGCCGCCGGTGTCACAGGCCAGGTGATCCTTGCCGTCGAACCAGCGCGGTGACATCACCCAGCTGTACTTGCTGTCGAAGTCCCGCTTGGCTGGCCGCGGGATCGTGTGCTGGTTCCACGGGTGTCGCCGGTCGACCGGGTTGCCCAGCGGATCGCGGGTGACGAACATCTCCTGGTCTTCCCAGTCCTCGTAGTACGAGCTGCCGAGCAGGATGCGGATCCCCAGGTTGATCGTGACCAGGTCGTTGGTGAGCAGCTTGCCGTCCCGGATCACGCCGGGGCTGACGAACATCTTGCGGCCCCAGTCGGTCATGTTCTCGTACCGGAAATCGCAGTGCTCGGGGTCGTTCAGGCTGCCCCAGCAGACCATGTCGGCGCGACGCCGGCCGACCTCCTCATAGCCGGGAAGCGCCGCGTAGAAGAAGTCGAACAGGTCGTCATGCATCGGCACGACGCGCTTCATGAACTCCACGTAGCGCATCAGCCTGGTCAGGTAGTCCGTGAATAGCTGCACGGTGGCTGTCGTGCCGACGCCACCCGGGTACAGCGTGGACGGGTGCACGTGGCGGCCCTCCATCAGGCAGAACATCTCCCTGGTGGACCGGCTGACCTGGAGCGCCTCGCGATAGAACTCGCCTTCCAGCGGGTTCAGCGACCGCATGATGTCGCCGATGAACTTGTAGCCGTGCTCGGCCGCGTGCGGGGCCTCCGTGCGGTTCGCGAGTTCGAGCACCCCGGGATTGGTCTCGGCGACCATCCGCTCGCAGAAGTCCACCCCGACCAGGTTCTCCTGGAAGATGTTGTGGTCGAACATGTACTCGGCGGACTCGCCGAGGTTGATGATCCACTCGCCGAGGTGCGGCGGCCGCACCCCGTAGGCCATGTTCTGGTTGTAGACCGAGCAGGTGGCGTGGTTGTCGCCGCAGATCCCGCAGATCCGGCTGGTGATGAAGTGCGCGTCCCTGGGGTCCTTGCCCTTCATGAAGATCGAGTAGCCGCGGAAGATCGACGAGGTGCTGTGGCACTCGACGACCCGCTTGGCCTTGAAGTCGATCTTGGTGTAGATGCCCAGGCTGCCTACGATCCTGGTGATCGGATCCCAGGCCATCTCGACTAGGCCGGTGTCATCGACGGTCGACATCGCTCATCCCTTTCCTGTCGTGGGGCTGGGGTGCTCCCGCCGGGGCGGGGTGCCTGACGCCGGTGCGCGGCGTCGGCGCTGGCCGATGTCACCAGCTCTTCTGATAACCGGACAGCAGCTCGCTGCCCTTCTTGCGCCACTTCGGCTCCTCGTCCGCGGTTCTGGCGGTGAAGCCGCGCAGGGACCGGATGACCGTGCCGTAGAGCGTGCTCGCCGCGGTGGAGACCCGGGCGCCAGGTGGTTCGTCCATGAACGGCATGAACTTGTCCGGGAAGCCCGGCATGGTGCAGGCGATGCAGATGCCGCCGACATTCGGGCACCCGCCGACTCCGTTGATCCAGCCCCGCTTGGGGACGTTGCACTTGACCACCGGTCCCCAGCAGCCCAGTTTGACCAGGCATTTGGCCGAGCCATACTCGCCGGCGAAGTCGCCCTGCTCGTAGTAACCGGCCCGGTCGCAGCCCTCGTGCACGGTGGAGCCGAATAGCCAGGTCGGCCGGAGCGCCTCGTCCAGCGGGATCATCGGAGCCTGGCCGGCCACCTGGTAGAGCAGGTAGAGGATCGTCTCGGAGAGGTTGTCCGGATGGATCGGGCAGCCGGGCACACACACGATCGGTAGCCCGGCCTTGGAACGCCAGTCCCAGCCGAGGTAGTCCGGCACGCCCATCGCGCCCGTCGGGTTGCCGGCCATCGCGTGGATGCCGCCGTAGGTGGCGCAGGTCCCGACCGCGAGCACGGCCGTGGCCTTGGGTGCTAGCCGGTCGAGCCACTCGTTTGTGGTCATCGGCTGTCCCGTCGCCGGGTTGTTGCCGAAGCCGCACCAGTACCCCTCGGACTTGATCGCCTCGTTGGGGATCGAACCCTCGACGACGAGCACGAAGGGGTCGAGTTCACCGCGATCGGCCTTGTGCCACCACTCGATGAAGTTGTCCGCCCCTGTCTCCGGGCCGCACTCGAAGTCGATCAGCGGCCAGTGCACCGCGATCCTGGGCAGCCCCGGCAGTGCCCCGAGCGCTATCTCCTCGATGCTTGGCTGGGTGGCGGCGGTGAGCGCGACCGAGTCGCCGTCGCAGCCGAGGCCCCCGTTCATCCAGAGGATGTGCACCAGTGGCCCGGCGCCGTCCGATGCCTGCGTTTCCTGCGTGGTCTGGGTCCCAGCGGCCATGACGACCGGCCTCCTCGTTTCGGAATCGGCTAATGGGGTGGATCGCTCGCTAGCTGGCTGGACCGCTAGCTGGTTTCGTCGGATCTAGCTGGGCTGCATCGGATGGAGAACGCCGCATCGGCTGGTTTGGCTGACCGGCAGGGCGAAGCGAACGCGCCAGTCGACGTAAATTCCTGGGAATTGTGTATGCAGAGTTGGTGTGCCGTGACGGCTGGATCGATGGCGTAAGCTCAGGGCGATCATGTTCCCGCTAGACGGGGTAATGCGGAAAACGATCTTCTCTTCGGTGATCAACACGCACCCCATTTCCGTGTGCGTAACGCGGCCATGCTAAACCCGAGTCCGTCCTGCCACAAGACAGAATGGCAGAGTGACCGGACATTAATGTCCGGCACCAGGCGAACGCGAGGGACGCGCCACCTTAAAACGGTCAAGCTGGCATAAGAGAACCCGTCACCCTTCCGGAATTCCTGGCAGCCACGTACGCTGGCAAGACCGCGGCGCAGTATGAGCAGCGCAGTTGAGAATGGCAATGGGTGAGGAGAAGCGGCGTGCCCGTGCCCAGCGATGGCCAGGGGATCGAACCCATTGAGGTGGTCCCCGTCGTTGTGCTGTCGCAGATCTTCCCGGCGCGCCCGTCTTCGATCCCCGACATCAGGGACTTCGTCCGGTACTGCCTGGCCGAGTCGCCGCTGACCGAGGAGGGCACCAGGGAGGTCGGCGAGACCGTGTTCCGCGCCTTGCTAGACGCGGCCGGCCCAACTGGATCGATCAACGTCGCCTTCCGGATCTTCCCCGAGCACGTCGAGGTGGACGTACTGCACTCCGACACCCAGATCACCGCTGCCACGGCCGTTCCGGCGGCCGGCCGATCTGGCGCCGGGCCCGATCAGGGACCTGGTGCCGTTACTAGTGCCGGGCCTGGTTCGGGGTCTGGTGTCGGAACGACTGCCGGGACGACTGCCGGGCCTGGCCCGGGGGCCGGTTCAGGCCCCGGCGCGGACCATGGGCCGACCGAGTCGGCCACCATAAGTCCGGTGCTGCTCGGCCGGCCTGGTCAGCCGGCCACCTTCGCGGAATGGATGTCGACCGCACTGCGCCGGGAGGGCATGACCCAGGAGGCCGCAGCCCGGCAACTTGGTGTTTCAGTGAAGACGATCAGTCGCTGGGTCGGCGGGGCAACAGAGCCCAGGATGCGCGACCTACGGCGTATTCAAGAAGTTTTCGGTTCGGTGCCGCTTCCGTAGAAGTCCATTCTTGGATTCTGTTATGAGGGTATTCCAGCCGCGATGATTGGCCAATCAGTCAGTATTGTCTGGCCGGGACGACTGGACGACCGCCCACAAGTGTCCTACGGTGCTGCCATGGCGCTTTCCGCAGGACGCCACCGGTTTGGCAGTGACCATCGTGGGCGTCTTCTGCTAATGACCTCCCGCGACGGCCTGGCGGCGCAGGCTGGGCATGATCTCACCATTGAGATCAATGACTGGTCGGCGGAATTGACCATGTCCGAGGATCTTCGGCCGGTCGCCCTCACGGTCCGCGTCGATCTGAATTCACTGTCGGTGCTGGATGGGACCGGCGGAGTCAAGCCGCTGACCGATCGGGACCGGCGGGAGATCGCCGCGAACGCGCGGAAGTCCCTGAAGTCGACTCAGTTCCCTGCCGCGACGTTCAGCGCGGCCGGGTTCGAGTCGGCCGGCGACGGCGGCGACGACGGCGGCGGAGTGGTGCCAGGCACCCTGGCACTGGCCGGCGCCGAGAGGCAGGTCCGCCTCGATGTGGCGAGCACCGGACCGGACCGGTATCTGGTCACCGGGTCGGTTCGCCAGACCGACTTCGGGATCAAGCCGTACTCGGCGTTTCTCGGCGCGCTTCGGGTGAGCGACATCGTGGGCGTCCGTGCCGAGATCGACCTCAGCGGAGCCGAAGCCGGGGCAGGCGGCGACGCGCCCGGGGCAGGCGGCGACGCGCCAGGGACAGGTGTCGGCGCGCCAGGGACAGGGGGCTAGTCATGCGGCCGGGCCAGCAGGCGCCGCAGGCCGGATCGATCGATCCGGCCGGGAGCGGCGCGGTGGCCGCCTTCGGCCGGCGGATCGCGGCGACCAGCGAACTCGCCGAGCGGGCCGGGGCTATCGCCGCGGCCGCGCACGCCATGGCCGTCCGATTCCACCAGGGCGGCAAGCTGGTCGCGTTCGGCACCGGCCCGGCGAGCACCGACGCCCAGCACGTGGCCGTGGAGTTCGTGCACCCGGTCATCGTGGGCAAGCGGGCGCTGCCCGCGATCTGCCTGACCTGCGATGTCGCGACGATCACCGCCGTCGCGGCCGAAACCGGCCTGGCCGAGATCTTCGCGCACCAGGTCGACCGGCTGGCGCTGCCCGCGGATATCGCGATCGGCATCAGCGCCGACGGAAATTGCCCGGCCGTGCTCGGCGGCCTGCGGGTGGCGCGCGCCCGCGGGATGCTGACCGTCGCCCTGGTCGGTGGCGATGGTGGCGCGATTGCCGCCACCGGGGTCGCCGATCACCTGCTGGCTGGTGCCTCCGGTGACCCGAGGATCGTCAAGGAGATCCACGTCACCACCTACCACGTGCTGTGGGAACTCGTGCACGTGTTCTTCGAGCAGCCCGGCGTGCTCGGCCCGGGGATCGTGGCATGACCCCGGCGCCGCAGCCCCTGCCGGACCCGGCGCCCGTGCGCGCCGAACCCGCGTGTACCGAACCCGTGCGCGCCGAATCCGCGTGTACTGCCGATGTCTGCATCACCTGCTCGGACGTCGCGGTTGAGGTCACGATCGTTCGGCTGCTCGGGGACGGCATGGCGGTCGTGGCCACCGAGTCCGGTCCCGAGGAGGTCAGCGTCGCACTGGTTCCCGCCGGAGTCGGCGACGTGGTGCTGGTGCACGCGGGCGAGGCAATCGCGGTGATGCCCCGATGAGCGGCGCTCGGATGGACGGTGCCCCGATCGGGGGTGCCCCGATCGGTGATACCCCGATCGGTGATACCCACTCAGCCGGGTCGGTCGAGTCGCTCTATCCGTTCATCTACTCCGGCACCACCGACCTGAGCGACGTGCTTGGCCAGGCCTGCGCGTCGACCGTCGCCAAGGTCGCGGAGATCACCGATCTGCGGGCCAGGATCTGCGCGAGGGACGCGGCCCGGCTGAGCGAGTGCGCCCGGCAGGCGGCCGACCGGTTCGACGCGGGAGGCCGGCTGCTGGTGTTCGGCAACGGCGGCAGCGCCACCGACGCGCAGGCTGTCGCCTCGCTGTTCCTGCATCCGGGCGGGGCGGTGCCGCCACTGCCCGCCTTCAGCCTGGCGGGCGACACCGCTGTGGTGACGGCGCTTGCCAACGACATCGGGGTTGAGGTGATCTTCGCCCGTCAGATCGCCGCGTTCGGGCGCCCGGCCGACATCGCCCTCGGCCTATCCACCAGCGGCAACTCGGCGAACCTGCTGACCGCCTTCGACGAGGCGAGCAGGCGCGGGCTGATGACCATCGGCCTGGCTGGTTACGACGGCGGCAAGATGGCCGAACTGGACAGCCTGGACTACCTGTTCGTGGCGCCGTCGTCGTCCATTCACCGGATTCAGGAAGCCCAGACGACCACCTATCACGTGTTCTGGGAACTCACCGTGGCCGAGGTCGGCAGAAGGCGGCGGACGACATGACCGAGCGAGTGCTGGTCGCCGGGATCGGGAACATCTTCCTCAGCGACGACGGATTCGGCGTCGAGGTCGCCAGGCGGCTTGCCGAGCTTGACCTGCCCGACTGGGTCCGGGTCGGGGACTACGGCATCAGCGGCATGCACCTGGCCTACGACCTGGCCGAGGGATACGGAACCGCGATCCTGATCGACGCCACCCCGCGCGGCGGCACGCCGGGAACGGTGTACGTCATCGAACCCGAGGCGCCCGCGGTGGCCGCTCCGGACCGGGCCGGCGCCGGGTCAGGAATCGGAATCGGCGCCGGCGCCGGTCAGGGCGCGCCGGACCAGGCGGGCGCCGGCCTGCTGGCCCAGTCGCGCGCCAGCACGGCGCTGTTCGACGCCCATGGCATGCAGCCAGACGTGGTGCTCGGCATCGTGTCGATGCTCGGCGCGCGCGGCGGCCGGATGCTGATCGTGGGCTGTGAGCCTGCCTGCACCGACTACGGCATCGGCCTGAGTGAGCCGGTCGCTGGCGCCGTGGATGCCGCGGTGCGGGCCGTGCTCGATCTGATCGCGGCGCACGGCAGGTCAGGGTCGGCGTATTGCGGCAATTGAGCCAGGAAGGCGGTGGTGTGCGGTGTGCCTGGGGATCCCCGGTGAGGTGATCGAGTTCCTGCCAGACCAGCCTGACCTAGCCCGGGTCGAGGTCAGTGGCGTACGGCGGGTGATCAACGTGGGCCTGCTGTCCGACGACCTGCCCACCCCCGGTGAGTGGGTGCTGATCCACGTTGGCTTCGCGCTCTCCAAGATCGACGAGCAGGAGGCCGCAGCGGCTCTGGAGTTCCTGGAGGGTATCGGCCAGGCCTACGAGGACGAACTGGCCGCGCTCAGTGACTCGCAGATCGAATAGGAGCGCACGCCATGCGATTCGTCGACGAGTTCCGCGATAGTGAGAAGGCCCGCGCGCTGGCCGCCAAGATTGCCGGACTCTGCGAGCCCGGACGGCAGTACAAGCTGATGGAGGTGTGCGGCGGCCACACCCACACGATTTACAAGCATGGTCTCGAGGACTACCTGCCCGAGCAGATCACCCTGGTGCACGGCCCTGGCTGCCCGGTCTGCGTTATCCCGATGGGGCGGGTCGACGACGCGATGGCCCTGGCCGCCGAACCAGACGTGATCATGACGTCGTTCGGCGACATGATGCGGGTGCCGGGCAGCAACGGCTCGTTCTTCGACGCCAAGGCCCGGGGCACCGACATCAGGATGGTCTACTCCCCGCTGGACTCGCTCAAGATCGCCAGGCAGAACCCGGACAAGCGAGTCGTGTTCATGGCGATCGGCTTCGAGACGACCGCCCCGTCCACCGCGATGACCGTGCTCCGTGCCGCTGCGGAGGGACTGCCGAACTTCGCCATCTTCTGCAACCACGTCACGATCATTCCGGCCATCAAGGCCATCCTTGACTCACCGGACCTGCGCCTCGACGGGTTCATCGGGCCGGGGCATGTCTCCACCGTGATCGGCTGCCGGCCATATGAGTTCATCGCGCGCGACTACGGCAAGCCGGTCGTGGTGGCGGGCTTCGAGCCACTGGACATCCTGCAGTCCATCTACCTGCTCATGCTCCAGCTATCGCGGGGCCAGTCGATCGTGGAGAACCAGTACTCGCGGGTAGTGCCCTGGGACGGCAACCCGGTGGCGCTGCGGGCGATCGGGCAGACCATGGAACTGCGCCCCTACTTCGAATGGCGGGGGCTCGGGTTCATCTCCCATTCGGCGCTCAAGGTGCGGGCCGAGTACGCGCGTTACGACGCGGAGCAACTGTTCTCGGTGCCCGGGGTGCGAGTCGCAGACCCGAAGGCCTGCCAGTGCGGTGAGGTGCTGAAGGGCGTGCTCAAGCCGTGGGAGTGCAAGGTCTTCGGCACCGCGTGCACGCCGGAGACGCCGATCGGCACCTGCATGGTGTCACCTGAGGGCGCCTGCGCGGCCTACTACAGCTATGGCCGGCTGAGCCGGACCCGGGTCAAGGAGGCGAGCCGGACATGACCAGCCGGGAAGAACTCGTGCTCGAGCGGATCGACCGGGCCAGGCGGGCCAGGCCGCGGGTCCGCGAGGACCGGATCACGATGTCCCACGGCGCGGGCGGCAAGGCCACCCAGTCCCTGGTCGAGGCCATTTTCCTGGATGCGTTCCGCAACCCCGAGCTTGCGCCGCTTGAGGACGCCGCGACCCTGACCGCCGGCGGGACTAGGCTGGCCTTCACCACCGACTCCTACGTGGTCTCGCCGCTGTTCTTCCCCGGTGGTGACATCGGCGACCTCGCGGTCAACGGAACGGTGAACGACCTGGCCATGGCCGGCGCGGTGCCGCTCTTCCTGTCCTGTGGCTTCATCATCGAGGAGGGCTTCGCGGTCGCGGATCTGTCCGCGATCGTGGCCTCGATGAGCACGGCGGCGGCCACCGCCGGGGTGCGGATCGTCACCGGCGACACCAAGGTGGTGCAGAAGGGCAAGGCGGACGGCTGCTACATCAACACCGCGGGGGTCGGCGTGCTCGCGCCGGATCGTGACCTCGGCGTCGCGCGGGCCAGGCCGGGCGACGCGATCCTAGTGTCCGGGCCGATCGGCGACCACGGCGTGACGATCATGCTCGCCCGCGGAGAACTGGACATCGAGGCGGACGTCGTCTCGGACACCGCGCCGCTGAACGACCTGGTGGCGACCCTGCTGTCCAGGGTGCCGGGGGTCCGGGCGCTGCGCGACGCGACCCGCGGCGGGGTGGCGACCATCCTGAACGAGATCGCCGCCGCAGCGAGCGTCGGGGTAGTGGTCACCGAGGACGCGATCCCGGTGCGCTCCCAGGTCCGGGGCGCGGCCGAGTTGCTCGGCATCGACCCGATGTACGTGGCCTGCGAGGGCCGGATGGTGGTGGTCACCGATGGCGCCGCCGCGCAGGCCGCGCTCGACGTGCTCCGGGCGCATCCGGCCGGTGCGCAGGCCGCGATCATCGGCGAGGTCACCGACGATCCGGCCGGGATCGTGCGGCTCAAGACCGCCTTCGGCGGCACCAGGATCGTCGACCTGCTGGTCGGCGACCCGCTGCCGCGGATCTGCTGACTCTCGCGGCCCGGCATGCACGAACTGGCAATCACGCAGGGGGTGGTCGAGACGATTACCGAACGGCTTCCCGGGGCGCGGGTCCGAGCCGTCCGACTGGAGATCGGGGCGCTCTCCGGGGTCGTCACCGATTCGGTGCGGTTCTGCTTCGACCTGGTGACCGAGGGGACGAACCTGGCCGGCGCCAGCCTGGACATCGATGAGCCACCCGGCCGGTGCCGGTGCCGGGGCTGCGGTCTGGAGTTCAGCTCGGCCGACGCGTTGCCGCTGTGCCCGTGTGGCAGCGCGGACGCCGAGGTGCTGTCCGGCCAGGAACTCAGGATCATCTCGGTCCGGGTGGCCTGAGATGTGCGCGACCTGCGGCTGCTCGGCGGACAGCACGGTCATTCGGCTGACCGCCGACGGACCCGAGCAACGTGCGGCGGACGGGCATGAGCATCTAGCCGCGGACGGGTCGCGGACGGTCGTGCTCCAGCGCAGGGTGCTCGAGAAGAACGACGCCATCGCCGTGCGGAACGCCACCTGGCTGGCCGACCGGGGCGTGGTCATGCTGAACCTGATGAGCTCACCCGGCGCGGGCAAGACCACACTGCTGGAACGGACCGGCCGGGATCTGGCCGGCGGCCAGGTCATCGCCGTGATCGAGGGAGATCAGGAAACGGCGCTGGACGCGCGGCGGGTGAGCGCGGTCGGCTGCCGGGTGGTGCAGATCAACACCGGGGCCGGCTGTCACCTGGACGCCGCGATGGTGGCCAGGGGCCTGACCGCGCTCGACCCGCCCGCCGGATCGCTGGTGCTGGTCGAGAACGTCGGGAACCTGGTCTGCCCGGCCCTGTTCGATCTCGGCGAGTCGGCCCGGGTGGTGCTCGCCTCGGTGACCGAGGGCCAGGACAAGCCGCTGAAGTACCCGCACATGTTCCGCCGGGCCGACCTCGTCCTGGTCACCAAGGTGGACCTGCTGCCCTACCTCGACATCGACCTGGCGCGGTTCGCCGCCGACGTGGCCTCGGTCAGCCCGGCCGCGCGGATCGTGGAGTTGTCCACGGTGACCGGCGCCGGGCTGACCGACTGGTACGACTGGATCGCCGACCGGGCCGCCGCGGCCGGGCGCGCCTAGCGGGAACTCGTCCTGGCGGCGGCCACCACGGCCTGGCCGAGACTGATCCCGCCGTCGTTGCAGGGCACCCGGGAATGGGTGAGCACGGTGAATCCGGCCACCGTGAGCCGGTCTACCGTCGCCCGGGTCAGCAGCAGGTTCTGGAACACGCCGCCAGACAGCGCCACGGTGCCCAGGCCGGTCTGGTCCCGCAGCAGTGTGCAGCAGTCCTCGATCAGCGCGGCCACCCCGTTGTGGAACCTCGCGGCGATGACTCCGGCTCCGACCCCCGCGGCCAGGTCGGCGGCCACCGCGCGGATCAGGTCGGCGCCGCTGGCAACCAGCACATCCCCGCCGGTGATCCCGGCCCGGTAGCCGCCGGTCTCGCCGGGTTCGGCCCGCTGCTCAAGCTCGATGGCCGCCTGGCCCTCGTAGTTCACCTCGTCGCGCACGCCGAGGATCGCGGCCACCGCGTCGAACATTCGGCCCGCGCTGGAGGTCAGCGGCGAGTTGATGCCGCGCCGGCCGATCGTCACGATGCCGGGCCACATCCGCTCATGCCTGGTCAGCGTCGCGGGCGGCGCGGCATCAGGTCCGAGCGCCGCGTCGAGGTAGCTCGCGGCCATCCGCCAGGGCTGCCGGATCGCCGCGGCGCCGCCGGGCAGCGGTACCGGCGCGAGGTGCCCGGCCCGCCGGAATCCGGCCAGGTCCGCGATCAGGAATTCACCGCCCCAGATCGTGCCGTCCAGTCCGTAGCCGGTGCCGTCGAAGGCCACCCCGATCACCGGCCCGGCCGCGTCGTTGTCGGCCAGGCAGGACGCGATGTGCGCGTGATGATGCTGCACGCCGACCAGTTCCAGTCGCTCCGGATCGCGGTCCGCTAGGTCCAGCGCGTACCTGGTGGACAGGTAGTCGGGGTGCAGGTCGTGCGCGATCACCTCGGGCACGATGTCGAACAGGCGGCCCAGGTGCTCGATGCCCGCGGTGAAGGAGGCCAGCGTCTCCAGGTTCTCCAGGTCCCCGATGTGCTGAGACAGCACCGCTCGGTGCCCCTTGGCCAGGCAGAACGTGCTCTTCAACTCGGCGCCGCAGGCGAGCACCGGCCGCGGGAAAGGGCTTTTCAGCCGCAACGGCTCCGGCGCGTACCCCCTCGATCTGCGGACGACGCTCTCCCGGCCGCGGACGACCCGGACCACCGAGTCGTCGGCTCTGGTCTCGATCGCCCGGTCGTGCGTCAGGAACGCCTCGGCGATCCCGCCGAGTCGGTGCCGGGCCTCGTCGTCCAGGTAGGCGATCGGCTCGTCCGACACGTTGCCGCTGGTCAGCACCAGCGGGCGACCGACGGCCGCGAGCAGCAGGTGGTGCAGCGGCGTGTACGGCAGCATCAAGCCAAGCTGCCGGTTCCCGGGCGCGACGCTGGGTGCGACCGCCGACTGCGGCCGCCGGGGCAGCAGCACGATCGGCCTGCGCCGGCTGGTCAGGGAATTGGCCGCGGCCTCGTCCACCTCGCACAGCAGTCGAGCCTGCGCCAGGTCGGGCACCATGACCGCGAACGGCTTGTCCTCGCGGTGCTTGCGCGCGCGCAACGTGGCGGCCGCGGTCTCGCTGGTCGCGTCGACGGCCAGGTGATAACCGCCTAGGCCCTTCACCGCGAGCACCTGGCCGCCGAGCAGCAGGTCTGCCGCCCGGGCGATGGCGCCCCGGTCGCCCGCCTGGGTCCCGGCTGGCTGCCAGTCCCGGTCGAGCAGGCGCAGGCTGGGTCCGCAGTCCGGGCAGCACGTCGGCTGTGCGTGGAACCGCCGGTTGGCCGGGTCGTGGTACTCCGCGGCGCAGCGTTCGCACATCGCGAACGGCGCCATCGTGGTCAGCGGGCGGTCGTACGGGACTCCCCGGATGATCGTGAACCTCGGCCCGCAGTTGGTGCAGTTGATGAATGGGTAGCCGAACCGGCGGTCGGCCGGGTCGGCGAGTTCGGCCAGGCAGTCCGCGCAGGTGGCGGTGTCCGCCGAGATCAGCGCACGGCGCTCGCCGCCCGCCTCGCTCGGCACGATCGCGAACGCCGTCGCGCCGGTCGGCGGGATCTCGGCCGCTTCGATCCGGTCGATGCTGGCCATCGGCGGTGCGTCCGCGCGCAGCGCGGTCAGGAACGCCGCGACCGCTTCGGGCGGCCCCTCGGCCTCGGCGAACACCCCGTCCACGTCGTTGCCGACGTATCCGGCTAGGCCGAGACGCGAGGCCAGGGAGTAGACGAACGGCCGGAAGCCGACGCCCTGCACGATGCCCTCGACCCGGATCCGGGTCCTGATCCGCTGACTCACCAGTCCAGTGTGACCAACGCCGCGCCCGCCGTGCCCGGGACCGCCGCGATCCAGAGGGTATCAAATCGCGATTCAGCGTGGGAATCTGCCGGACATTCATCCCGGATCTGGCACCCGGAAGATACCGGGCGGCGTTCGTTGACGAATGCCGTCGGCCGGTCCGGCAGCGCCGCTCCGCTGACCGGGGGCTCCGTGCTCGCGGTGCCGCTCGCGACCGGGGCATTCCCGGTCTACACGGACACCGCGGCCGGCGGACTCGCGGTGACTGGCCTTGCGCCCGGCCGGTACCTGGTCGAGTTCAGCGCGGTCTGCGGTGTGTCCGGCCGCTGGTCAGTGCCGGATCAGCCGGTACCGGTTGATCGCCTCCTTATGGTCGACCAGCGGCGCCGGGTAGCCGCTGAGCTGCCTGCTCGCCGGGTCCGGGTCGTGGATCACCCCGGCGGGCAGCCAGTCAAGCTCGGGCACCCAGTGGCGGATGTACTCCCCGTCCGGGTCGTACCGTTGCCCCTGGGTGGTCGGGTTGAAGACCCGGTGCGGGCTGGTGTCGGTGCCGGTGCCCGCCACCCACTGCCAGTTCAGCTGGTTGCAGGCCACGTCCGCGTCGAGCAGATGCTCGGCGAAGTGCGCCGCTCCGAGCCGCCAGTCCAGGTACAAGTCCTTGGTCAGGAACGAGGCGACCACCATCCTGGCCCGGCCGGGCAGGTACCCGGTGGCGGCAAGCTGGCGCATCGCCGCGTCGACCACCGGGTACCCGGTCTGGCCGGCCTGCCAGGCGGCGAACGCGGCCTGGTCGCGGTTCCACCGATCGCCGCGGGGCCGGAAGTCCCGCCAGGATGCGTCCGGCCGGACCGCGAGCACCTGATGGAAGAAGTCCCGCCAGGCGATCTGCCTGGCGAATGCGGCGCCGTCACGGTGCTCCCGCAGCGCCGCCACTGACCGCGGCGAGACGCACCCGTGGTGCAGGTAGGCCGATAGGTGCGAGGTGTGATCCGCGGCCAGGTCGTCCCGGTGATCGGCGTAACCGGCCAGCTTCGACTCGGTCCAGGCGGCCAGCCTGGCCAGTCCCGCGGTCTCGCCGCCCGGCACGTCCCGGCCCGCTACGTCCCGCCCCAGACCAGCCAGGCCCAGACCGGCCAGGCCCAGACCGGCCAGGCCCAGGCCCGGCCCCGCCAGGTCCGCGAGCCCGGCCAGGTCGCCCGGGTCGATCGCGGGCGGCAGCGTGATCGTGCCCGGGTCGGCGGCCTCCGCCCGCAGCGGGGTCTCCAGCCATCGGTTGTAGTACGGCGTGAACACCTGATACGCGGGCTTGCCGGGGGGAGCGATCCGGCCCGGCTCGATCGCGGTGATACCGGGATGGGTCAGCACCGTCAGCCCGTCCGCGGCGGCGGCGTCCCGCAGCGCGGCCAGCCTGCGGGACGCGTAGCTGGTCACGTCCGCGGCCAGGTGGATCTCGCCGGCGCCCGCGGCCCGCGCGCAGTCCAGCACCGAGCGGACCCAGTCGCCGCGCCGGATCACCAGGGCGCCGCCGCGCTCGCGCAGCCTGGCGTCGGTGTCGGCGAGCGACTCGGCCAGGAAACCGAGTCGCTTCACCGGGGTCCGGGCGGTGGCCAGGATCGCCTCGTCCAGCACGAACAGCGGGACCACGCGGGCTGCCTCGCTCGCGGCGGCGAGTGCCGGATTGTCGGTCACCCGCAGATCCCGGGTGAACACCATGATGGAGCACCTCACGCGGGCTAGCCTGCCACCTGCCGGGCCCGCGCGCGCAGGGCGCTCAAGGTGTCGCCGGAGTGCCCGGTCAGCAGCACGGCGCCGGGGGTGACGCGGCGGATCACTCGGGCGGCCCGGTCGGCCCGCAGCGCGCCGGCCGTGGACGCCGTGGACAGCACCACCAGGGTGGCGCCGATCTGCCGGGCCATGGTCCCGATCTCCGCGGCTGGCAGGTCGGCGGACAGGTGCTGCATCTGCCAGTGGTCCTCGCGCAGGCAGGCGGCGGCCATCAGGGCCGGCATCCCGTGCCGTTCCCCGGGCGGCGTGCTGACGATGGCGGTCCCCCGCGGCCGTCCGGCCGGCCGCGGCGCGTGGGTGGCGAGCAGCCGTTCGCAGATCGCCGTGGCCCGGTGCTCCTGGGCGATCGAGACCTTCCCGGCCGCCCAGTCATCGCCGATCCGGCGCAGCGCCGGGCCGAGGACCTTGTCGCACAGGTCGGTCACGCTGACGTGCCCGGCCAGCCGGCCGATCAGCTTGCGGGCCCCGATCTCATCGCCGTCGGCAATGGCCAGGTAGACCTGGCCGGCCTGGACCGGCCAGTCGCGGACCCGGATCTGGCTGGTCGGCTGGGTGCCGCGGCTGCGCTGATCGGCGAGTGCGGTGACGTCGGAATCGCTGATCTGGTAGCCATGCCCGACCTTACGGGCGGGCAGTCGTCCGGACCGCACCCACCCGTACGCGGTCTGATAGTGCACGCCGAGCGCGTCGGCGGCTGCCTGCAGGTCCATCGCGATCCCCGCCGTCTGTCGGCCCGCTCCCCACGATCTTCCAGGTAACTTAGCGCATTTTGCTATATGGGGGATTCGGTGAAATATCGGATCTAAGCCGCCGTAACCGGCATCTAAGCGCAGTTTAGTAGTCATTTAACTACGGAGGGCAGCACGATAGTCTGGCCGCGCAGGACCTAAATCGCGCTGGCCGGGTCCGGATGTCTGCGGGGGCGCATCCGGACCCGGCCAGCGCTGTGTCGGGCACAGTCATCCGTTCTACCGCATCCGGCGCCTCCGCGCCCGGTACGAAAGTCCCTATTTGCAGTCCTAATCGGCCCTACCTGGGTGGTATGCCGTAAGGGACCCTGCTCGCAAAGAGCGGTATGCGCCCGGCAGCCTGCTCGCCAGACGGGAGCAGGTGAGTGCGATGATCGAAGAGGTGACCAGGCAGGGCGTGCCGATCCCGGCAGACCAGGTAGACGGGCTGCTCACGATGGCGGCGCGGGCCCCGTCCATCCTCAACAGCCAGCCGTGGCTGTTCCGGGTGGGCGACTACGCGATCGAGCTATTCGCCGACCCGCACCGCAAACTCCGGGCCGACCTGACCGGCCGGGAGATGCTGATTAGCTGCGGCGCCGCGCTGTATGGCCTACGGCTCGCGATCCGGTCGCTCGGCTACCAGCCGAGGGTCCAACTGCTGCCCGACCCGGACCGGAGCGCCCTGCTGGCCAGGGTCACGCTGGGGGACAGCGAGCCGATCACCGACTTCGAGCGCCAGCTTGTTGAGGCGATGCCGCACCGGCATACCCATCGCGGCCCGTTCTCCGGTCAGCCGCTGCCCCGGGGCCTGCTGATCGGCCTCCAGCATGATGCAGTGGTCGAGCACGCCAGCCTGGCGCTGATCGACCGGGCGGCCGCCTTCGAGCAGCTTGCCGGGATCGTGGCCAGGTCGGCGCGCAGCCAGAGCGCCGACGAGCACGCCCGCACCGACGCCCGGACCTGGGCGCGCAGGCCGGGCAGCGCGGACCGGGACGGGGTGCCGGCCAGGGCGATCCCGGCGCAGGCCGGCCCGCGGCCGGGCCGTCTCGCCCAGCGTGACCTGGACCTGGGCCGGGGCATCGGGCAACTGTCCACCGAGGGGCCGCCGCCCGCCGCGACCGCGATCCTGCTCACCACCGCCGACACCCGCGCGGACTGGCTGCGGGCCGGGCAGGCCCTGCACCGGCTGCTCGCGCACGCCGCGACTCAGTGGGTCTTCGCCAGCCTGCACTCCCAGCCGCTGGAGCAGCAGGCCGTCCGGGACCTGATCAGGTCCAGGCTCGGGCTGGCCGGCGCCCCGCAGGTGCTGCTCCAGCTTGGCGTGGCCAGGATCGCCGAGGCCACCGCCCGGCGGCCGGCCAGCGAGGTGATCATTCCGCCGAAGATGGGCTGACGGCCCGGCGGACCGCGTGTGAATCGGGCCACCGGGGTATCAGATCCCTGGCGGCGACGAAGGTCCCAGCCGCGCTGGACCTTCGCATCTGCCCCCATCAGGCTCGGAAGCGGTCTGCTTGAGCTGCGGGTCGCCCGGCCCGCGGGCGAGGGACTGCGGACCCGCCCGGCCGGGTTCGCAGCGGCCAGGACAGGAGATGGCTATGAACGTGTTCTGGGCGCCGTCTGGTGAGCTCCCGAAGGAGGCGAGCTCCCCCGAGGAGATCGCCCGCTTCGTGGTCGAGGCGGCCGTGCACGCGCCGTCGGTGCACAACACCCAGCCGTGGTGGTTCAGCCACTCCGGCAGCGAGATCAGCGTGCACGCCGACGTCGAGCGGCGGCTCGCGGTCGCCGATCCGAACGGCCGGGAGATGATGATCAGCTGCGGCGCCGCGCTGTTCACGGCCCGGGTCGCGCTCCGCTACCTCGGCCTGGTTCCCGCGGTCCGGTTGCTGCCCGATCCCGACCTGCCGAACCTGGTGGCCAGGATCGGCTGGCGCGACCACACTCCGCCGGTGGACTACGAGCGCCAGCTATTCACCGAGATTCCCCGCCGGCGCACGCACCGCGGCGGATTCGAGGACGAACCGCTGCCGGCGAGCCTGCTGTCCGCGCTCCGGGAGGAGGCCGCCAGGGAGCACGCCACGCTGCGGATCCTGGGTGACGACGGCCAGCGGGCCACGCTCGCCGCCCTGGTCGAGGCCGCCGACCACGCGCTCCGGCTGGACTCTGCCCGGGTCAAGGAGGAGTCCAGGTGGACGCCGCCGCCCGGCAGCCAGCGCAGGGACGGCGTCCCGGCGACGGCCTATCCGGCCCGGCCGGAACGCACCGAGCCGTCATTCCCCAGCCGGGACTTCGCGCACGGCCACGGCTGGGGCCTGCCGCCGGGCGGTGAGATCGCGATGCCGCGATCGGCCGGCCTGGTTACCGTGCTCTCGACCGCCGCTGACCGGCCGGAGGACTGGGTCAACGCCGGTGAGGCGCTGCAGCGGGTGCTTTTGCTGGCCAGCGCCAGTGGCGTCAGCGCGGCGCTGCACAGCCAGCCGCTGGAACTCGTTCAGCTCAGGGATTTCATCGCCGAGCACCTGTGCGGCGGCGCCCAGCCGCAGATGATCATGCGGTTCGGCACGACCGGGCAGTCGTCCGTGAGCGTCCGGCGCCGGGTGGACGAGGTGCTGCTGTAGCTACGGGACCTGCGACCGCCGGCCGCCAGGACCATTGCCCCTGGCCAAAACTCTACGCTTAGCTAGAGTTTGGTGACACGTCGCGTATTACGTTGGAGCTACGCGATCGATCACGCACCGGGAAGGCGCTGGCATTACATGGCTGAGAACTCCGCGGACGGCAGGCAGGTCCGGGTATTCCTGCTGGATGACCACGAGATCGTCCGGCGGGGCGTGAAGGACCTGCTGGAGGCCGAACCAGATCTGGTCGTTGTCGGCGAGGCCGGGACCGCCGCTTCCGCGCTGGCCAGGATTCCGGCGCTGCGGCCTGACGTGGCGGTGCTCGACGTTCGGCTGCCCGATGGCGACGGAGTCAGCGTCTGCCGGGACATCCGGTCCAAGATGCCGGAAGTGGCCTGCCTCATGCTGACCTCATTCGGTGACGACGAGGCGCTGTTCGACGCGATCATGGCCGGCGCGGCCGGGTACGTGCTCAAGCAGATCCACGGGACCGATCTGGTCGGCGCGGTGCGCACGGTCGCCTCCGGCCAGTCGCTGCTCGACCCCGAGGCCGCCAGCCGGGTGATGGCCAGGATGCGGGACCAGTCCAAGCGGTCCGACCCGCTGGCCGCGCTGACCGGGCAGGAGCGCAAGATCCTTGAGCTGATCGGCGAGGGGATGACCAACCGGCAGATCGGCGAGCAGCTGTTCCTGGCCGAGAAGACGGTCAAGAACTACGTGTCCGCGCTGTTCGCCAAGCTCGGCATGGAGCGGCGGACTCAGGCGGCGGCCTACGCCGCCCGGCTGTTCGAGGACACCCACCACGACACCGGCGGCGCCCATCACGGCGGCTAGCCGTGCCCGGACCGGCCCGGCGATGCGGCTAGCTCAGCGGGACGTGCCAGATAAGTTCGGCGCCCTGCCCGGGCGCGGTATGGATGGTAAGCGCGCCGCCGAGGCCCTCCGCCCGGTGCGCGAGGTTGCGCAGCCCGCTGCGCCGGCCGCCGTCGGGTATCCCCGATCCGTTGTCCCGCACGGTCAGATCCAGGTCGGCTCCGGTGGCCCGGACGACCACGTCGATCCGGTCCGCCTCGGAGTGCCTGGCCGCGTTGGACAGCATCTCGCGGAGCGCGGTCAGCATGTGCTCGCCGATCGGCGTCGGCACCAGGGTGTCCAGCGCGCCGTCAAGCTGTAGCGAGGGCGCGAACCCGAGCGCGGCGGTCATCTCCTGCACGACGTGCAGGATCTGGGCGCGCAGGCTCACCGGGCGGTCCGCGGGGTGGGTCTGTAGCGCGAAGATCGCCGACCGGATCTCCCTGATCGTGTCGTCCAGTGCGTCTACCGACCGGCTCACCCGCTCGGCCACCTCCGGCGAGGTGATCAGCGAGGTGGCGCCCTGGAGCGACATGCCGGTCGCGTACAGCCGCTGGATCACCAGGTCGTGCAGGTCCTTGGCGATCCGGTCGCGGTCCTCGAACACCGCCATCTGCTCGGCCTGCCTGCGGTGCTCGGCAAGCTGGAGGGCGATCGCCGCCTGCGCGGCGAAGGTCGCCAGCATGTCGGCGGCCGCCTGGGACAGCGGCATCGAGCCCTGCCGGCGGCCGGCCGACAGCACGCCCCTGACCTGACTCGGCCCGCCGAGCGGCACGGCTACCAGCGGCCCGATGTTCAGCCGCCGCCTGCCCACCTCGCTGACCCGCCGGTCGGAGCTGTAGTCCGTCATCGTCAGCCGCTCGCCCTTGCGCAGCACTAGGCCGGTGGCCGAGTTGCCGATCGGCAGCACCAGTCCGAGTGCCTGCTCGGCACCCTCCCCGGCGGCGTGCTCCACCCGGACCTGCTCGCCGCCGGCGATCGGCAGGGATAGCAGCACCAGGTCCGCGCCGGTCATCTCCAGCGCCTTCTCGGTGATCAGGGCCAATGCGTCGCCGGACTCCGCGCCGGACAGCAGGTGCCTGGTCACCTCCGCGGTCGCGCTCAGCCAGCGCTGCTGCCTGCGGGCCTCCTCATACAGCCGGGCGTTCTCGATGGCCACGCCGGCCGCCGCGGCCAGCGCGATCAGCACCGCTTCGTCCTCGGTGTCGAACTGGGTGGCGCCCTGCTTCTCGGTCAGGTAAAGGTTGCCGTAGACCTCGCCGCGGATCCGGATCGGGACGCCGAGGAACGAATGCATCGCCGGATGCCCTTCGGGAAACCCGAACGACGAAGGATGATCCGAAATGTCCCCGATGCGCAGTGGCTTGGGCTCGGTGATCAGCTGGCCGAGCAGCCCCTTGCCCTCCGGCCAGTGGTGCACCGCGGCGATCTCGTCCTCGCTCATGCCGACCGGGATGAACTCGGCGAGCCGCCCGCCCTCGCCAAGCACGCCCATCGCACCGTACCTGGCGTCCACCAGCGACACCGCGGTCTCCACGATGCTGCGCAGCAGCACCTCCAGGTCCAGGCTGGACCCGACCGCGACGACGGCCTCGAGCAGCGAGTAGACCCGGTCCCTGGTGGACAGCGCGGCCTGCAGCCTGACCTGAAGCTCGTCGAGCAACTCGTCCAGCCTCAGGCTGGGCAGCAGCGGCTGCTGGTCCGGCGAATTCACCCGCGGTCCACCCCTTAGGTCAAACCCAATGGTGCGATAGTACGTCCCCCGGGCCTGCGCCTGTAGTCACGTTGAACTGGTGACCGAGGTCCCGCTGCCCCTGGACGCTCGGCCCTGATCACGCCTTAGCCCTCTGGGTGATGCTTAATGCGGCTGAAGAAATGGATTCCTGCCGGGCCTTCAATGCACGAGCCCGGTATCAGATGCAAGGAGGCATCGAAATGCGCAGGAGGACATTCGACGCGCTAATGGTCGTCGCCGGTCTAGCTCTTACCGCGATTCTCGTGGTTGCCGGAGTACTGCTGCTGTGGGGCAACAGCTTTGCGAACAGCCAGGTCCGCAGCCAGCTTGCCGCGCAGAAGATCGTCTTCCCGACGACCAGCAATGCCGAGTTCAAGGCGCTGCCCAAGTCGGACCAGGCAGCCATGAAGGTCTACGCCGGCCAGGAGATGCTTACCGGCGCGCAGGCCCAGACCTATGCGGACCACTTCATCGCGGTTCACCTTCAGGAGATTGGCGGCGGGCTGACGTACTCGCAGCTATCGGCGAAGTCGATGGCGCAGCCGAACAACGCCAAGCTGGCCGGCCAGGTGGCGACGGTCTTCAAGGGCACGACCCTTCGCAGCATGTTGCTGACCGCCTACGCGTTCTGGAAGCTGGGCGAGATCGCCCTGATCTCCGCGATCGTCTCTTTCATCGGCGCGGCCATCATGCTGGCGCTCTCCCTGGCCGGTGTGTGGCACCTGCGCCGGGTTCCTGAGGACGCCGAGGTCTTCAGCAAGGTGAGCCACCACGCCACGGTCCAGACGGCCTGACCAACTAGCATCGAGGCAGGCACGTCCTAGGCTGCCCCCGCCGGAGCGATCCGGCGGGGGCAGCCCTTGTGCTGTCCGTGCCGCCGACGACCGGCAATGTCCATATCCGGCTAACCCGTCACTTCCCGGGACCAAGGTCCCGCCGTCGAATGACAGACATCCCGGTTCGCGAATGACAGACATCCCTGCCGGGTACCAGGCCAGTCAGGAGAAAGTAAAGTAACCTGGTCGGGCCAGGTCAGCTTTAGTGAGCAACCAACACCTGGGAGCTTGACATGATTCCCTCCGCCATAGGTCAAGCCAGTCATCTGGCCTTGAACCTGAATCAGCCAGGGACATATCTCCACTGGAATTTCATCGAGATATCTCTGGCTAACCTCATGGTTATCGTCGTAATGGTGATCATCTTCGGCGCTGCGCTGCTGATCCCATTCCCGCACAAGGCGAGCGCCGTCGTCGACTCGGCGCCCGGCGAATCGGAGGCGGCAGAGCCCGCCGGGCCCGATCCGACCGCCGCGGCCGCCGCCCCCGACCCGGGCGACGCGGACATGTGGACCGCGAAGGTCCGGACGAAGATCGTCGGCACCCTGCCGCCGAAGAAGCTGCTCCCGGACCGCCAGCCCGCCTACGTGGCCTCCTGGGTCTACGTGTTCGGCGTTGGCACCCTGGTCGCGCTGGGTTTCGCGATCGTCTCGGGCTTCGCGCTGGCGCTCGGCGGCTCCGACTGGTGGCACACCAACCCGGTCGGGCACTTCTTCAACAGCCTGCACTTGTGGAGCGTCGAGCTGTTCATGGCCCTGATGGTCATCCACCTGTGGGGCAAGTTCTGGATGGCGGCCTGGCGCGGCCGCCGGGCGATGACCTGGATCACCGGCGTGATCGCCTTCATGGCCGCGGTCATCACCGCCTTTACCGGCTACCTGTCGCAGCAGAACTTCGACTCCCAGTGGATCGCTACCAACGGCAAGGACGCGTTCAACGCGGTCGGCGTCGGGTCGTTCTTCAACGTCCTGAACTTCGGCCAGATGTTCATGTGGCACATCGTGCTGATGCCGCTGATCCTGGTCGCCATTGTCGGCGGTCACGTGCTGCTGGTCCGGATGCGCGGCGTCAGCCACCCGCTGCCCGAGCGGGACAAGCTGTTCCGCGGCCGGACCGCCCGCAAGGCGGCCGCCGCCTCGGACGCGAGCCCGTGGCGCGGGCCGAACCGGCGCTACGACATCCTCAAGGAAGGCACCGTCGCCGCGCTGATCGTGGGCGTGCTGGTGATCGTGATGGCCGGCGTGCTGTCCTCGCCGGACGTCCCGCCGCTGACGGTCCAGACCTGGGCCAAGGCCGCGCCGGCCGACTTCCTGGCCACCGCGGCAGGCGAACTGGACGGCAGCGCCCTGGCCGCGAGCTACGGCCCGCCGTACAACAACGGCACCGCCGCCCTGCAGCAGGTCGGCCCGGTCAGCTGGCAGAAGCTGTTCGGTGTCACCCAGCCGGTCAACGCCGCGAACGCCTACGTGGTCGCGCCGCTGAACAAGCTGGCCGGCAACGACGCCGCGCTGGACGCGGCGGTCTCCACCTACACCCACGCCAGCGCGGCCCAGCAGCACGCCTGGGCGACCGCCTACGGCAACGCGGTGACCAAGGTCAAGTTCGTCAACGGCGCCCCGGTGGTGCCCGCGGCGAACGACGGCCCGGTCCCGGTGATGATGGCGAACGAACTGGTCATGGCCCAGAGCGGCGCGCTGGACGCGGCGCTGCTCGCGCAGCACCCGTTCTACGGCACCGACTACACCAAGCCGCTGCTGTTCATCGCCGACGGCCAGTACTACAACAACATGGCCACCTCCATGCACCTCACCGGTGACCAGTGGGGCGTCATGAACGAGACCGGCAGCTACCCCGGCCAGCCGTGGCTGTGGCTGTATCAGAGCTGGTACCACATCGCGCCGTTCAGCAACTCGCCGAGCGTCGACGTGTGGGCGATCTACCTGACCGGCCTGGCCACGGTGCTGCTGCTGCTGGTGCCGTTCATCCCGGGTCTGCGGGACATCCCGCGGGCGATCCCGATCTACAAGCTGGTCTGGCGCTCCTGGTACAAGGGCGCTGGCCAGTCGGCCGGAACCGCGGCAACCGCCACGGCCGGTGCGGCGAAGGAGGGTCAGCACCACCACGCATAACCGCCACCCAGCGGGGCTAGCGCTGGACAGGGGCTAGCGCTGCACAGGGGCGCGCTGCACAGGGGCGCGCTGCACAGGGGCGCGCTGCACAGGGGCGCGCTGCACAGGGGCTAGCGCTCCAGGCGCAGGGCCAGGCGCGGACAGAGGCGGATCGCCTCCCGTGCCTGGCCCTGCAGGTATTCCGGCACGGTGCCGGGAGCGATCATCGGGAACCCCCAGTCGTCCAGTTCGATCAGCTCGGGCAGCACCTCGGCGCAGACGCCGCGGCCGTCGCAGTCGATCATGTTGACCTTCATGCGCGGGCCGGTCATGACCGGTTCC
>JAJYTW010000281.1 GCA_021792855.1 Actinomycetes bacterium
CCGTCCCGATGTGAGGATCGCATGGGACAGCTAATCATCCGTAGCGGCGGGAGGCAGCGCCGGCCGCCAGTCTCGGCTCCCAGGGCGGCTACCTCGAAGGCGTTACCAGGGGCGATGTCCGGCTGCCTGACTGGCGGAATAGGTGCCGGCACTCGCTGGTTGGACCCTATGTTAAATTTAAGAAACGAGTCGTATCGTATTTCTGGAGAGGGATGTCGCTGCAAGCCCCAGCAAGGAAGGCCGAGGCCGGCCGTCCGGCCGGTTCCGGGCCGGTGTCCCGGCACGCCCATCAGGGACTCGCGCTGCTGCTGATCCTGGCGGCGTCGTTCATGGTCGTTCTGGACTTCAGCATCGTCAATGTCGCCCTGCCAGACATCGAGCGCGAGTTCGGCTTCACCGCGTCCTCCGTGCAGTGGGTGGTGACTGCCTACGCGATCACCTTCGGCGGCTTCCTGATTCTCGGCGGCCGGGCCGCTGACCTGTTCGGACGGCGGCGGATCTTCACGATCGGGCTGGTGCTCTTCGCGCTGGCCTCGCTGGCCGGCGGCCTGGCCGGCGATCCGCTGCTGCTGATCGTCTCCCGCTTCGCGCAGGGCATCGGCGCGGCCATGGTGGCCCCGGCCTCGCTATCGCTGATCACCACCAGCTTCGATGAGGGGCCGGAGCGGACCCGCGCGCTTGGTCTGTACGGGGCCACCGCCTCGGTCGGGTTCGTGGCCGGGCAGGTGCTCGGCGGGGTGCTCGTCCAGTACACAAGCTGGCGGTCGGTGTTCCTGGTGAACGTGCCGATCGGCTTGCTCGCGGCCGGTCTCGCGCCGGTTCTGCTGCCCGCGGCCGGCCGACTGGTCGGCCTTGGCCGCAGGCTCGATCTGTGGGGCGCCGTCTCGATCACGGCGAGCGTGGCGGCGGTCGTATACGCCGTCTCCCAGTCCGCCGCGCATGGCTGGACCTCGCCGGTGGTGCTGGCCGCCCTGGCGCTGGCGGTGGCCGCGGGCGTCGCGTTCATCCTGGTAGAACGGCGCCACCCGGACCCCCTGGTCCGGCTGAGCCTGCTCAGGCTGCCCAGCCTGCGGTCGGCGAACACGATGAGCCTGCTGCTCGGCGCGTGGAGCGCGGGGGAGATGCTGGTGCTCTCGCTCTATTACCAGCAGGTGCTCGGGGCTAGCCCGATGATGACCGGCCTCGCCATCGCGCCGCAGGGAATCGTGGGCTTCCTGGCCGGCGCCTACGGGGCCCGGATGACCAGGCGGATCGGTGTCAAGGGCGTGCTGATGCTGACCAGCGCGGCCGGGGTGATCGGCTTTACGATCCTGACCCAGCTTCCGGCCACCGGGTACAGCCCGCTGCTGCTCGCGGTGACCCTGGTGGGCTTCGGCACCGCGGGCATCGCGTTCGGGACCGTCGTACAGGCCAGCAGCGGGATCGCCGACGCTGACCAGGGTGTCGTCGGCGGCCTGGTCAACACCACCCGTCAGGTTGGCGCGGCGCTCGGGGCGGCGCTGATGCCGGCCATCGTCGAGACGGTCAGCGCGGGCAGCGGGTCGGTGGTCGGCGGGGACCGGGCCGCGATGCTGGCCGGCGCGATCGCCACCGGCCTGGCGCTGGTCGTGGCCGCCCGGTCTCGCGGGACCGGCGGGAAGCAGCAACTAACCGCGCCGGTCGTGGTCGACTGACCGGAGTCGCCGAAGCGGATAGCGGCGCGGCATCGGGTGACATCGCCTGGCCGAATCCCCGGCCGGCCGCGTTCCACCGCCCGGTGAGGCAGAGCGCCACCAGGCCGACCGCCGCGGCCAGCAGCGCCACCGGCGCCAGGCGGCCGATCAGCGAGTAGTCGATGGACGCGACCAGGTGGCTGGCGGGACGCCAGGGGTTGCCCGGGATACTGGCGACCGTGCCCGCGGTCAGCCTGACCAGCACGAGCCAGTCCAGGCGCGATGCCGGGTACAGCACGATCAGGCACACGATCATCGCGTCGTACCACGGCATCTGATACGGCCAGAAGAATAGCCATGCCGCGCTGAGGGCGATGGCGGGCCTGATGGCCGGCCATCGGCCGAAACCATCCGGCAAGCCCCGGAGCGCGAGGATCGCGACGATCACGACGATGACCGCGGCAATCGGCGTCGCATAGTGCAGCAGGTGCAGGTGGTAATCCACGAGCAGCCGGTAGAAGTCGTCCGCACTGGTAGTGCTGCGCCGGTTGAGAATCGCGCGGATGGCGGGATACCCGGCCCAGAGATAGGCGGGCACCAGGACGGCCGTCGCGCCGGCCGTCGCGACGGCGACCGCTCGCCAGGACCGTCGCAGCAGCCAGGCCAGGCCCAGCCCGTACACCGCGTAGTTGATCTTGATTCCGGCGGCGAGGCCGATCAGGGCGCCGGCGGCGGCTATCCGCCACAGCGCCGGAGTCGCGATGTCGTCATGCGGCCCGGCGGCGGCTGGCCGGCCGACCAGAGCCAGGGCGATCAGCCCGGCCGCGGCGGCCAGGACGTCCAGGTGCCCGGCCGCCACGATGACCCACAGCAGCAGCGGGTTGACCGTCCAGAGCAGGTGAGCGCGCAACCGGAGGGCCGGCTCGGAGCGGGTCAGCCGGTCGATGACCAGGGCGATGGCGCCATAGGCGAGCGCGTTCGGCAGTTTCAGCCAGAAGACCACCCGTGCGATCGACGTGCCGCCGAGTCTCGCGGCCAGGTACTGCTCGGCCGTCGCGAACGGTCCGTAGACGCTGACCTGATGCTGCCAGATTCGCGGCACGGCCCGGGCGAACGCGCCATGCATGGCGCGCAGGAAGTGCGGTGCGACCAGGTACGGATCACGGCCGAGAGCGGCGATCCGGCCATACGCGGCATAGTCCAGGGCGTCGCTCGACCCGACCGGCGGAAGCACGGTCAGTGCCGCGACGGCCACCGCGCCGAGGATGAGGAGCAGCCGGACCGAGATATGCGCACCCCGGCGCACGGCGAGGAGTCCGCCCGCGACACCGCCGCCGCCCGCGAGTGCGGCCAGCCAGAGGGCGATCGTGACCGCGCCGGGTGAGACTCTGGCCCCGGAAAGCTGCCATGGCGGCCCGCTGGCCGGGGTACTGAGGTGCGGGAACATCCAGTCGGGCCGGATGATCGACGCCGCGACCAGCACGATGATGGAGGCGATTAGGCCGACCACCGCCAGGTTGGCGAGCAACTGCGCGCCGCGGCGCGGCGCTGACGGCGGCATGGCATGGCCAGGCGCACCGGCGTACCCGGAACTGCTCATCTCAACGGCTCGCCTCAGGTGTCAGGCAGGGGGATGCCTCTGCTCACGACACATCAGACAAAGAGCAGCAAACGGGAACACGCATCCAGCTTCGACCAGCTAACGATCATCCGCCACCGGCCGTTCCCGGTTACCCGGCGAGCGCACGCCGCCCCGGCCGGCAGCAGGGTGCTGCCGGCCGGGGCGCGGTGTTCCTGACCGGCCGCTGACCGGGTGCGGTGGCGTGTGCCGCGAGCGCGGATGCGGCGACGGGCTAGGCCGGGGTAACGGTCGCATCGGCGTGCGGCGCGCTCTCCTGGTCGGCATCGCGGTCGGTGCTGTCGATCGGGCCGGCCTCATCGCCCGGCCCCGCCCGGCGCGTGTCGCGCAGCGAGACCACCGACAGCCTGCCGGCGGCGATCGCCGCCAGGGCGACGATCACCACGCCGAGGCCAGGGAAGAACGAGATCTGCTCGAACATCCGGATGACCGTGCCGCCAAGCGGCGAACCCTGGGTCGGCGCTGCCCCTGCCCAAAGCGGGGCGATCACGGTGCCGACGGCGAACCAGGCCCCGCCGAGCATGGCCGCGACCGCGCCGAAGATGGCGACCGGCCGCATCCTGGTGAGGACCAGAAGCAGGCCGCCGGCCACCGTGACCGCGGCCGGCGCGATCTCGAGCCAGACCCGGCCGGAGGTTACTGCCCAGGCACGGTCGGGCGTGTAGCCGAAGCTTGCGTAGGGGCCCACGAAAGGAATGCAGCCGCCCCAGATGCCGAGGAGTATCAGCAGAACTCCGCTAATGGCGCCGCGACTGCGTGGGACTCGAAGTGTCGTCATAGTGATCACTCCCTTGCTGGCGGTGAGGGGTTGTTGCCAGCTTGAGTTGTCCGCACTTGACTTCTTTCATTATGCAGAAACTTCGGCGGGGAGGCAAAATCAATTACGTGCCATAACGAAGTGGTAACAAGCAGTTATTAAAAGTGCTGCCGGACTCGTAGTCCGTGCTGCTCAGTCGACTCATGGGCGATTAGTCTGCTATGTGCTTCCAGGCGTTATCTGGTGCCAGGTGTTCGTGTTTCACGATGGTGAAAATCGTTGTCAATAACGGGCGGGTGATTGCGGCTGTCCTTTTGCGGTAAGGGACATTAATCTCAGCAGGGCAGGGAAGAGTGTCCATCTGCAAAAGGTAGGAAAGATCGGAGCTGGAGCACAATGCGTAAGCGATTTTCGGTCAGCTTCGTCGGCCTGGCATACCTGATCATCGGAATCATCGTCGCCATCGCCCGGCATTACCTGACGATCGGCGTGCTCAAGGTCATCGGCTCGGCGGTGCTCGCCGTGCTGCTCTGGTGGCTGTTGCTGCTCGGGGTGAACCTGCACATCCATTAGCGGAGGTCACGCCCGCCAGCTGAATGCGCGGTAACGTCGGGACCTGGCGGCGGCCGCCGTCGCGGGCTAACACGGGCCATTGCCAGGCGCGGTCCGGCCAGGTGGCGGCAGTCGGCGTCGATCCGGGGAGCATGGCTACCGGGCCGGCGCCGACCGGTACTGGGGGTGCTCCAATGCGGCTTGGGCTTCAGATTCCCGACTTCACCTCGCCCGGCGGTCCCGCCAGGCTGGGCGCCGACCTGGCGGCCGTGGCGCGCACGGCGGACCAGGCGGGCTTCGAGTTCATCTCGGTGATGGATCACTTCTTCCAGATCAGGTCGATCGGACCGGCCGACCGGGAGATGCTCGAGGCGTACACGACGCTGGGCTATCTGGCCGCCTGCACGACCCGGGCCAGGCTGCTCACGCTGGTGACCGGCGCGATCTACCGTCACCCCGGCGTGCTCGCCAA